>DOKE01000025.1:9406-22467 GCA_003510895.1 Candidatus Moraniibacteriota bacterium
CGTCTTTTTTATATTCTTGAAAGATTTTTTGATTAAGCTATTTTGGCGAAAACCAATTTTTCCAATTTAATCATTCGCTTTTCCAACTTATTAAATTCTTCCCGATCAACTTTTTCTGAAAGTTTGTGTTTGATTTCTATAACATTATCTTCAACATTGCCTAACCTATCTTCAACCCCTCCCAATCTGACATTTATTTCGCTTATATCTTCTTTTATGATATCTATGTCTTTTTTCATATCTACCTGTTGCTCGGCAATTATCTGTATGCCATCATTCATATTTTCCAGCATAAACATAACTTCGCCAAAGCCATAGGCCTTTTCCGTATCAGCATTTTTTTGATTTTTTTTCTTCATAATATTTTGACTTGCTTTTGTTTCTTGCAGTATCCATTTTAACACTTTGCCGACTAGCGTCAAATGATGCCGTTTTTACTTAATTTTCTCCAATTCCTCCAAAATCACCTGTCTGTCATTCCACGGAATTTTTTGATCGCCGACTATCATTGATTCTTCCGCGCCCATTCCGGTAACGGCGATAATATCATCCGGCTGCGCCAGTTGCAAAGCTTTGATGATGGCTTCACGACGATCAGGGATTATCCAAAAGTTTTCATTTTCTTTTTTATCTTTTACGCCTGCCGCAATTTCATTGATAATTTGCGTCGGGTCTTCGTGATATGGTTCATCATTGGTCACAATCACAAAATCAGCATATCGGGAAACTACTTCGCCCATAATTGGTCTTTTCCCGCGATCCCGCTCCCCGCAAGAACCGAAAACCGCAATAATGCGAGCTTGCGGTTTTTTAATTTTCAAAAGCAACGTATACAATTTTTCCAAAGCAATCGGGGTCAAGGCAAAGTCCACCAAAATATTCAATCCCCTGTTATTTTCAACGTATTCCATTCTGCCCGGAACGCCTTTGATTTTTTCCAAAGCTCTCGCGCAAGTTTCCAAATCAATTCCTTCGCTATTTGCCACACTAACAGCCGCCAACGCGTTTTCAATATTAAAATCTCCGGGAATATGCAACTGAAACCTGAAATTTAAAACCTGAAAGACAGAACCGCTTAATCCTGTTTCTATATTCTCCGCGAAAAAATCAGCCTTTTTATTTTTCAAACTATAAGTAATTTTTTTATTATTTTTAAATTGCAAGAAGTCTTCGGGTTTTTCCATATCCAAATTCACAATTGCCACATTAGCTTTCCGGAAAAGTTTCGCTTTGGCTCGACGATATTTTTCCATTGTTTTGTGATAGTCCAGATGTTCACGCGTTACATTAGTGATGACAGCTGCTTTATAATCTATTCCCCATACCCGATATTGATCCAAAGAATGAGAAGATGTTTCCAAAATTAAATACTCACAACCGGCTTCCACTGCCTGCTTGGCAAATTTCTGCGCCGCAAAAGATGACAAGGTTGTGAAATGAGAAAGATTTTTTTTCTCCTCGCCATTGATCCGGAAATTAATTGTCGATGCCATTGCCACTTTCTTGCCAGCTTCTTCCAAAATTTTTGTCACCATTTGCGCTGTGGTGGTTTTTCCATCCGTGCCGGTGATTCCAATGACTTTCAATTTTCTAGTTGGAAATCCATACCAAAAATTCGCCAAGATGGCTTGGAATAAGTGATAAATATTTTTAATTGATTGCGGAACTAAATTTTTCAATTTATGCATAAAAATAAAAGAATATTAACCAATCATAATACTATATTATTATACCTCAATAATTTTAATTAAAAAAACGGCCACCTGTTTAAGCATAGCCGTTTAATCACAAACCAATTTTGCCATCTTAACAGCAAATTCAATTTCATCTAACATCTCCCTGATTTTTTCTGAATGTTCAGGGAATAATTCCATAGCTGATTCAGCCATCGGAATAATGCATTTAACCGTTTCTCTGACTTGTTCCTTGAGTCTTTTCTTTGTGAAAAATTTTCCCGTATGAATTCTTTTGGTCATATTGCGCAAATTATGCAAACGATCAGCCAGCTTGATAAGGACAGCTCGATAGTCTTGCAAAATTCTAGCGCAATAAAATTCAAAATCTTCATCAGGAGGAGTCCTTGTGAGCAGAGTTACAAGAAAAACCACATCACAACCATAAGCTTCAATTTCTTCTAAAATTTTGACGCTGGAACTCTCGGGAGCATCATGGAAAATAGCGGCAATTAATGTATCCTCATCAATAATACCAAAATAAACCAAAATCTGACATAATTTTATAGGATGAGTTATATATTTTCTTCCATCTGCTCGCAACTGTCCCCAGTGAAATCCCTCCGCGCAAAGGTTCAACGCTTTTTCAAATCTCCAACACATCATTTCTGTGGTAAAGATTTTTAAATCAACATCAACCCAGCCCTTATTCTTAATTTTCAGCAAGAAAATCACCTCCTTTATAAGCTTATAATTTAAAAGAACAGGTTAAACAAAGTTAGCATAAGTAAATAATAAAATCAACTCCAGAAACTTCTCACTTTTTGCAATGTTCTATAAAGTTGATATTTGTACGGATTGATGACAATATCATAACTTCCGGGAAATTTGATTGGTTCTGTCTTAGTTGAAAATCCCATTTTAAATCGCGTGATCCCTTCCCACGAATTATTTTTGTCGTTTGTTTTGACTCCTCCAAGATCATACGTTTTGCATCCTCTTTCCTTGGCATCCAAAATTTGTTTCCATTGCAAAAGAAAAGGCGCCATCACTTCCCTGTTTTCATCAGAAGAAGCTCCGTGTAAATAAGTGGCGCTATCCCCAAAAAACAAAATCAGATTAGCGGCAATAATTTTTCCGGCAAATTCAGCAACATAAATTTTCAACATATCTTCCGGCAAGTTTTCAATCATTTTTCGATAATATTGATCCGGATGCGTCACAATGCCGTTTCTCTTGGCCATTTCTTTGGTGAGTCTCAAAAAATCATCCACATAATCACTTCCCGCCGCTTGAGAACTGCAAATTATTTTTACTCCTTTTTTCTCCGCCAGCCTGATATTATAGCGAGTTTTTGTTTTCATTTCAGAAAGCAATTCCGCTTCATTTTTTTCAATATTAATTTCAAAAATTTCACCCGGTTGCATATTATGCGGAGCTTTTCTTAAAGAAATATTTTTTTCGTCGCAAGAAATTTCTTTTATCGCTTCCTTGATTAGACTGAAATTTTTTTCATTTTGCGGATCAATCCTAACCCAGCCCGCGCCATTTTCACGCGCCATCCAAATCAAATATTGCAATGATTTTCTGAAATTTTCCAAGCATTCCAAATTATTTTTATTTTTATCATCAAATATCGGTCCGCGCGGAACATAAAAATATTCTCCCACGATTGGTAACCGATGACTGATTATGCTGGCTCGAAACATATTTTCTTCGCAATTCGATTTGCCGTTTTTTTCATCAATACAAAAAGTTTTTTGTCCAAATTTTTCTTGAAAATTTCTCCATTCGTCCGATTGCAAAAAAGCCTCTCTCGCGGAGGTTCTTCTGAAGATTTCATATTTTTCAGCAAAATTTTCCATAATCTGACTATACCAATAAAAACTATTTTTTTCCCAAACTTTTCAAAGAAGCTTTTACTCTTTCTCCCACATCCGTCACATCTTTCGGAACAGCTTTGAGCGCGTCTCTGGCCTGCGAAACAGAATATCCCATAGACACAAGAGCTTCCAGAGCGTCGCCATCCAAAGAAACTTCGTTTTTTTCTCCGGCGGAAATTTCTCCAATTTTATTTTGCAATTCCAAAATAACTCGTTCAGCAGTTTTTTTCCCCACTCCAGAAACTTTAGTAAGAATAGAAGAATCTTCTCTAGCAACCGCTGTTTTAATTGTTTTCGGATCGGCAATGGTCAAAATTCCCATCCCCGCTTTGGGACCAATTCCGGAAACAGAAATAAGCAATTCAAACATCTCCAATTCCTCCAAGCTCAAAAATCCATACAAAGCTAAAATATCCTCCCTCACGTGTGTGTGAATATAGAATTCCACTTCTTGCGAGCCGGCGATTTTTCCCAATATGTATGCAGTAGTAAAAATTTTATAACCGATTCCATTCACGTCAACCACCACATAATTTTCAGAAATAAAATCTATTTTCCCTCTTATCTTTGCAATCATTTTGTTTTTTATAAAGTAATTTTTTCACTATCCTCGGTTTCATTGCCATTTTTATCCCTAACAACAACTTTCACTTCCACCAATGAACCAATTTTTTCAGCCGGAATAGCATAGCTATATGATTTTAACTCACTTCCTCCGGAAGCGACAACCTCGCCGTCAACTGAAAATTTAACCGTGTCAGTTTTATAGGGCGCATTTATTTTAGCCGACATACTAACATTAGTTTCTGATTTGCTAACAGAAAGAACCACAGAAGGAAGATTTTCCTTGAAATCATCTTGTTGGCATTCTTCCGTTGGAATCATTCCGGAAATAACTTCTTTTTTCTTATTATCATCATACCAATCTTCCACTCCCTTTTCCCAATTATCAAACTGCGGATCGCTGCCGGGATTTTTTGGATAATCGCCCCTTGGATCATCTCGCTTAACATACCACAAAATATTATGCACATTGGCAAAATCTTTTTTCTTCACATCATCCGAAGGACAGTAGCTATTGGCCAAACAATATTTTTTATCCTTGCCGCTGTCCGGAATTTCACAAACCTTCACATCTTCCTTAATTTCCAGCTCGCCATCAAGAATAGATTTTCCGGTTTTCTCTTTTTCATACTTAGGAAATTGTTCAATGGTATAATTTTTTAAAACCTGATCCATAAAACTTCTCCAAATAGGAGCAGCCACATAGGATCCATCGGCCCCCGGTTTCATTATGGAGTTATCATTATTTCCCGCCCACACCCCAACCGCGATTGACGGAGTATATCCCATTGTCCAACCATCGCGCCATTCATTAGTCGTTCCTGTTTTAGCAGCCACCGGTCGATCATCAAATCTCAGAGGATTATTTGTTCCAAAAACCGGAGCTCGATAGGCGTTAGTGGATAGAACATGATCCAGCATAGCCACGTATTTTTCTTCAACCACTCTCGTCCCATCTGAATTCTTATATTCTTCTAAAATTTTTCCCTTGCTATCTTCAATTCTTAATATGGCAGCCTTATCATGACGCACTCCATTGTTGGCAAGCGAAGCAAAAGAATTTACATGATCCAATAATCTGACTTCTCCTCCTCCAAGCACCAAGGATAAACCATACCTATCTGGTTGATTCAAATCTGTGATTCCCAAACTTTTAGCCATCATTATAGAATCTTTGACTCCGGCCAAATACAAAGTTTTGACAGCCGGTATATTCAATGACTGCGGCAAAGCTTCTTTCATTTGCAATGGTCCCCTAAATTCCCCATCATAATTCTGAGGTTTATATTCTTTGTCGCCGTCGCCAAAATTTGTCGGCGTGTCAAAAATAACAGTCTCCGGAGTGTACCCTTTAGTAAAAGCGGTTAAATATACATACGGCTTGAAAGATGATCCTGGTTGACGCTGACTAAGCGCCACATTAACTTGTCCGTCAATTGATTTGTCAAAATAATCTTTCGATCCAACCATCGCCAATATTTGCCCGGTTTTTGGATCAATCGCCACCAACGCCGCATTGGAAGCGCCCCAAGCGCCAAGATTTTTTTCCGCTCCCTCCTTCACGGCTTTTTCAGCAATTTGTTGTTTGTCCCAATCTAATGTCGTATAAACTTTCAAACCGCCTTTTTCCACTGCCTCCCCGCCATATTTAGATTCCAAATATTCCTTGATATACATCACAAAATGTGGAGCTTTTATGTCTTCTCTCTTGGCCACCACTCTCGAAAGAACATCGATTTTTTTTGCCGCATCAGTTTGTTCCTGCGTGATATATCCCGCTCGCATCATATTATCCAAAGCCAACTCTTGCCTGGCCTTCAAGACATCGGTTTTTGATCCATAGGGAGAATATCTCGAAGGAGCTTGCGGAAGCGAAGCCAACAAAGCAGCCTCGTCCAAAGTCAACTCTCTAGCCGGCTTGGCGAAAAAAGTTTGCGCCGCCGCTTCAATTCCATAAGCATTCGATCCATAAGGTATCTCATTTAAATACATTTCCAAAATTTCGTCTTTGGAAAATTTTTGTTCAATTTCCAAAGAAAGAATCACCTCTTTTATTTTTCTCGTGATAGCTTTTTCCGAAGTCAAAAGAGAATTTTTTACAAACTGCTGAGTAATGGTTGAACCTCCCTGCGCCGCTCCTCCTTGCAAAACATCCTTAATAACCGCTCGAATAATGGAAGTTATTTTTATTCCGTGATGAGAATAAAAATCCTGATCTTCCAAAGAAATCGTGGCGTATTTCACGGCATCGGGAATATCCTTAAAAGGAATCAATGTTCTTTTTTCTTCTCCGTGCACTTCATAGAGAAGTTGTTGTCCCGTGCGGTCATAAATCTTAGTTGATTCAACAATCACCCGGCTATTAACTTTTCCCGGACTAGGCAAATCTTTGGCAAAATAGATAAAAATGGCAATCACAGCCAAAATTCCCGCCAAACCCAAAGAAAGCGCGGTCATCCAAACTCTTTTCCAAGTAAAAAGGCTTTTTAGAAGCATAAAAAATCGCTGCATAAATTACGTTTACTTTTTAATATTCTATTTCTGTTATTTTTCTTTCTTTATTATACCTGAATTAACCACAAAACCAAAGCAGGTATATTATACACAAATATTTTTATTTTTCAAGCGTTTCCAAATCTTCATCGGTTATTCCAAGCTGATCCAAGATTAAGATATGTCTTGAATTTGTCGGATCATACTTTCCCACAAAGAATCTCCTTGCTTCCCCGGATCCTTCTTTAACTAAATTCCAAACTCCAATATTGCCTTCTCTATAAACTATGTCTCTAGTCAAACATACCCCGGCATTTTGACAGGAAGTTCCTCTGAAAGTACGCACGCATCTTGCCCATGCACTATCTTTTGCTTTTTCCCATGCGATTTGTTTATTTTTTTCTTTGCTATTAAGAAAAAAATAGTCTCTTAAAATATTAAACACTTCTCTGAAATCGCGTTTTTTTCCATCAATTCCCATAGTTAAAGAAATGGCGAAATGCCCATCAAAACCAGAAAAATCATCAGTTCCTAGTTCTTTTTGCTCTTCATATGTTGATATGCCTTCTTCTCCTTTCATATATCTATCCAAACCCAATTCCAATAATTTCAACTTTGATCTTTCCCCTTTTTCTCTCCTGTATATATGAGTTTTTATTTCATGAGCAATAAGTCCTTTTAAATTGCTTTCAGTTAACTTTTTATCTGTAGGAATATTTACTTGTTTTTTTTCATGACTAACAAATATATTTGCGACATCATCATCAATAACAACCCTCCAGCCTTCTGCTTCAATTTCTTTCAAGGCAACTTCGAATTCCTGCGCTATTGTATTGGAATCAAATTTCTTTTCTTCCCTAAAAGGATAAAGTAATATTCTTTTTCTGCCAGGCAATAAATTATTTTCCTCGTCAATTCCCTCGGTAGCGCCTAATTTGAGCGAACTTTCCAATCTTCTGATTGCGAATAAGATCCTCACGTCATCAGAATCACGATTTCTTTCTATAACATTATTTACATTTTTTAAATTTAATTTAAAAACATTTTCATCTGGACTGCCATAAATAAATCTTGAATATTTAGCAAATCTCTTATCGTTCCCGTTTTTAGAAGCCAACATCATTCGCAATTGAGACAATTTTTCATTTATTTTCCATCTGTACAATTGCTTAACTATTTCATTTTTTTCTATTTCTAAAATTTCCTTTTTTAAATTTAATAGTGCTCTTTCTTTTGACTCAAAATCAAAATTTTCCAGCTTAGGATAATTCAATTTAGGATTTCTCACTTGCTCACCTAAAAATTCATTCTTTTGTTCCTCTCTTTTTTCCTTTTTGTCCATAAAATATTCAAATTCCTGAAAACTTCCAAGCTCACTGAATTTTTCATACCAATCTTCATCCAAGACTTCTTTTTTATTGCTGGCATTGTTTTGTATTGATTGCTCAAATTTCATATTTTTTAAAAATTTTATTTTAACATTTCCATATAATGTTTTTTTTCTCTATTTTTATATTCTCCATCTATACAGTGATTTATAAATCCAACTTTTTCATAAAAATTTTGTAAGTTGTTCGAATCCCTAAAATGTAAAATTATTTTTTTTATATTCTTATCAAAAAAAGCTTCTTGAGAAAATATTTCTATAAGTTTTTTAGCATATCCATTTCCCCTCAACTCACTACTAACAAAAAGTGAACTTAGAACAAAAATATCTTTACGATTTTTATATAATTTACCCATAGAAAATCCAAAAAGCTTACTGCTGCTCTTTATAACAAAACAAATTCCTTTATTTTCCTTATCAAAAAAAGAGCTTATTTTTTCAAAATCCCATTGAGATTTTGGAAAACTTGCATTATAAAAATTCAGCAATTCTTTTTTTGCCTCTTCTGTAGGCTCCAACATTTGAATTATTTTATTTTTATCCACCGCTAAAATATAAAATTATTTTCTATAATCTCTTATTATTTTCTCATAAAAATCCAGATACCTTTTAGCCATAACAAGGCTGTCAAATTTTTCTTCGGCATATTTTCTGCATTTTCTTCGGTCAAATCTTTGTGTATTCTTTACGGATTCAACAAGTTCGTCTACATCATTAGACAAGAAAGAAACTTTTTCATCAGTTAGCATCTCCATTAATGGATCTATCTGGGTACCTATCACAGGAGTACCACACGCCAAAGACTCTCCAACTGCCATAGGACAAACTTCCGGTCTTCTTATAGGAAAAAGAAGAGCCTCCGCCTCGCGTAAATATTCATATATTTTTTCGTGACTAACTTCGCCTTTGTAAATAATATTTTTATCGTCCAAATAGGGCTGAACTTTTTCTTTATAAAATTTCTGACGTTCTTCAGAATTTCCAATTCTTCCAAAAATCAAAAGTTTTTTATTTGCTTTTAATGCGATTTGAATGGCAATATCAACTCCCTTTTGATCAGTTAACCTACCAACAAACATAAGATACCTTCCCTCTTTAAAGGAATAATTTATATTTTTTGTTGGCACTCCATTATAAATAACTTCTGAGACATCAAAGCTTCCCTTCTGTGAGTTTGAAAGCGCTATAGTATAGATTCCGGCACTTTTAATTTGATCGAAAACATCTTTTGAAAATCTATTATGGAAAGACAAAACACAAGGTTTCCTAAGATTTTTTCCCACCGAATAAGCATATTTTTGGGAATGCAAATGAACAACATCAAAATCATCCTGATAATTTAGAATTTTGACTTGACTGGAAATCCTGAAATTTCTTAAAACTTCTACGCTCATCTCTTTTATATTTGGCATATTCCAAATACTTTTTTTCAGAGTTGGAATATGTCTAGCTTTTGTTTTCCAATCAGCCGGAGCAAAAAGAGTCACATCTACACCTAAATCAACAAGCGCATTAACAAGATTCTGCGCAACAACTTCAGGACCGCCAGTATTCCCGAAAGAAGGAGACACTACGGCAACTTTTATTTTTTTTCTAAATATATTAAACATTTTCATTTAAACTCAAGCCATTGAAGCTAAATCATCGAGATTTTCCTCCCAGAGATTTTCATCGCCAACCTCTCGAAGCAAATCAACTCCGGGAGTTGTATTCATTTCTATTAAAAGAGGCATTCCTTCTTTTGTAAACATAAAATCTAAAGAATAGTGCGCCTTTTTAATCACAGAAAGTTTTTTTATTATTTCTGCAGCCATTGCTTTTGCAGAATCCGGAATTTTATCTTCAGGAACCATAACAGCAGTTGCTCCCTGATGAAAATTGGTAAATAATGATCCTTTTTTTGCAATTCTCGAAAGCGCATATCGGAATTCGTGATTAAAAAATATCATCCTAAGATCTGCTATTTCTCCTTCTTTTGAAAACCCAGGAATTCCATTTTCATTTTTTATAAATTCTTGAATAAACACAGGATATTCACCCCATTCACTGATAGCTTTGCTTTTTTCAGTAATTATTATGCCAAATCCACCTGAACCATATACAGGTTTTAATACTACCTTTTCAGATAAAATATTCTTCAATGCTTCTTCCAATTCTTTTTTATCAATAGCTAAAAAAGACTTTGGCATAAAATCGGATAAAATCAAATATTGAGACAACTTATTGCTATAAATTGTTTTAAAAAGAGGATGATTGAACACTTTAGATTTTTGAGCCATTTTCATCTTAAGATCAAAAAATTCATAGTCCCTTACTCCCCCCACTTTATCAAAGACAAGATCCGGTCTTACGGGCTTTTCTTCTTTTATCCATTCTCCATTCCTAAATTTCCAAGTTTTTTCAAATGTTCCACTTTTCAAATTGTACCATTGAATACTAGCCCTAAACATTTCATAACCTTTCTTAAATCCTCTTTCATGCATATCTTCAAAAGATTTTCTAGTTGGTTCACTATCAATCGGGACGCCTTCTTTATTCCAATCATCTTCATAGTATATTGTAACAATTTTTTTATTCATTTTTTAACATTTTAATTATTATAAAAAATATAGAAAACATCTTAAAATTTAAACCGGGCTTATTTGTTAACATCCACCAAGAATCTTCCCAGATTTCTTTTTCCAATAATAACGCTATTCCTTAATGAGCTTCTGTCGATAATATTAACTTTCGTCGATATTCTCAAGTTATCCATAATAAATTCTAGTTTTATCATCGGACGAATAGATGATCCGCTTGAAGAAAAAACGACGGCAACATCACTAAGGTTTTCAATTTCTTTCCCATATATTTCCATAAATTCCTTTTTGATTTTTCCTTCATTTTCCGGCTTCAGATCAAATTGGGACAAATCAATTTCACTAAATTTTTCAATAACATTTTCAAATCCCAATTCTCTCGCCAACTCCACATCAATCGAAGTCGACATTGCCCCAGTGTCAATTTTCGATTCCACTTCGATTTTTTCTCCATTCTTGCCGATAAAAGTCACTTTTTCCACTGAACCGATAATTTTTCGTCCGGAAATATCTTCCACTTCTTCTTCAATTTCTCCTCCGAAAAGATCCATTCCCATTCGCACTCCGCGTTCCACTGTTTTTATTTTAATTCCTTTCACGCGATCCAGTCTCTCCTTGAGTCCAGATAGATTGGCGATTTGAATAGAAAGTCCCGGACGCGCGTTGAGTTCCAAAAATACCGGTCCTCTTTCATTATCAATAGCCACATCGGCGCCTAAAAATCCCAAGCCGGAAACTTCTTGCGCTTGCACGGCAAATTTCAAAATATCTTTCCAATATGGAATCCTGATTCCCGACAAAAGCATTCGCGTTCCCGGAACATATTCAATTATTTTTCCTTTTCCCAAAACCGCCGTAGTGGTTGTTCCGGTTGCCAAATCGATCCCCAATCCAATTGCTCCTTGCTGAAGGTTGGCCTTGCCTCCAGAATCCTTAGTAGGAAGACGCAGCATCGCCATCACCGGCACCTTATTGTAGACAATCACGCGAATATCAGGAATTCCTTTGAAGGCGTATGATTTGAAAAGTTTCAATAATTTCAATCTTTCCTCAAAAAAAGCAACGTCTGGCGTGTTGGAAAGCGAATAGGCTCCATCAATAATATTTCTAATATGGCTTTTCAGATCATCAATTGTCACAACCGAACCATTGGCTTTTACCCACGCATCTTCTCTTCCTTTTTTTCTTCCGTACACAACAACGATTCCTTCTCCGCCAAATCCTCTATTGGGCTTAAGCGCGAAACTGGAGGGCAAAGAATTCCAATCAAAATTTTCCAATTCTTCCAAAGAACATATCTTGGTGATTAATCGGGAAACCGGTAGTCCCGCTTTTTTCAAAACGCGCTTGCTTAAAATCTTATCGTCAGCGATAAGTTTGGCTTTTTTGAGATTATTAGGACGAATGAATTTCAAATTGCGCGCATTCATTCCCAAAAGCTTGTTTCTATTTTTGAGCAATCTAAACATTTATACAGAAAATTATTGCAAAATTATTCAAACAATTTTTATTGAAGTTTTTTTAGAACATCTCGGAACCGGATATATTCAGAAATTCGAAGTCCATCCCATTTTCCAAGAAAAATATTAATCGGAATAGTAAATAAAATTACCCACGGATAAACAACAATAAACTCGATAAGCGTGTTCCAGCTGGCTAAATAAAATCCAGCCACTGAAATCAAAAGGGTTTCCAGCGCCAAAATAATCGCCGCTTTGTCTCCTTTTTCAATTTGAGTTCCAATAAATTTTTCCACCAAAATTATCATAATAAGCAACGGAAAAATTGAAGCTGACGCCAATCCGGTTCGATGCATTGAACCGCCAAAAGAAAGCAATGCCAAAATAGAAAGAGCAACAACACTCAATGTTATCGCCATTCTGGGCAAATAGAGTATGCGCAATTTTTTAAGCAAATAACGCATCAACATTCCCACCACAATCACCGTCAAAAAAATAAACACTCCATAGCGAAGAGGCTGCACGGCCAAAAAAGCAAACGTAACAATAGCCGGAGTATAAATGCCAAAAGCTTTTATTCCAACCACTTGGCGAAAAAAAGCAATCAGCGTGACCACAATCGGAAGCATAAAAAGCATTATGATCGTCACTTCCGGAATATTCTGATTAATAAAAAAAGTGACTATCGGACTGATTTCGCTTTGCATATTTAATTTTTTACTGATTATTTAATAACATTCTTATCTTGCGGCTGTTCAAATGACACAACGCCACCGCAATCGCATCCGCCACATCATCCGGTTTGGGAATCTCTTTTAATCTTAGCACATTCTTGGTCATTGCCTGAATCTGGCTTTTCTCCGCCCTTCCATACCCAGTTAACGCCTGTTTCACTTGAAGCGGCGTGTATTCATTAATTATAACATTTAATTGCTCCAAAGTCAATAGGATAGCGCCCCGGGCTTGCCCCACCTTAATCACAGTCTTGGCGTTTTTGAAAAAAAACAAATCTTCCACCGCCG
>DOKE01000025.1:22521-23281 GCA_003510895.1 Candidatus Moraniibacteriota bacterium
TGCGGACGATGTTTTTTGATTATTTCTTTTAAATCACTGGCGATTTCCAAAAGTCTTTCCGCTGTCGCTTTTTCCTTGCTCGTGCTGATATGTCCAAAAGCCACCGGAGTAATTTTTCCGTTTTTTTCCTCCAAAACCGCCCACCCCACAATAGCCGTGCCAGGATCAACTCCCAGCACACGCACTGCATCATCTTTTATTTTTGATTTTTGCATTTTTTATAAATTATCAAACACTTCCTGCGCGTCGTCGTGTTCGTCTAGCTTATCCAGAAGATCTTCATAGGCAGTTTTAAATTCGGAAGCCAGTTCCGTTTTTTGCGTCGGAATAAAAACCAGAGAAGCGCTTTCAACAGTGAAACCTTTTTCTTCCAAAGCTTCTTTGACTTTCCAAAGCTCCTCCACTTTTGTGTAGACAGTAAGAACTTCTTCAAAATATTCCGTATCCTCCGCTCCCGCTTCAATAACTTCCAGTTCAGCTTCCTCCAATTTTTTTCCATTCAACAAAACTTCGATACTGCCAACTTGCTTGAAAAGAAAACTGACGCTTCCTTCCGGAACAATTTTTCCACCAGACTTGGTTAAGATACTTCTAATCTCATTGAATGTTCTATTTTTGTTATCAGTCGCCGTTTTGATCAGCATCGCCACGTTTCCCGGGCCATAACCCTCATAAATAATTTCCTCAATCACAGTGCCATCCTTCAATTCTCCTGTTCCCTTCTTTATCGCTTTTTCGATATTATCTTTGGGCATATTGA
>DOKE01000025.1:23342-23530 GCA_003510895.1 Candidatus Moraniibacteriota bacterium
GATATTATCTTTGGGCATATTGAATTTTCTTGCTTGATCAATAGCGAATTTCAATTTCACATTAGCTTCCGGGTTTCCCCCGCCTTCCCGAGCGGCGATAGAAATCAATCGCCCCATTTTTGTAAAAACATTGGCTCTTTTGGTATCCTGCGCTCCTTTTCTGTGTTTGATTCCCGACCATTTATTAT
>DOKE01000025.1:23606-23777 GCA_003510895.1 Candidatus Moraniibacteriota bacterium
ACCATTTATTATGTCCACTCATAGTTTTTAGCTTCTTAGTAATTAGCTTTTCGGCTTCCTGGCTTCAAAAACAAATTCAAAAATTATATTTATATCATTATTAATGCTTTTTAATAATAACATTGTAAAACAGGCATTTCAAGCAAGAAACAACTTTGCAAATAAAAAATG
>DOKE01000043.1:0-263 GCA_003510895.1 Candidatus Moraniibacteriota bacterium
GAAGAATATATGCCCTATAAAGTGGGCGAGGCTGTTTATGTTAAATGCAAGACTTGCCATCAAAAAGATTCAGTGTTAAGAAATTTTCAAACAACCGAGGTTTATTCCAGAGTGGTGGGATACATCAGGCCGGTGCAACAATGGAACAAAGGAAAACGAACTGAATTTAGAGATCGAGTGGAATTTGTTGTTGAACAGCCTGCTTGCAACGCTTGTTAGAGTTTTACAAATAAAAGATATTGGGGCGGTACTTTCTTTCAGGA
>DOKE01000043.1:354-1839 GCA_003510895.1 Candidatus Moraniibacteriota bacterium
GGAATTTTTTTAAATTCTTATGACTATTGGAGGTTTTCAAAAATTAACTCTCATAGATTATCCCGGAAAAATTGCCACCACGGTTTTTACTGTCGGATGTTCTTTTCGTTGCCCTTTTTGTCACAATCCGGAACTTGTCCTGACTAACAATTCGCAATTCTCAACTGATAATAAAATGGAAAAAGAATTTTTTGATTTTTTGGAAAAACGAAAAGGGAAATTAGAAGGAGTTTGTATCACTGGAGGCGAGCCGACAATTCAGTCGGACATTATTGAGTTTATCAAAAAAATAAAAAAAATGGGTTTTTTGGTGAAACTGGATTCCAATGGAACGCGACCGGATATTTTGAAAAAAATAATCGATCAGAAAATAGTTGATTTTATCGCGATGGATATAAAAAATTCCTTGGAAAGATATAGTGAAACAGTGGGATTAAAAGCGGACACAGAAAGAATAAAACTAAGCATTGATATGATTATGCGCAGCGGCATCGATTATGAATTCAGAACAACAGTTGTCCCGGGAATCCATTTTGAAGAAGATTTTGAAAAGGTAGCTGAATTAATCGACGGGGCTAAAAATTATTATCTTCAAGAATATCGCGATATAAAAATTCTTGATCCGAAACTCAAACAGAAAACCCAAGGCAAAACATTGGATCTGGATAAAATTAAAAGAAAAATTGAAAAACATTTTGGAAATATGGGAATCAGAAGATGATTTTCAGAAAAAATAAATATGAAAAAAACAATCTTTTCTATAATAATTATAGCGCTTATATCAATGGGAACATATCTCTATTTTTTGGGTGTTGAAAATTATCAATTAATAAATGATGAAGGAAAAAAACTAACAAAGAATATTCTCAAGAAAATAAGCGAAATTGTTTATCGCGAAGCGACTATTCATAATCCCGAAGGCGATATGTTGCCGGATCAGGTTGATGATATAATAAAAGAAAAAATAAAAGAAAATATTGAATGAGAATTTATGTTAGGGTTTCTCCTCGGTCATCCAAAAATAGCGTGGAAAAAATTTCCGACGGAGAATATAAAGTAAAATTGACCGCTCCTCCGGTTGACGGACAAGCCAATGATATGCTAATAAAAGTATTAGCTGATTATTTTGGTGTTTCAAAAAGTTCCTTAAAAATAGTCGGCGGAAAATCCGCCAAAACGAAGATGATTGATATTGAAAAATAGAGACAGGAGAAAGAAATGGCAAAAAACTTTGCCGAAATTATGACTGAAAACGGAGGGTTTGTTATGTGTGAGACTGATGGAAGAACACGAAACTTGGTTATGTCCGATGGCGGTGAATTGTGCGCAATCACTCCTGGACCAAATCTGGTGCCGGCAACACCAGAAGAAGAACGCAGATACAGAGGTGGTGAAACTGAAAAAAGTCTTCCCAATGAGGAGGGAATACCTGTCTGAAAAATGACGGGCATATATTTATGGTAATATCCGGCAGAAGAATTTCTG
>DOKE01000043.1:1982-5116 GCA_003510895.1 Candidatus Moraniibacteriota bacterium
CATATGCGTAAATTAGTAATATTTGGAAAATTGAAAAATAGTTTGATATAGGTTTGGTATACTTAATGAATGAACAAGTCGAGAATATTTTTATTGTTATCTTTGAGCTTTATTTTTGGAATCGGAATGCGATCTTTTTTTGAAATACCAATAACTTTTATTTTATGGGGAACAATTATTTCTATTGCACTGCTTGCGATTTTTTGGAAAAACAGGACTGCGATAATAGTCGCTTTTTTTATTTTGTTTTTTATTTTGGGAATTTTTTCTTTGGACAGGCGAATGAATTTTTTTGACGACATTGGTTTGGATGGAAAAAATATAGAAGGAAAGGCGATTATTGTGAAAGAGCCGGAGAATAAAGACGGCTATCAAAAAATTGTCGCAAAACTGGAAAGTAAAAATGAAAAAGTTTTAATCAACACTTCTTCTTTCGAAGAATATTTTTATGGAGAAGAACTTTATATTTCCTGCATTTTGGAAATTTCAAAAAACAAGGACGATTCTTTTGACTATAAAATGTATTTGGCAAAAGATAGAATAAAATATATATGCAACAAGGCGAAAATAGAAAAAACGGGAAATAAGAATAACAATAAAATATACGCTTTCATTTTAAAAATAAAAAACAATTTAGAAAAAAATATTTTTCAATCCATTCCTCAACCGGAGGCGGCATTGGCCAATGGAGTTCTTTTCGGAGGATCATCGGCAATGTCAAAGGAAATTCAAGACAGTTTTTCTCGAACCGGAATGACGCACATTGTTGCTGTTTCCGGATATAATGTGACGATTATCGCGGAATATTTTGTTTTGTTGGGAATTTTTCTTGGTATGTGGAGAAAGCAAGCGTTGTGGTTTGCGATTTTTGGAATTTTTTTGTTTGTGGCGATGATTGGATTTCCGTCTTCGGCGGCGCGGGCGGGAGTAATGGGAACTGTTTTGATTTGGGCGATGAAAAATGGAAGACTTTCCAATTCGCTAAATGCCATAATTTTTGCCGGCGCAGTTATGCTCGCGATAAATCCGATGCTATTGCGATGGGATATTGGTTTTCAACTTTCTTTTTTGGCTACTCTGGGAATAGTTTTGTTTTCTCCGCTGGCAGAAAAAATTTCTCTCAAAAAATTTAATCCGTTAGGTTTTTCTGAAATTATTTTTCTTTCTCTTTGCGCGCAGATTTTTGTGATACCGATAATAATGTATAATTTTAAAACTGTTTCGTTGATTTCTATACTAGTGAACGTTTTGGTTCTGCCGATAGTTCCAATTTCAATGGCGCTTTCATTTTTGGCGGCGATTTCCGGTTTTTTTCTGAATCCGGTTTGGAATATTTTTGCCTGGCTGGCACATTTGCCGTTATACTATGAAATAGAAGTGATTAAATTTTTTTCGAATTTTTCTTGGGCCAGCGTCGGTGTTGACAATGTGAATATGTTTTTAATCGTCGTATATTATTTGGCGCTGGGAAGTGGTTTATTCTTTGCAAGAAGAATTGGAAATATGAAAATTAAAGATTGAAATGACAGATGAAAATTTGAATATGTTTAATCGTAAAACAATTTATGGAATTTTATTCGGCTTGCTGGCTGCCGGTTTGATTTTGGCGGGGATAATTTTTTATTCAAAGAGCCAAAAATTGAAAGTCGTTTTTTTGAATGTCGGTCAGGGCGATGCCATTTTGATTTCGCAGGGTTCAAATCAAATCTTGATTGATGGAGGAAAGAGCGGACAAATTCTTTTGGAAAAACTTGGAAAATATATTTCTTTTTGGGATCGCAAAATAGAAACGATTGTCATAACGCATCCCGACCAAGATCACATCGGTGGATTTGCGGATGTTTTCAAGAGCTATAAAATTGAAACGGTCGTCAAAACCAATGCCGCAAGCTCTTCCAAGACATTTGAATTTTTAAGCAACGATATAAATTCGGAAGGTTCTGAAATTGTTGAAGCAAAAAAGGGAGTGAGAATTTCTTTTCCCAATGGAGCGGAAATGGATTTGATTTTTCCATCATCTTCAGTTTCGGAAAATGAAAAGGACACCAATTCTCAAAGTGTTGTTTCTGTTTTGAAAATCGGAAATTACAAGTTTTTATTTACGGGTGATTTAACTGCTGAAAAAGAAGAAGAGATTTCGCAAAAAGGATTTGATATTTCCGCCGATGTTTTGAAAGTTGCCCATCATGGTTCAAAATATTCCACCGGAGAGGAATTTTTGAAAAAAGTTTCTCCTCAAGAAGCGATAATTTCCGTGGGAAAAAATTCCTATGGTCATCCGGCGGAAGAAACTTTGGAAAAATTACGCAGCATCGGAACAAAAATTCTAAGAACAGACGAAACAGGGGATATCATCTACAAATGCCGTCTCCCAAACGAAGAATGCCAGAGGAAATAGACGCACTTGTCTTTTTCTATTTCTTTGCTAGAATAATTAAAAGAACCAAGCGGCTTAGCCGCTCTTAATTTATAAGAATTTAAATGAATATGGAAAAGCATCCAAAAAAAGAAAGGACACTGGTTATAATTAAGCCCGATGGAATACAAAGAAGTTTAGTGGGTGAAATAATAAAGCGATATGAGAGAGTTGGATTGAAACTTGTGGCAATGAAAATGGTGATTCCGACAGAAGAAATGGCAATAAAGCACTATTATGAAGTTGGAGGAGATGCTTGGTTAGAAGAGGTTGGAAGAAAGGCTAGAGCTGCATATGAAAAAAAAGGTTTGACAAGTCCCTATGCGACTAATATGGAAAATGGAAAAGCTGTAATGATGAGCAATGCGAAATATTTAAGCGCAGGTCCAGTCGTGGCAATGATATGGCAGGGTAATCAAGCTTGCGCATTGGTTAGAAAAATTACCGGAAGCACAGAACCTCTAACTGCCGATGTTGGATCAATTAGAAGTGATTTTACTTTAGACACATATTCTTTGGCTGATACTGATCAGAGAAGCGTTAGAAACCTTTTACATGCCTCAGGTAATGTCGAGGAAGCAGAAAAAGAAATTCCTATTTGGTTTTCGGGAAATGAAATATTGGAATATAAACATATTCAAGAGCAGATACTATATGATGTTAATCTTGATGGAATACTCGAATAGAAGTTATCTTTTTAAGTAAATATGAAAAACCA
>DOKE01000043.1:5206-5594 GCA_003510895.1 Candidatus Moraniibacteriota bacterium
CTTCTGAAGACTGGTTTTTTGTTGAATATTTAAAAACTTGTTTTTTTGATGAAATATGGTAGGTTATTTATATATTAGTTTGTTTTTTGGGTTTTGTTCGGACGGGAAAATTCCTATCCGGAAAAGTGCTGGTGAAATGAAACAAATTTTTAAAAAAAGGGAGGTTCTATGGGGAAGAAAAATGGAAAAAGGGGACACTACTGTGTAAATCCAGGCATCTGTGACATTTGCGGAAGACGGGAGAGTCAAAAGTACAAAAAAATTGCGAGACTGGCAATTGGGGAACAAGTTTTGACATCGTCTGCTGCGGACGCAGATGACCTTAAACGCTTTGGTCACAAGCCGTGCGCGATGCGTGATTAAAACGCTGTCAAGAAAAGAGGAAAAA
>DOKE01000043.1:5695-6119 GCA_003510895.1 Candidatus Moraniibacteriota bacterium
CCCTAAAATTTTGGAATTATTTGCGCTTGGATATATAATAGAAAAAATAATGCCTATTTTTTATGGGGAATAATTGGACAAGCAAAGTATTTTTAGCGGTTTTGAAGTTGGCGGCTTTGGCGGCGGTTGTTTTTGTTGGGCTCAGTTTTCGTTCCGCCGACGTGAAAAAACTTTCATTTGATTTTAGAAATGAAGTTGGGAATGATTTTGAACAGCAGATTTCCGAGATAAAGGAAAATATTCAAAACAAATTTCCCGAGCTGCAAGGAATTGTTCAAAAAAAATATCAATGGGATTATAACGGCAAGTCTTATTTCGTTTCCCAGACTTTATATGATTCAGTGTATAACTTTTATAAATCCCAACCCAAAACGTATACCTATTTTTCCGAATTGCCGGCTAATTGGGAAGAAGAATATTATGG
>DOKE01000043.1:6175-7698 GCA_003510895.1 Candidatus Moraniibacteriota bacterium
AATTGGGAAGAAGAATATTATGGAATGTTTATTGGGCAAAATGAAAAAGATTCTTCTATTGTGAATTTATCCGGAGCGATTAAAGAAATTGGCGAAAAAAATAAACTAAGCAAAGACCAGATAGCGGAATTAGTTTTGGCGTTTGTTCAATCAATTCCGTATGATGATAAAAAGGCGGAAAATATTTTGTCCAAAACCGGAAATGAAACAATGAGTTATCCCTATGAACTTTTGTATGAAAATAAAGGAGTTTGCTCGGACAAGAGTTTCTTGGCGACTGTCTTGTTGCGAAGCTTGGGATATGGAACAACTCTTTTTGTTTATGAAAATGAAAATCATATGGCCATTGGAATCCAATGTCCCGAGGAATATTCAACTTATGGAAGCGGGTATTGCTATGCGGAAACTACTAGTGTTGGAAATAAAATAGGAATAGTGCCAGAGTTAAAAACTGGAGTCGGAAAAGCCGTTGGTGAGCAGCAGCTAGAATATTTCAGTGAAGATCAGAATTCTTCGGATGGAAAAGTTGTTTTGACTGAAGTTAAAATTTTTCAAAAAACTGTTGGAGAAGAATATCGAGGAATAATTCAAACAATAAAAACCAACAAAGAAATAGAAACGCTTAAGATTGAAATCAGCGCTTTATCCGGGGAGCTGAAAAAACTTAAAAATACCGTGGATGAATATGAAAAAGATTTGGCGGACAGGAAAAAGGAATTGGATAAATATCTGAAAAATGACGAGGTTGATAAATACAACAAGGGAGTTAAAAAATATAACGAAGTTCTGGAAGACTATAAAGACGAAGTAAAAAGTTACAATGACAAGGTCGCTCTCTATAACAAAAAAGTTGCTCGATACAATTATTTAATAAAATTATAGTTGTGTTATGATGGATAAATAAATTATTTAATTTTTTTAAAAAAAATAAAAATGAGAAAAATATTTTTGGATATTGAAACTATTCCGGCCGGAGAGGAAAGTTTTGAAAAATTGCGATATTTGTATGAGAAAAAAAAGAAAGACGATGAAACATTTGATGATTTTGTTTCCAAGACCGGCTTGGACGGAACTTTTGGAAGAATTCTTTGTATCGGTTATGCGGTTGACAACGGAGAAATGGAAATTTTCCATAATGAAAATAACGAAAGGGAAACATTGGTTCAATTTTGGGATTTGGTTAGGTCTATCAGCATTTCTCCTCGCAATATGCAATATCCCGATTATGGAGTTCTTTTTGTCGGGCATAATGTGATGGATTTTGATTTGAGATTTATTTATCAGCGTTCAATAATTTTGGGAGTAAAACCAGCCTACGATATTAATTTCGCGCGGTATAGAAATTATCCGATTTTTGACACAATGAAAGAGTGGGTGAAATGGTCCAACTCTTCTGTCGGTCTTGAGTCCTTGGCTTTGGCTCTTAACATTCCTTCTCCCAAGGATGGTATTGATGGTTCGCAAGTGTATAATTTTTATAAAAACGGAAAGATAAAAGATATTTTGGAATATTGCAAAAGAGA
>DOKE01000043.1:7758-8213 GCA_003510895.1 Candidatus Moraniibacteriota bacterium
TTGGAATATTGCAAAAGAGATGTTGACACAACGCGAGAAGTTTATAGAAAAATGATCTTCGAAGATAAGCAGACGCTTTTTTAGTTTTTCGAAAATATCAAACTGTCATAAAACACTGAAACTATTGTAGTAAAAAAGCAAAGCATTGCAACTAAGTAAACTACAAATGAAAGGAGGTGTGGGAATATGAAAAATTTAAGCGCTTTTGACTGGGTGGTTTTAATACTTGTTGTTGTGGGTAGTTTGAATTGGGGGCTAGTGGGACTGTTTAATTTTGATTTAGTGGGAGTTATTTTTGGAAAAATGAGCATTGTTTCAAGAGGTGTATATACTATCGTGGGAATTGCTGGATTATATCTTCTTTCAAATTTAGGAAATTTAGAAAGAAAATAAAATAATCAGAAGATGTTTTTTATTGCATCGTTTTCGCAAAAAAAGATTCCGATATTCGGAAT
>DOKE01000032.1:0-13576 GCA_003510895.1 Candidatus Moraniibacteriota bacterium
GTGGACCGGACAGGACTTGAACCCGCTACCTCCTCAGTGCAAATGAGGCGCTCTACCAGGTGAGCTACCGGCCCATAATATTAACTTTGTTTGGAGGGACCCGCTACCTCCTCAGTGCAAGAGATTGAGAGTACGCGAGCAATCTCCGCTCTAGTGAGCTACCGGCCCATAAAAAAGCTGTATAAAAAAACAAAGCTTTGAGCTACAAAAGCAATTATACAGTAAATATATTTTTTGTCCATAGCTGTTTTGTTGTTTTTTTGGACAAAGCGATATTTTTTTGATAGTCTAAGTGTATTGATAAGCAGACTAAATCAGTGTTTTGTAATAATTAAAAATAAAAATATGAATCCGGAGAGCCTAAATTTCCCCTTTGCGGGAACTAAAGAAAGATATGAAAAATGGGAAAATGAGTCTGTCGCTGTTGCAAATATTATAGAATTATCTAAAAGGGAAAAAGGATTTAATTTGCCGGATTCTTTACAAGAAATAAAAGATGGAAAAATAACTCCTGAAAAGGCTGTTGACATTGATAATAGAGCATTGGAAAATTCTGAATGTCCTAATGTTATTTTTGGAAGACCTCACGCAGGTGAATTTGTTCCAATGGAATTATGGGAAATGGTTACCGAAGATGAAGGCAAAACAACTTTTCCAATAATTGATAGGGGAACGGAATTTATATTTAGAAATGAAAAAATTCCAAGCGTGGGAACAAAAATTTCTCGTTTCGCTATTGACCCCAATAGACCTCCGCTTCCAGGAATGAAAATGGGAAAAACTAAAGCATTAGGAGAAGTTTTGTGGAAAAAAGGGATTTCTGGCAACCCTATGTATAAAGAAGGTAAAATTCCGACAGATGAAAAAATAACTGATTTATCGGAAAGATTTTATCTCCCGTACTATAACGGAATGATGGCAACAGTTGGCAGTCTTATTGATAGAACAAAAGATAAGGAAGAAAGAATCTTAGTGCTTGATGGGCATTCTTTTATGATTAGTCAAAATGATATTTTTAAACCATTTTGTGAGCATTATGGAATAAAAGATCTAAAAGATTTACCCTTGTTTATTATTGGAGATAGAGATGGGGAGTCTTGCGATGAAGATATACGAGAAATTTTTGCGCAAACTCTTCAGAAAAACTTTGAGGAATTAAGTCAAGAAGAGCAGACTTTTTTATTTAGAAATTCAGGTGAAAAAAGATTAATAGGAGTTAATGAGTATATGAAAGGAGTGAGAAATGTTCAGTTTTTTGGAGATTATGGTAAAAAAACTGGAAGAGTTAATTCACTGCAACTAGAATTAAATGAAGGAATGTATGTGGATGAAGCGAATGGTGATTATTTTAATGCTGAATATAATCAGAGGGGTCTTGAGTTGGTCAAAAAACTAATAGAAAAAACAGTTTTTGATATCAATCCATTTTTAAAAAATAATTAAAAAACTATGGACAAGCAAAAAACAGTCAGTCAGATTATTGAGGAAAGAGCAAAGAAAAAAAGATGTAGAATAGGTATTAGTATTTTGGAAGAAAGCGATGAGATTTTAGAAAGTCTTAGAAGAGCGCAAGAAGTAGCAGATATTGTCATATATTCCAATCATAAAATAAAAGGATTTGAAACAATAATCTTGTCGAATGACGAAGAAATCGGCAGAGCGTTAGTTGTTGATTATAAGGAAGGGAGAATCAACCAATTTGTTCGAGGTCAGGTGGATGATTTTGGAACAGTGGATGAATTCAAAAAACAATTTAATATTCCAAGCGATGAAAAAAGACTTTGTCTTGCCCAGCTTGAAGATGTGAAGGGAAGAGAATTTTTCTTGACAATGGCGTCCAATCCGGAAGGTCAAACGCTGGAGGATAAGATCAGGATTGTTGAGGGAAGTTGTAAATGGATGAAAGAAGAGTTTGGAGTGAATCCGCGTGTGGCGATTATGGCGACTTGCAGACCGGGTAGCGTAGGTAAAGATCCTGTTATGACAAAAAGTTACGAAGAGGCTGAATATCTGGTGAAATATTTGACTGAAAAAGGTTATGAAGCCAAAAATATTCATATTGAACTTCAGAATGCTTTGCCCTGGGCTAATTTAATAGCGCCATCAAACGGAACAATCGGCAACCAGATTTTCAGAGCTTTGGTGCTTCTTGGCGGAGGAAAGAATATGCTAACTCCGACAATTTTTAGTAAGGGTTCATACGAAGACAACAGCAGGAATGAAACGGATTATTATTCGCATATAGTTTTCGCTTGCGCTTTGGCCAATAAATAAATTCTAATTAGTTTGGTAGTCTAGAGATTTAAATAATATGAATGCGCAAGAATTGAAAAAATATTTAGCGAATAATGAAATCGATGTTCAAAGTGCGCTAGCTTCGTTTGGGGCAGCGGATTGGGTTTTCCGGGCTTATTCGGATTCGGCGGAAATCACAGGAGTTGATCATAATCACGTGCATTGCTATTTTGGCCGAGGGGCAGATGTTTTCTATCAATTGATTTCACGGGATGATATCAAAAAAGTTTCCAAAAAGTTCTATGAAGATTATTTGCAAAATCCGGAGAGTATGCAAAATAAGATTCAGGCTCAGCAAAAATTGGTTTTAGAAATTGATCGCTTGGGGTTGGAATATTTGGAAAAGGCAGAAAGTGGAGTTTCGGATGCGGAGTTTGCTAGATATTTTAGAAGCATAATTGAACTGACATATGCGTGGTGGAAATTTGCAGCTATCGGAGAAGACAAAGCTGAAGTGGTTAATTGGGAGGTTGTGCCTCGATTTCAAAAACGTCATGGCATCAGTTATGAAGAAGCGCGTGAAGCAGTGAGTGTTTTGGCGCATCCGGATGAGATGGCGGTTTTCAATCAAGAACGAAAGAGTTTTCTTGCAATATGCTTGGCAATTAATCAGCAAATCAATGATTCTGGGAACAATGATTTTGCTAAGGCGTGGGAAAATAAAAATGTTCAAATGTTAGTTGGTGAATATATCCAGAATTTTTTCTGGATCAAGACGAATTTCTATGAAGCGACGCGCGTGGATGCAGATTCATTGATGATTGATGTTGAAAATGAATTGAAAACAAAAAGTGAAGATGATTTTAAAAAAGAAATAAGCAACATTGACGAAAATTTTGCAAACATTCATGCTAGCAAAGAGCAAATTAAAAATCAATATGTCTTGAGTGAAGCGGACTTGGCAGACATTAAATTTTCCCAAGCTGTAATTTTATGGTTTGACCAAAGGAAGCTCGGCATGATGAAACAATTCTATTATATCTATTCCATGATGCGAGAAATTCCTGTTCGCAGAAATGTTGATTATCACACATGCACTCTGTATTTTATGGAAGAACTATTTGATTTATTGGAAAAAAATAAAAACATAGACGCGACTATTATTGCAAAGAGAGAAGGTGGCATATTTTTGGCTTTTAATCATGGCAAGCGAATTATTTATTCAGGTGAAGAGGCCGAGGAGTTGTTTGAACTGGCATCAAAAGTCGGGCACGCGAAAGAGTTGAAAGGCGTGGTGGCTAGTCGAGGTGGTCAGGAAAAGATCAGAGGAATTGTGAACATTGTCATACGTCCGGACAAGAATGATTTTGAGGAAGGCAAAATTTTAGTGACAAGTATGACTCGCATCGAATTCGTGCCTCTGATGAAAAAAGCATTGGCAATTATTACCAACGAAGGCGGATTAGCTTGTCATGCCGCTATTGTCTCTCGCGAACTGGGAATCCCGGCGATTATCGCCACAAAAAATGCAACCAGGTTTTTGCAAGATGATGACAAGATCGAAATGAATTTGAAAACAGGGGAAATTAAAATTTTAAAATAATCATATGGAGCTAGTTAAAAATTTCAAAAAAATTTCAAAAAATAACGCTGATATTGCTGGGGGTAAAGGTGCTTCTTTGGGTGAGATGACTCAGTCTGGCATTCCTGTCCCGCCGGGGTTTGTGGTTCTTTCCAGCGCTTTTGAAAAATTTTTAACAGAAACCGATTTGAATGTGGAAATTGATGCTATTCTTAATAATGTCGATCACAAAGAGATGCATACAATTGAAACTGCTTCTGAATCTATTCAAGCTCTCATTCTCGACGCCAAAATGCCAAAAGATATTGCCGAGGAAATTCAACAGTTTTTCAAAAAACTTGATGCAAAATATGTGGCGGTGCGATCAAGCGCGACAGCGGAAGATGGCAAAGAGCATGCTTGGGCCGGTCAATTAGAAAGTTTTTTAAATACGACAGAAAAAGATTTATTGAAAAATGTGCAAAAGTGTTGGGCATCTCTTTTCACGCCGCGGGCGATTTTCTATCGTTTTGAAAAAGATTTGCATAATCAGAAAATTTCCGTGGCGGTGGTGGTGCAGAAAATGGCGGTCAGTGAGATTTCCGGCATTGCTTTTTCAGTTCATCCAGTGACGGAGGATTACAATCATCTTATCATTGAAGCCGGATTTGGATTGGGCGAGGCGATTGTCTCCGGGCAAATCACTCCGGATAGCTATGTGGTGGAAAAAAATCCGCGTAATATTTTGGATATTAATGTCTCGACACAAAATCGCGGAATCTATCGCGCGAAAAATGGCGGCAATGAATGGCGGGACATTGCCGAGCCGCAGGCATCTGTACAAGCTTTGAATAATGATCAAATTTTGGAATTAGCTGAAATTATCATTGGCATTGAAAAACATTATGGCTTCCCGTGTGACATTGAATGGGCATTTGAGAATGGAAAATTTTATATCGTTCAAAGTCGGCCGATAACGACTTTAAGTGGAGCAATGCCAATTCAAACCGAAGAAAGATCCGAGGAATATTTTTTGCATACATCAGTTTCAGGATTTAGCATTTTGCTTCTAGATATGATTTTTAATAATCAAGAAACTTACGGTTCGGTTGATTATATTGTTTTATATGAAAAAGATGCAGCAAGATTCTATTTGTCAGTGCAAGGCATGGAAGAATGTTATGAATTAAGCCTGCGATTATTGGATGACAAATTTTTTAATTATTTATTGAAAGAATCAGAAAAGCTGCACAATGAGCTTAAAAAATATAAACCTATTAAGATTGATTCTAAAAATATTCGTAAAGAATGGGCTAATAAGTTGAAGTTGAATGATAAATTTGGGAAATGGTATGCGTTTTATGAACAGCCTTTCCAGCAAGCGATAGAAGAAAAAATTCTCGAATTTATTTCAGAAGAAAAATTGGTTGAAATTTTATCCAAGCACTCAGTTGAATCAATATCGGATAAAAAAACAAAAAAATATTTGAAAAGAATTATGCAAATGGGCGAGATGAAATTGAAATTGCATGAAGATTCGGAAGCTTTTTTTATGGATAATTCTTGTGAAAAATATCTGGCGCAAAAGTACAATTTGCCCATCGGGCTTATAAGCGCAATGAGGAAAAAAGAAATTGAAGAAGCAATCTCTGGAAAAATAATAGTAACTGAAAAAGAACTTAAAGAAAGACTAGAAGGGTGTGTTTATGTGAAAGAAGATGAAAAATGGAATTTATATACCGGAGAAAAGTTTGCTTATTGGAAAAATAAATTACAAAAAAATAATGGTGATGAAATAAAGGGTGATGTTGCTTTTACTGGAATTGCCAATGGCAAAGCAGTAATTCATTTGTCATGGACAGGCACCACTAATATTGAAGAAGGTGATGTTTTAGTGACCGGCATGACTAACCCGCAGATGATTCCCTTGCTTAAAAAAGCTTCGGCGATTGTTACAGATGAAGGCGGGATTACTTGTCATGCTGCCATAATATCTCGTGAACTTAAAAAGCCCTGTATAGTTGGAACTAAAATTGCTACTCAAGTTTTAAAAAACGGTGATTTAATAGAAGTTGATGCTAATGAAGGCATTGTTCGTATAATTAAAAAAGTTGGTGAAAAATAATTATGGAAAAATTAGAGGAAATATTTAAAAATAAAGCAGAAAAAGGCGCAAATATAGAGCTTGTTTTGCATATTTTAAGGCATGGGGATAGAAACCTAGATGGAAGTCTTGAAGATTACGGAAGATCTCGGACGAAAGAAAATGCGAAAAATAGCCCTTTGCTAGATGAGTCTTTTGATATTGTCAAAGCATTCGGTTCTGCTGCCGGTCCCAAAGTAGAAGTTCCAGGAGATAATTTAATGATGCAACGCTCTCTAGAGACTGCTCATATTTTTGGAAAAGAGCTTGCCGGGGACAAATTATATAAAACCAGACCAAAATGGATTTTGAATTATGAAAATTTAATTTTGGACACGCCTTTTGATTATTTGAAAATACATGAAAATTTTGCGAATGAATATATAAGCAATATTCTGAAATATAAAAACAAGACATTCAATGATTTGTCGGATAATGATAAAAAAAGAGTTTCAGAATATGCTGATGCAAAATCAGTAAGTTATTTGATGGAACTGGATACAGAAGAAGCCAGGGATAGTAGAAGAGAAATTGCCGGGTCTTTTGCTGTTTTGATTAAGCATTATGTAAAAATGATACAAGAAAAGCTTAAGTCTGACCAAAAATTACTTTTTCCGCTTGGTAGCCATACAGGTATGATTGAGCCATTTCTTGCTGAAACAGTTATTTGGAAAAATAAAAATGGCGAGGAAATTCATGGCGCAACATTCGAAGAAATAGGTGGCAATTTCGTACCTTCAGAGGGATTTGATGTTGTCTTAAAAACAAATCAAGACAGAAAACTAGAAAGTGTTAGATTGAGATTTGATAATCAAGAGAGACTTGGTGGTGAAATTTTTTTAAATATGAGAAAGATAGATGAGTTGGCAGAATTTTATCAAAATCTGCACGCTGATAATTCTTGAAAATAATTCATTACTATTGAAAGATAACATAGTTTTTGAATGGGCGTTGGAGGATGGAAAATTTTACATCGTGCAAAGCCGACCGATCACGACATTGAAAAAATAATAATTATGAAAACAAAACTTTCTAAAATATTCTCTCGTGAAAAAGGAATTTGGTATGCTTATCTTTGGGATGAGAGTGATAGGATGGGATTTAAAAAATATTTAGGATATGAAGTTGAAAACAACTTGTTTATCAGAAAAGATGGTAAACTTTTTATTTGGTACAGCGACAATGAAACAGAAATAATCCATCAAAAAATCAAAGATAAATTTCTTCATGATAAAAATTTTGTTAACAAGATATTCGAAGATCTTAATTGTGAATGGAAGTATATTAGTCCGCATATCGAGCGTGGTGTACAAATAAAAAATATTGAAGAATTGCGCGAATATTATAATCATTTGGTAAAATGGTGGTCTGCTATGAATATATTATTTCGCCTAGGTTTAACTGAAGATTTAGTTGAATCTGTATTGGAATATAGAAAAAAAGCTGAAAAATTTTCTGATGCGATGATTGATGTGTGGGATGAATTTTGGAGTAAAAAAAGCAAATTAAATAAAATTATGAATTTAGTTACTCCAAAAGAGGCCTTTTTCATGGATAACTTGTCTCAACAAGAAATCTCAGCAATTATGGATCGAGAAAACGGAGTCGCTCTATTCAATAGTGTGCTTTATCCACTTAATCAGGTAGAAGATATTTTAAGGGAAAATAATTTAGAATTAGAAAAAGAAATTATCGAGGATGCGTTTGAAATTAAAGGGGCTGTGGCATTCAAGGGAATAACCCGGGGTTTTGTAAGAGTTATTCTACTGGCCAAAGATATTTCCAAAATACAACAAGGAGAAATTTTAGTCACTGACATGACAAGACCTGATTATCTTCCTGCTATGCGTAAATCTGCTGCCTTTGTGACCGACGAAGGCGGCATCACTTGTCATGCTGCAATTGTAGCGCGCGAATTAAAAAAACCTTGCATCATCGGCACCAAAATCGCCACGCAGGTTTTGAAAGATGGGTATTTGGTGGAAGTGGATGCGGATAGTGGAATAGTTAGAATAATAAAAAATTAATAAAATAAAAAACTATGAAAGGAGAATTTTTATTTACAAGACACAGTAAGGCCAAATATGAAACATACGGGGAAACTCTCAAATCTGAAAATCCCCAGGCTTCTCATAATCCGGACAATCAGTTGGAAAATGATTTGTCAGAATCCGGTATTGAATTGGCAAGAAAAAAGGCTGAAAAACTATTTGATTCCATGGATTCTCAGAAAGATGCTTTGTTTTTTGTCTCCAGTAAAGAAGCAAGAGCATTTGAAACCGCTATGATTTATCAAGAAGTTGCCAAAGAAAGAGGTTTTGAAATTATTGAAACAAGAGATGAGGATAGCAGAGATATGAAAAACGGCATGACCAGGAAGATGGCCGATGAAAATATACGCGCAATAAATAGTCTCTCATTGAAAATTTCAAATCAATTAGTGGGAAATATTTTTAATCCTGAGGCATATCTGGGAGAAATTAATTGGCAGGCGCTTGATGAAGAAACAAAGAAAAAATGGAAAATGGCCAGAGAGATAATAAATGCTGATGATCAGGGCTCCTGGGGTGGAAATTTTTATAAGCATTCCGGATCTATTCAAAAAATATTTCCCGAATTAAAATCTTCTAGAGATGAATACGAAACTACTTTCAGAAAATTGTTAAGACTCGTCCAGTTTGCGCAAAGCAAGGTTGAAAGTTCTGATGGTAAAAAAAATATCAAGATCTTAGCATTTGGACATGAAAATTATTTAGGTCACGCTTTGAATGAATATTTTGGAGATCATGAGATCAAAAATTGTGAAACGCTCACAATAGAAGCGGATATTGATGGCGGGTATAAAATGGAAAGAAAAAATTATTAAATTATTTTTCAGATGGCTGAAGGTAAATATATATTTATTTGGAGTAATTATCAATCCTTGTTAACACTGGAGATGAATTTCTTGGCTTACAAAGATTACAGGAGTTTTGATTGGAACCAGGTTGATAATGTAATTGAATTTTCAAAAGATAATGTGATTAGGACTTTTCATTCTAAAAATGACTCTAAAAAAGACAGGGAAAGAAGTGAAAATTTTTTAGATAAAAAATATGCAGATAATTTTTTTGAGCAGGAAGAAAAAAGTTATTTAGAGTCTTGGAAGTTTTTTGGTAAATTAAAAAATGCAAAATATTCAAAGCTTACAGATGAGGAGTTGGCTGATTTATTGAATGAGGCTGTTCATTTGTGGTGCATTCAAATTGGTTATTTTAGAGCCTCTCAGGTTGATGGAACATTTTGCTTAATGAATGAAATAAGAAAAAAATTTTCAGAGAAAGAAATTTCTTTACTCTTAACTCCATCCAAGCCGGACATTATTAGCAGGGAAATTATGGATTGGAATAAGATATTGAGAAATGATTATTCCAGAAAAAATATTATAAATCATATGGAGAAATATCCATGGATTGTTGCCGCGCATTTCACGTTGGAAGATTGTGTTGAAACATTAAGACATAGATATGAATCATCAGATTTGTCTTTTGGAGAAAATATATTGGAAGAAAAAAAAGAACTCAATGAAAAACAAAAAAAATTGATCAAAAGAGCGGATAAAAATTTAAAAAAAATAATTCAAATAATTCAGAGGTTAATTTTATCAAGATCCAATGTTAAATCTTGTTGGGCTGGCACTGATTTTTATCTGATTCCATTGTTTAAAGAAATATCTAAAAGAAGCGGAGAAAACATATACGAAATAAACAAATTTTATTTAAAGGAGGAAATAATCGGGTTATTGAGAAAAGGAAATAAAATCTCAAGAAAAGAAAAAGAAAAGAGAAAAGAATTTTTTGTAGGTTTATGGAAAAACAACAAATTATTTTTCAAATCTGGAGCAGAGGCTGAAAATATTGTTAAAAAAGAGCTCAAAGATCTTTATGCAGTTAAAAAGACGAATGAGATTAAAGGATCTTCCGCCAATGGTGGAGCAGTCAAGGGAGTGGTTAGAATTCTAGGTTCAAATAACATAGAAAAAGCTAAAAATTTGAGAGAAACATTTAAGAAGGGAGAAATTCTGGTTACGGAAATGACCCAGCCAAATATTGTTGACATAGCAAGCAGGGCGGGAGCCATAATAACCGATGAGGGCGGTATGTTATCTCATGCTGCGATAATTTCCCGTGAATTTAAAATACCTTGCATTGTCGGCACCAAAATCGCCACGCAGGTTCTGCATGACGGGGATTTAGTGGAAGTGGACGCGGATAATGGAATAGTTAGGATTTTGGAGAAAGCTAAAAATCAGAATTTGACAGAATCGTCATAGATGATACAATTATAACTGTTATAACCGTCATAAATGTAATATGGGTAAAAAAGACCTTATTTTAGCCGAAATTTATAGACAGAATAAACATTGGAAAGACGCTAGTGTTTTTTTTGCTGATTTAGACAAGATAAAACATAGCCGGACTTTACTAGATAAAATTATCCCTTATGTAGAAAAAAAAGAAATTATTTCTATTATCGGTTTGCGCCGAACAGGGAAGACCGCTCTTTTGAAACAATTGATTCAAAAAATAATCAAAAAAACAAAACCGGAAAATATTTTTTTTCTTACGCTAGACGAGGACTTGCTTGGCAATAGAGTCGGATTGGCAGACTATATTAATATTTTTTTGGAAATAAGCGATTCTGGCAAACAACGATATATTTTTATTGATGAGGTGCAATATGCTTTAAAATGGCAGCATATTATCAAACGCTATTATGACACAGAGCCCAATTTGAAATTTGTGATCAGTGGATCATCAGCTTTGTTTATAAAAAAACAAGCTACGGAAAGTTTAGTCGGACGGATTTATGAGTTTAAGCTGCCAGTTTTAAGTTTTGAGGAATATTTGATGATTAAAGGCGTGTCGAGTGAATTGCTTTCCGATTTTCGGCAATTTGCCATTGCGCCCGGGCAAAAAAAAATAAATAAAGCTGGCATTGAAAAATTAGTTTATCAGCAAGGAGATGAGCTTAAAAAATATTTTTACGACTATTTATTTTTTGGACAGTTTCCGTCTTTGGTTAATGAATTAGATGTTGAAGCGCGCAAGAAATATTTAATTGAGTCAATTTATAAAAAAACCTTAGAATATGATATCCCGAAAATATTCGGTGTGGAAAAAATAGAAGAATTGAAATTTTTGTTTCAAGTAGTGGTTAGTGAAGTAGGCTCAATTGTTGAAATTGGAAATCTGGCAAGTGAAGCGGGGCTGAACAAGGAAACTGTTAATAAATATCTGCGCTATTTTGAAAATAGTTTTTTGATTTATTTTGTTTATAATTTTTCTAAGTCATTTCGCAAATCCAAAAGATTGCTCAGAAAAATTTATTTAGAGAGCGTTAATTTTTATGCAGCTTTCCGCGATGTTGATAATTTGGAAATTGATTCCCCGGCGGTAGGTTTTTTAGTAGAAAATTATTTCTATAATATTTTGCAACAACAATATCAATATGTCGCTTTTTTTCGAGTGAGAAAAGAGGAATTTGATTTTATCGCCGCTAAAGATTTGATGGATAAAAAAAGCTATCAATATTTTGAAGTGAGACATACCAACAGTATCAGGGAAGGCGACCTGGCGTTTATTAGGCGAAAGGCGCAGAAGGCAGATGATATTTATACGATAATTTCAAAAGATAAACTGGAGTTTTCTAAACAGCGGAATATATTTCCAATTTGGATTATGAAAAATTATTAATTAAAAAAGCAAAAGAATAAATATGAAGATAAGAAACGTTGTTATTGAAGGAAGAAATAAGGGAGAGAAAATCGGATTTCCAACAATCAACCTAAAGATCGAAGATAAAGCGAAGAACATTTTAGAGGCAGGAGTTTATTCCGGGATGGTTTTCTGGGATGGCAATAGCAAAAAAGCGGGTATATTCATCAGGCCTGATAAAGAAATGTTAGAAGCTCATATACTGGGCTTTTATGGAAACTTAAGAGGAAAAACAGTGGAAGTTGAAATTGGCAAAAAAATTCGAGAGGCTATTAATTTTTCGAGTGATGAAGAATTGATTTCGCAAATAGGTAGGGATATTGAAAAAATCACAACTATAAAGTAATCTAACTCTATGTTTACAGGAATAATCGCAAAATTGTCGGAAATAAAAAAAACTTCTTATAAAAGCGGAAGTCTTTTTGTTGAAATTAAAAAACCAGCCGGCTGGAAAATAGGAGAAGGAGAAAGTATTTCTGTTAATGGCGTATGTTCTACGGCGAGAAAAATAAATAGCGATATTTTTGAAGTTGAATATATGCCAGAGACAATAAAAAAAACAACTGTGGGCGGGTTTAAAAAAGGTATTCTTGTCAATTTGGAAAAAAGTTTGAAAATGAACGATCTTTTGGATGGGCATATTGTGCAGGGACATATTGATGCGCGAGGTAAAATTAGGGAGATAAGAAAAATCAAGGAATCAAAAGTGATCAAAATTCAGACGCCAAGCAAGTTTATGATTTATATAGTTCCCAAGGGCTCGATTTCTATTGACGGTATAAGTCTGACTGTTGTTGATGTCGGGATAAATTGGTTTTCCGTTTCCCTTGTCAGTTATACGCTTGAAAATACTAATATGCATAAGCTGAATGTTGACGATGAAGTGAATATTGAAACGGATATTTTGGCAAAATATATTTATAATTTTTTTAAAAAAACCTATGCAAAGAAAAAATAACAAAGAGGAGGAAATTATTGATGGAAAAAAATTAAAAATAGGCATAGTGGTTGCCAAATTTAATGCTGACATTACAGGAGGAATGCTCCAAGGCGCAATAGATGTTTTGGAAAGAAATAATGTTAAAAAAGAAAACATTGAAATTGTATATTGCCCGGGATCTTTTGAGGTTCCATTGGTTTGTCAGAAGCTGGCTCTCAAAAATAAATATGACGGCATTGTGGCTATTGGATGTTTGATAAAAGGCGAAACTGACCACTATCATTACATAGCAAATACAGCCTCAAAGGGCATTATGGATGTTTCTTTAAAATTTAATATTCCGATTGGCTTTGGAATAATTACGGTTAACAACTTGAAACAAGCCAACGACCGTTCAGGAAAGACAAACAATAAAGGCGCTGAATCCGCTCAGGCAATCTTGGATTTAATGAGACGAAAGTAAGAAAAAATGTAATAACAGAGAGTCCTAAAATCAATATTGACAAAATGTCCGGTATAGGATAGGATAAGAATATAGAAAAGCCCCCCGGGCTTTTTAAAAAACCCTTAAAATATCTTATGTTAAACCAAATCATAGCCTTTATAAGAGAAGCGAAAATAGAACTTTCAAAGGTTAATTGGCCAACAAAAAAACAAACTAAAAATTACACCATATTGGTTGTGGTGATTAGTTTGATTGTAGCCGCTTTTTTGGGTGGGTTGGATTATTTTTTTAGTTATCTTTTGAAACAATTTTTATTGAAATAAAATTTTATGGCAAAGCAAACACAACATCACGGAAGAGCTTGGTATGTTATTCACACATACTCGGGATATGAAGAAAATGTGGCGCGTAATTTGAAACAAAGAATTGAATCTATGGATATGCAGGATTTGATTTTTGATGTGATTGTCCCCAAAGAAAAAAAGATTAAGATTAA
>DOKE01000032.1:13630-14119 GCA_003510895.1 Candidatus Moraniibacteriota bacterium
AAAGAAAAAAAGATTAAAATAAAAGGAGGAAAGAGAACGGTTGTTGAAGAAAGAATTTATCCGGGTTATGTTCTGGTGGATATGGTTGTGACTGACGCTTCTTGGTATGTTGTCAGAAACACTCCGAATGTGACAGGATTTATTGGCCTGGGAACAACTCCGACTCCGGTTGATCCAGTTGAAATTGAAATGCTAAAAAGAAGAATGGGAGTGGCTGAACCGAAATATAAAATTGATGTCAAAGCGGGAGACTCGGTTAAAGTCAATGAAGGACCGTTTAAGGATTTTGATGGAAAAGTTGAAGAAGTTGATGAAGGAAAAGGAAAGGTCAAAGTTCTGGTTTCCATATTTGGAAGAGAAACACCAGTGGAAATGGATTTCTTGCAGATAAGAAAAATATAATAAATTATTACGAAACAATATGGCAAAGAAAATAAAGACAATTGTGAAATTGCAAATCATTGGAGGAAAAGCTAATCCAGCTCCTCC
>DOKE01000032.1:14169-14420 GCA_003510895.1 Candidatus Moraniibacteriota bacterium
GGAAAAGCTAATCCAGCTCCTCCGGTTGGTCCAGCCCTGGGTCAGCACGGACTTAATATTCAAGATTTTTGTTCTCGCTTCAATGAAGCGACAAGAGATAAAATGGGAGATGTTGTTCCTGTGGAAATCACTGTTTATGAAGACAGAACATTTGATTTTATTATGAAAACTCCTCCAGCTGCCGAGCTTTTGAAAAAAGCGGCCGGAGTTGGGAAAGGAGCAGCCAATCCTTTGAAGGATAAGGTTGGAAA
>DOKE01000032.1:14514-14732 GCA_003510895.1 Candidatus Moraniibacteriota bacterium
AGAAATTGCAGAAAAGAAAATGGTTGATTTGAATGCCAATGATGTTGAAGGAGCTTCTAAGATTATAGCTGGAACAGCAAGATCAATGGGGATAAAAGTTGAATAAAAAATAATTTATTTATATATTTGTGGGAGAGGAATGTGAAATGGTAACGTACCATGGTACGTTACCTGGTACGTTACTCGTTTACCACGATAAAACTATGAAAAAAGGAAAA
>DOKE01000011.1:0-297 GCA_003510895.1 Candidatus Moraniibacteriota bacterium
GGTTTTTGTGTGTCTACTCCGCTTCGCTTGAAATATCCTAGCTGTTCAAACGTATTATTGGGTGTAGTGTAAATAATAAACGAAAAATTTTATGATGTGGAATTCTTGGGGCAATATGATGGGCTGGGGTGGAGGTTTCGGCTTTGGATGGATTTTTATGTTGCTTTTCTGGGGACTGGTAATTTGGGGAATTATCGCACTGGTGCGAGGGGGAACAGGACACGGTTGTTGCGGTCATCACGGAGAACACAAGCAAGGAGAAAAAACGCCTTTAGATATTCTCAAAGAACGTTATGC
>DOKE01000011.1:390-20708 GCA_003510895.1 Candidatus Moraniibacteriota bacterium
AAATAAACAAGGAAGAATTTGAGGCAAAGAAGAAAGATTTGGAATAATGTGAAATTTTACAAAGACAGGGGAGACCCTGTTTTTTGTATGTGTCCACCGCTCCGCTTTGCTATCCAGCTTAATAAAAGGATGATATAATTCAGTGGTAAATAATTAACATAAAAATAAATGAAAAAAATAAAAATTCTGACAAGCCTCTTTGTTGCACTAATGGTTTTGCTTCCATTAGTCAGCACAGCAAAAAACGAACAGAAAATTGACCGAAAAGAATTGAAAGCAAAGGATGTAATAATCCACAATAAAAAACCAATCCCTGCGATTGAAAAAGGAAAGCCAGTTAAGCCCCCAGTTATTGATACGAGCCAATTCAGTGCCACTGGAACTCCAGGTGATTCGGCTTCAGGAAATAAATATGCCATCGTGATAGGAATTTGCGATTATCCAGGTCTGGCAAATGACATTTGTAAGTCCGATGGAGATGCTAAAAATATGCATGATGCATTGGTTACTAAATATAGCTATGCGGAAGAAAATATATATTTATTGCGAGATATGGGAGCGACTTATGATAGTATTGCCGATGCCGTTGATGCTGTAAAAGCGAAAGTCCAGCCAAATGACGAAGTTGTTTTTTTCTTCAGTGGTCACGGAACAACAGGAAGAGTCAATGATGGAGATGCTGAAAAATTGGACGAAGGAATCGTGACTCATAACGGAACTAACCTTATTGCGATATGGGACGGACAATTAAGAAATTGGTTTAGCGATATCAATACCTCAAGAGTTATTTTTATTTTTGATTCTTGCAAAGCCGGTGGAATGAACGATGTTGCAAAAGACGGACGAGTGGTCGTGATGAGTAGTGCGGAAGCGGAAAATTCTTTCGTTTATACTAATGGCGAATTTGGCGAAGGTCTTTTTAGTCACTTTTTTGTGAATGAAGGAATGCTTCAAAACAAAGCCGATACTTATAATCAGCTAAACTTTTCAGATTTGAATGTGGCAGTGGAAGAGGCTTCAGTTTATGCTAAGGAAAAAGTTTCATCTTTCGCCAATACTTATCTATGGCATTCACAGACTGTTAATGTGAGCGACTTGTTCGTTAATGATTTAGTATTATAATCCCTGTCTTCTCGCAGGAAACGCCACAAACTGGCGGTTTTTGTTTTTTTGTAGCAGTCTTATCTTGTGGTAAAATATAATATATCGATTTTATATAAATTTGTTATGAAAAATATAAACAAGCTCGGATTTTATTCTTCAATTTCAACAGTGGTTTTGACTTTGATAACATTCGGCATCGCAATTTTCACGCCTCCACTTTCAGGACCTTATTGCAAAGGTGTTTGCTATGTATATCCATATCTAGATATAACAGCACGTTTTCCAAGGGACTACTATTGGATGTTTCCTGCAATACTTATGATGATTTCGTATATTATTCTGATGATTTGCATCCATCGCTGGACATCAGAAGAAAAGAAAATATACAGTCAAATAGGATTTTCATTCGCTTTAATTTCCACAACTATATTGCTCATTGATTATTTTGTGCAATTATCCGTCATTCAGCCAAGCCTGCTTAATGGCGAAACTGATGGAATTTTAATGCTGACGCAATATAATCCACACGGAATTTTTATTGTCCTGGAAGAGCTGGGATTTATGCTGATGAGTATCTCCTTTCTTTCTATGGCCTTTGTTTTTTCTGATGGAAAATTGCAGAAAGCAATTCGTTGGACTTTTGCATCAGCTTTTGTATTAACGGCAGTTGCTTTTATCGCATATTCTGCCATTTATGGATTAAGTAGGGAATATAGATTTGAAGTTGCAAGTATTTCTATCAATTGGTTAACATTGGCAGTTGCTGGAATATTTTTGGCAATTTTATTCAAGAAAAACAGATGAAATTATTTGCGATAAAAATTGTCCATACTCTAATTTGGGCGTTTATGGCTTCTTGTGTCATTTATGTTCTAAGCGCTGGAATTTTTGGGTTTATAAATCAGTATGTGTATATCGCAATTCTGGCTATTTTTGCTGAAGGACTAATTTTGCTTATTTTCAAGTGGAGTTGTCCGCTGACGATTGTGGCGAAAAATTACACCCAGGACAGGGAAGAAAATTTTGACATATTTTTGCCGAGGTTTTTGGCGAAACATAATAAAGTTATCTTTACTGCCTTATTTGTTGCAGGAATTATTTTGATAGTATTAAGAGTGGTTTTTTGAAATAAAGCTTTCTATATTTATTATGGAAATCGCTACAAACTGGCGGTTTTTTGTTATTTGCTCCATTCTCCGCTGGAGCGGATAACTTCAAGTTGACTTCGTGTTCCACGAAGCTAATGTGTCAAAACAAGATGTTTTAAACTGTTGACTTTTATTGTTGATTTTGCTAGAATTTTTTCATATTTATGAAATTAGTTTCTGATGCTATTAAAAACAGGAACATAAGACAAAACAAAAAAAAGAAGAGAGGGAATTGAAAATGGAAACAATCGAGCACAATGGCAAGGTTTATCAGTTAGATGAAGATGGTTTTTTGGCTAGCTTTAAGCAGTGGGATGAAGATTGGGTTGACTATGTCAGGCAGCTCGAAGGCATCGACAAATTAACCGATGAGCATCACAAAGTAATGATCTCGTTGCAGGATTATTATAAGGAAAACGGGATTTCTCCTCAAGTCAGAACGCTTTCTCGTATCACTGGTTTTCCGCTCAAGGATATTTATGAATTGTTTCCTTCGGGTCCCGGTAAAGGCGCCTGCAAGATGTCGGGCTTGGTCAGACCAAGCGCTGGTTGATAAAATGTTCTTTTCCTCGGCGAGGAAAAAATAAAATTTGACTAAGCTTAGTCATTAAAAAAGCCTTCAGGAAAAAACTTCCCTGAAGGCTTTTTTGCAAAAAAGTAGGCGTAAAATGGCATTTTTTGCTATTGCCTCCGTTCCCTGCTGGAGTGGATAAGTCGCCTTGACTTTGTGTGCCACGAAACTAATGTGTTACAAGAATTATGGCTTATTAAAGCTGTTTATTTAAAAAAAGCTGCAATCTGGTTGACTAATTGTAACATAAATGTTACAATTAAAGCATAAAAATGTTACATTAGATATAATCGTATGAATACGAATGTTGAAAAATTAAATAAAAGACAAGAAATAATCCTCTCCCTTATTGAAGAAAAGGGGAGTGTTTTTGGCGGTCAAATAATTGAGCATATAGAGAAAGAACTGGGCAAAGTAACTAGAATGACCATCTCCAGAGATTTAGAAAAGATGATTCAGGCTGACTTAATAGAAAGACAAGGGACGGTTGGGCGAGCTGTTACCTATCAACTTTCTTCCAAATATCCAATTATAAAAAAGTTTGATGTTGATAAATATTTTTCCCTAGAATCTGACCAGAGAAAAAGTAGAGAAAAATTCAATTTTGATATTTTCGGACAACTACAGAATGTATTTACCGAGGCTGAAAAAGATAAACTCTTAAAGTTGAATGAAATTTACAGGAATAAAATTAAAAACATTCCTGCGGATGCTCTGAAAAAGGAAATTGAAAGGCTAAATATCGACTTTAGCTGGAAGTCTTCTCGAATTGAAGGAAACACTTATAGTCTTTTGGAAACTGAGCAACTGATTAAAAATCAGAAAGAAGCGTCTGGTCACACCAAAGAAGAGGCGACTATGATTCTCAATCATAAAAAAACCTTGGAATATATTGGTAGCAATAAAAATGAATTTCAATCAATATCGGTTCCCAAGATAGAGAATGTCCATTCTTTATTGGTGGATAGTTTGAATGTGACCAAAAACCTGAGAAAAACTTTAGTCGGAATAACTGGCACAAATTATAGACCACTGGACAATGAGTTTCAAATCAGAGAATCGTTGGAAGAAACTTGCAAGTTGGTAAACAAAACGGAAAACGTTTTCGAAAAAGCAGTTATCCTGATGCTTCTTATCGCATACATTCAGCCGTTTGTGGATGGTAATAAACGCACCAGTCGCTTGGGTGGTAATGCAATTTTGCAGTCTTTTGATTCTTGTCCTCTTTCTTACCGCAGCATGGACGAAGGCGAATATAAAAAGGCGATGTTGTTGTTTTATGAGCAAAATAATATTTCATATTTCAAAGAGATATTTTTGAAACAGTTTGAATTTGCGGTGGAGAATTATTTTGGATAAGTCTAAAATAAAACAAAAAATTCCTAATCAAGGTGGAAAATTGAGGTATGATGAGTTTAAGTAATCAATGCATTATGAATAAAAATAAACCAATTGGCATATTTGACTCTGGATTTGGAGGATTAAATATTATGAAGGGAATTGTGAAAGAATTGCCCAAACATAATTATGTTTATCTGGGTGACACTGCTCGTGTTCCTTATGGGTCTCGTTCAAAAGAAATTATTTATGAGTTTACAAAGCAAGCTGCAGATTTTTTATTCAGCAAAAAATGCGAACTAATAATTTTTGCTTGCAATACAGCATCGAGCGATGCGCTCCGAAGAATTCAACAAGAATATCTTCCAGTTCATTATCCAAATAAAAAAGTATTGGGTGTTATTATCCCTGTGGCTGAACTTGCAGTCACAAAAACCAAGAATAAAAGGATTGGCATTATGGCTACGGAAGGCACTGTGTCATCAGGGTCGTTTATGAGAGAGCTTCTAAAAATTGATAATGGTGTAAAAATATATCAGAATGCTTGTCCATTGCTTGCGCCCATAGTTGAAGCAGGCGAGCACAATTCAAAAATAGTGGACATATTATTAAAAAAGTACCTGAAACCACTGATTAATAAAAAAATAGACACCCTTATTCTTGGTTGTACTCATTATGGAATTTTTGAGTCAAAAATAAGAAAAATTGTAGGTAAAGACATAAACGTTATTTCTGAAGAAAAGATTGTGGCAAAGAAATTAAAGGATTATTTGTTAAGGCATCCAGAAATAGAAAGAGAATTAACAAAGGGCGGTCTTTATGATTTTTACTCGACTGATTTAACTGATAAATTTAATATTTTGGGCAGCAGGTTTTTTGGTAAAAAAATTGAAGCAAAAAAGGCTATAATTTAGTATTTGAAAAAAATATGCAAAAAGAATTAGAATTGGTAAATATTTTTCATAAAAAATTCAAAGTTCCCGCGCTGAAAAAACCATCTTTGATCCCGAGGGATAGATTTGAATTGCGGCACAAATTAATGGACGAAGAGGTCAGAGAATATATCGAAGGCGCGCAGAATGGCGACTTAGAAAATATTGCCAAGGAATTATGCGATATTCTATATGGCGTTTATGGCACAATCTTGGAGCATGGATTGCGAAATGAGATTGAGGCAATTTTTGAAGAAGTGCACAAATCGCATATGAGCAAAGATTATCATCAATACAAAATGGTTAAAGGCGAAAAATATTTCAAGCCGAACATTAAAAAGTTTTTTAATTAATAGTTGAGTTTAAAAAAATAAAGAGATGAATAAAAAAAGATTATTTCAGTGGTCACTGTATGATTTTGCTAATTCAATAGTGTTTATAAATTTCGTTTTATACTTTTCTCAATGGATGGTTATTGATGGTGGTCTATCTGATTTTTGGTACAATGCGATTTTCGCTATAACATCAATAATGCTTCTTTTTTCAGCTCCTGCACTAGCTGCTTTTACTGATAAATATGGTGGTAGGAAATATTTATTGAATGTTGCCACCATGGGAACTTTTCTGAGTTATGGTCTTGCCACAGTTTTTGCCTATATGGGAACACAATATATTTTTGTTGTTACTATCTTGTTTTTGTTGGGTCAATATTTTTATCAACTTTCTTTTGTATTTTACAACACTTTGATTGAAGATGTTTCGAGTGTGAAATATAGAGCGAGAGTTTCTGGCATTGGTCAATTTGCTAATAGTCTTGGTCAGGTGTCAGGACTTTTAATTGCGATTCCTTTGTCCGCGACAAGATTGCAACCGCTTTTTCCTTCGTTGTTTTTATTTATCATTTTGTCATTGCCGATGATGATTGGATTTGTTGATAGTCGGCCAAAAATAAAAAAGTTGGATATGTGTTCAGTGAGAGAAGGAGAAAAAGAATATTTCCAGAAGATGATTGCATTTTTCTCTATTTCCGTTGCAGCTCCAATGCTTGTCTCATTCTTTTTCTTTAATGATGCGATGGTGACAATCACAAATAACTATTCAATATATATGGAAAGGGTTTTTGCTGTATCTGATATGACAAAAAATATTTTATTAATGGCTATTTTGGCGATGTCAGCTGTTGGAGGACTTGTCTCTGGTTGGGTTGCGGACAAAATTGGAGCACTTAAAACATTGAAATATATTTTGGCTGGCTGGATAATATTGATTCCGCTGATTGCTATAGCCAAGAATTTATTTTATTTCTCGATATTTTCCGTGACAGTAGGTCTTTTAATAGGTTCTATCTGGGCCGTTACGAGGGCATATTTAAGTGAAATTTTAAAAAAAGAAGAACTTGGTTATGGTTTTTCATTCTATGTATTGTTTGAACGATTTGCTACATTGTTTGGGCCGTTGACATGGGGCGGAACCCTAGCGATTTTAGGAAGTCAGCCAATCAACTATCGTATCTCTATGATGGCAATGACAACCTTTGTGATTGTGGGATTGGTTATTTTAGTCAAATGGAAAAAACCATTAAAGCTTTAGGTGGAAAATATATTTTATGACTAATAAGGACAATAATGATTACAGTTTTATATTCTGGGTTCATTTGATAATTAATCTTATTTTTGTATTTTCTTTTTTGTTATTTTCTTGGTGGCTGATTATTATCGGGGAAATAATTTTGCAATTACAATATATTATAATGAAAGGATGTGTCCTTTCAAAGGCTGAGTTTGGACATGATGAAGCTTGCATTCCATATTATTTGCATAAGTGGAAATTAATTAAGGATAAACACAAAAATAAGATTTTTGTTCGATATTTTTTACCGGTTATCGTTATAATATTGGCTATTATTTTTCAAATAGTTCTGAATATTCGACCATTAATATATTGATATATAAAATGATAGACGTTTCCTTTCTCGTGGTTAAAAAGTGGGGTATACTGGAGATATGAATATTTAGTAGAAAGTTAAATAAAAAATATGAATATGGAATTTAAGCATTTTGAAACGAGTTTAGAGAAAGAAAACGAGTATCCGAAACTGGTTAGAGATAAAATCCCTGAAATTGTAGAGGGACGAACAGGCGAGAAAGTAAAAATGAGAATTATGGAAGACGAAGAGTATAGGAAATACTTATCGAAAAAAATTGAAGAAGAGGCTCACGAATTGGCAAACGCTGAGGGTATAGAACATATAACTAAAGAGTTGGCTGATGTGATGGAACTAATAGATACTATTTTAGAAATCAATGGCTTGGATTTAGAAACAGTTAGAAAAGTCCAAAAAGCTAAGGCAGAAATCAGAGGAGGATTTAAAGGTAAGATTTTAATGTTGGAAAAAGTTTAGTGAATAGCGTGGTTTTTTATTGTTTTTTGTTGGTGATATTTTCGTGTTTTTGATTCATAGCAAAGGTATAATCGTAAATTTTAATCAGAAAATAAAATAACTTTATGGCTGAAGTAAAAATTTTAATTACAGGATTTACTAATGCGGATTCAGTCGATGAATCGGGTGAAGAAAAAACATCCACCACTTGCGTTTTGATTCGTGATGGCGAATGGGTTATTGTGGTTGATCCGGGTGTCTTAGAAAGCCAGAATGTTCTGGTGGACGCTTTGGCAAAAGAAGGATTGAAAATAGAAGATGTGAATTTGGTTATTATTACCCATTCTCACCTAGACCACTATCGCAATATAGGAATGTTTCCTGAGGCTAAAAATTTAGAATATTGGGGACTTTGGGACGGGCAAAAAGCTGATGAATGGAAAGAACAATTTACTGAGGATATTAGAATTATAAAAACTCCGGGGCACAATTACGACGGTCTGACTATTTTGGTTAATACTAAAGATGGAATCGTGGCTATTGTTGGAGATGTTTGGTGGAAAGAAAACCATCCTCAAGACAATGATCCATATGCCAGTGATATGGAAAAATTGAAAGAAAGTCGTCAAAGGGTTTTGGCACTGGCTGATTATGTTATTCCTGGGCATGGAGCAATGTTTAAGGTTAAAAAATAAAATTAAATTATAGTAAAGAGCATGGCAGAATTTTATGAATGATCAAGAATACATAAAAAATTTACCTGCGAAGAGAATGGCTTCCGGAGTTGTTGTTTTTAATAATGTCGGGGAAATTCTATTAGTAAAACCAACTTACAAAAATCATTGGTCAGTTCCAGGTGGGGTGATTGATAAAGATGAATCGCCAAGAGATGCGGCTTTGCGTGAAGTTAAAGAGGAGATAGGTATTTGGTTAAAGAGCTGTCAGTTGCTTTGTATTGACTATATGTCACCCAAAGATAGTGGATATTCAACTAAAGATGAGAATATCCAGTTCATTTTTTATGGAGGAGAATTAATGGATGAGCAAATTAGTCAGATACGAATACCGCAAGAGGAAATAAGCGAGTGTAAATTTGTTAGCAAGGAAGAATCGCTAAGGTTGGTTGGTGATAAATTAGCCAATCGTTTATCTCCTTGTTTCGAAGCTATTAGCAATAATATGCCCGTGTATCTGGAAGGTGGAAAAAAGTATGAATGAATCGTAATGTTCACAGCAGATGATGAGGAGGACGATGGGAAGAAAAGCATTGATATTTATCACTAAGTCTTGGGCAGTGAAATCATTGAACTCAAAAAATACGAACATTATACAATGAAAGATATGGGAACGATTGAATTTCCTGAATTATTAAATGTGATAATATAAATATGAAAGTTTACAAAGAAATTCCATTTTATTCAAACACTCCTGATGAAAAGGCAAAAAACATAATGGCTTTTAAGCTGAACTGATTATGCTTGATATTATAAAACAATTTTCAAAAAAATTACCAAAATTCTCAGACGGAAGGATTGATTATTCTAATTCTGATATTGCTCCGGTCGTTACTGTTCTTGTCAAAGTTGACGATGAATTTTTATTATTGAAGCGAAGCGATAAGGTGCGCGCATATCAAGGCAAGTGGAATACTATTGCTGGCTATCTCGATGAGATAAAATCAGTTCAAGATAAAGCATTGGAAGAAATTAGTGAGGAATTGGGAATTGTAAAAGATTTGGTAAAAAATATCAAAGTTGCCAAGTATTATGAATTTAACGACGAGGCAATTGGCAAGACTTGGATAATAAATCCAGTGTTGGTTGAGTTGAAGAAAAAACCGAAAATAAAATTGGACTGGGAACATACTGAATATAGGTGGTTAAAAAAAGAAAATATAAAAGATTTTGACATTGTTTCTAATCTGGATGATACATTGGAAAGGGCATTGAAATAGAATTTGACACTGGTTGTAATTATAGGCGACTATCTTTATAATTAAAATAATCATTAATAAAAAATAATATGAAAGGATTTTGCGCTAACATTGAAAGAGACACTATGGAAAATTCTAATTTTCGCAAAGTGCTCTATACTGGAAAAAACAGTCAATTGGTTCTTATGAGTCTTCGTCCAAAAGAAGAAATTGGAATGGAGGTTCATATGGAGAATGATCAGTTTTTTCGTTTTGAAAAAGGAGAAGGAAAATGCATAATCGACGGAAATGAATATGACTTGAAAGATGGCGTGGCAATTATTGTTCCTGCCGGCGCCCAACATAATATTATCAACACTTCCGAAACTGAAGATTTAAAACTCTATACGATTTATTCGCCCGCTCACCACAAAGACGGCATTGTCAGAGCCACAAAAGAAGAAGCCGAATCCAATGAAGCGGAATTCGACGGAAAAACAACAGAATAAAATAAATTATGGAGAATTTTTTTGAAAAAATTGATAATTCGGAAAAACTGAAGAATAATGAAGCTGTTCTTAGGGGAATTATGGATTTGATGGAAAAAGAATATTTTTCATTGCTTGATGCAATAGAGAAACTTGAAGCTGAAGAAAAAAAGAAATTGGAAGAAGTTGCTGAAATAGACATTTCGGAAACCAAAAAGTTTATTGACGAAAAGATGCCGAAACTTTTGGAGAAAGTAAATGAAACTGCCAGAAATGGAAAGGTTGATATAATACAAGGAAATAGTCTTTTGGATGTTATGAAAAATTCAGTTATCGGCGGAATTTCTGCGGTTAAGGAAGTGATAGAGGGAATAAAAAATAAAACCATAACAAACAGAGGGGACTTGAAGGATTCTTGGAAAAAAATGTTAGTGATATTTCAAAATGTATTTGATTACGGAGTGTATTATTTGGACGAAATATGTTTGGATGAAATTAAATTGGAGATGGAATTATCGAGAGTAAATGGATATTTGGAAAAATTCAGGCAATATTTTAATGAAATTGAATCGAAAATAAACGAAGAAATGAAAGTGGAGAAAAAATTTCCCACCGGTTCGAGAAAAGTTTCCTATTTTGTGTTTTTTAGCAAATTGGAAAAAGGAGAATTTGAGAAGGACGAAGTGGAAAGAGAGTTGGAAAAATTGGATGAATCTTATTTAAATAAAAAGAAATTGATGGCTGACATCAAAAGCGGAGAATTTTGGAAAACATATTAAGATTGTGGTATAGTGGAAATGCGAAGAGAAATAAAAATAAATGTAAAATAAAAAATAGATTGGAGGTGGATATATGAAAAATGCAATGTTGTCAAAAATTACGTTGGCGCTTTCAGTGGTGACTGTTATTCTTTCCGCCTATGTTTCACTTTTTGAGGTGGAATTGTGGTTGGCTGGAACTCAATGGATGTTAATTTCTATTCTTTGCGCTGTTTGGTCTTTGTCTTTAAAAGAATAATGTTTTTGGGCTAACAAAAAATCACCCCAATTTTTTTCGGGGTGATTTTTTTATGTTTCTTTCGTTTATTTTTCCAAGAGGTTTTCTTTATTGGGACGAATGAACTTTATATAGCCCAAAGAAAGCGCGATTAAAAGTCCAACGACGACTACTAGAAACCTGAACTTGGAATCATCTACCATAATCCCGCGAATAATGCTGTAGATTGTCGAGAAAACTCCTCCCAAAAGAATTCCGTCGGCAATCATTTTTATTTTTGTTAGCAATGTTAAGCTGAGAATAAGAATAATAATGGAAGCGGCGAGAGAAATGATGGAGACATAGCGATTATAGACTTTCATTTCCTTTTCATAGCTTCTTTGAGTTTGTTCATATTCCAGTCTTATTTTTTTCTGTTCCGGGGTTTCTTCGGCGCCTGGTTTTATGGTTGTTTCTTGCAGGGCGATTGGATATTCCGGCGCTTGCGGTCCCGGATAAAAAGCGTCAATTCCCAGTCCCACAAACAAAGCTACCAGTAAGGCGAGGAAAAGAGTATAAATTATTTTTAGAAGCATACTTTTTTTATTTAATTATTTATGATAGTATTATAGCATCAAATGTTACAAATTTGAATAGGAGATATTTCATATGTTTCAGGGAAATATTTTTTGTGGTATAATCTAAGCAGGTAATTAAATAACTTTTGAAAAAATGAAAGTAAAGGATATAATGACGAAAGACGTTATAACGGTTTCTTCGGATCATGGAATTGATCAGGTGGCGAATATTCTCATAGAAAACAGAATTCATGGTCTTCCGGTGGTGGATGATGGAAAATTGGTGGGCATAATAACAGAAACAGATTTTTTTGTGAAAGATTCTTTTAATTTCCATTTGCCTTCCTACATTGATTTCATCAGAAAGACAAAATTTTCCGGGAAAATGAGTTCGACTGAAAAGAAACAGATAGCTGAACTGATTAATTCGACAGCCAAAGACATAATGACTGAACAATGTGTGACAGTTTGCGAAGAGGATGATATTGAAAAATTATTGAATGTTTTTAAGGATACCAGATTTAGCACAGTGCCGGTTATTTGTGAAGGAGGAGAATTGAAAGGGATAGTTACCCGGTCTGATGTCATAAGAACCATCAGGTTTTAAATATATAAAAATAATTTTTTTAATCTTATTTTCCTATGGAAAATGACCAACAAAATCTAAACAAAAACAAAAAAAGAAAAATTGATGTTATAGCCGCGCAAACATATAATTGGATTGGAAGAACTTTTGTTTTTATGAAAAAAACTAAAATAAAAACCTGGAAAGCAGTTTTTATTGTGGCCTTTGTGGCAGGCAATTTTGCGGCCATAATTTCTATTGTTTCTCTTAAAATTCAAACAACTTCGGACGCCATAGCCGGAGCAGATTTGATTTTGCAAGATTCCGAAAGTGGAGAAAATACTTTGACGCTAAGCAATCAAGATCTTTTTGATTTGGATATTATTCTCAATACGCATAGTAATGACATTGTTGCGACTAGAGCTATTGTCAATTATGATCCTTCGGTGTTTCAGCTTTTAGGTTGGGATTTGACTAATTCTATTTTTGACGCCGCTTTGGATTGCAGCGATGCGGAAGACCCGGAAAGAATATGCGAGATTATAGAACATAATAGCGAAACCGGAACATTGGATATTACTTTGGCCAAACCATCTCCCGGAGTGAATGTGACAACTGGCTTGGTGGCAACTTTGAATTTTCAAGCTATTGGTGAAGTTGTTGATGAAAGCATTTCTTTGACTTACGTAGGTTCAGAAAATTATACGGACAGTGATGTTATTGCCGATGATGGTCTTGGAACTGACATTCTTTCTTCTGTTTCCGGAGTTTCTATAAGCGCGCCGGTTTTGTCTGGCGAGCAAGAACAAGAACAAGAACAACAAGAACAACAAGAAGAGCAACAGCAAGAACAGCAAGAACAACAACAAGAACAACAACAAGAACAACAAGAATTGCAGCAGGAGCAGCAAGAACAACAGCAGGAATTACAACAAGAACAGGAGGAAGATAGTTTGGAAGATATTGTTAATGCGCAAGAGATTGATGTTGAAAAACCAAAATTTAAATCGAATAATGGCACTCAAGAAATATCTTCTTCAAAAAAAGTTTATTCTAAATCTGAGAGTTTTTCTTTTAAGGGAGAAACGGAGGGATTGGGAGGTGGAAAAGTTGAAGCCTATATAGATGGTGATCTCAAAGAAATATCGTCAATAGATGGCGACGGCAGTTGGAAGTCGAAAATAAAAATGAAAAAAGATGGAAGTTATTCTGTTAAGTTTAAGTTTTATGACGCAAATGGAAATAAGGTAGATGAATCTTCTAAATATTCGGTAAAAGTTGACACGGAAGATCCCGATGTTTATGATTTGCCATCCCTTTTGTCTAAACATCGCGGAGAAAAAGTTTGGTGGAAGGCTAAAGACAATACTAAGGTGCATCACTACAAATATTCTTTCAATGGAAAAACTAAAGAAACTAAATCGAAGTCATTTGTTATTCCAGCGAAAACTACCCCTGGAATATATACTTTGCGAGTGACCGCTTTTGACAAGGCTGGAAATAAAGACACAAAATATATTGTGATTAGAGTTAGATAAAAACAGTTCTTGGTGTTTATTTGGAAACCTTTCTGAGAAAATAAATCAGGAAGGTTTTTCTTAATTATTTTTAAAAATAGGCTAATTTTTTGTTTTTGACACCGGGGCGTATTCAATGTATCATAAATTGAGACAAGGCTAACTTTAAAAGGGGTTTAACTAGGCTTAACAAAAGCTTTTTGTTTTTAAAAAAGAATTATTTATGATAGCTGGATTTAAAAAAATTTCAAGAAAAATAACAGGCAATCTTTTTGGAAATTTTTCCAATGATATTGGTATTGATTTGGGAACCGCCAATACCCTTGTTTATGTAAAAGGAAAAGGGATTATGATAAATGAACCATCGGTGGTGGCGATGAATAAGAGAACCGGTCAAATTTTGGCCATAGGAAAAGAAGCTAAAAGAATGGTGGGAAAAACACCGGGACACATTGTTGCCATACGACCGCTTGTGGATGGAGTGGTTAGTGATTTTGAAGTTACCGAACAAATGTTAAAATATTTTATTGATAAGGTGCATAAAGAATCTTTTTCGTTTATGCCCAGACCCAGAGTTCTGATAGGTATTCCTTCGGAAATAACCGAAGTGGAGAAAAAGGCTGTGATAGATGCCGCGATAAACGCGGGAGCTCGAGAAGCTTATCTGATAGAAGAGCCAATGGCTGCGGCTATCGGAGCAAGACTTCCTGTCATTGAAGCTCGCGGTAATATGGTTGTTGATATTGGAGGAGGAACTTCAGAAATTGCTGTGATTTCCTTGGGCGGCATTGTTTCTGCCAGAAGTCTTCGGGTGGCTGGCGATGAGATGAATGAAGATATTATCAGATATTGTCGAGACGAATTCAATCTTTTGATAGGAGAGAGAACGGCTGAAGATATAAAAATTATGATTGGGAGCGCGTATGATCAAGAAGAAAAATTAACTTATGCTGTGCGAGGTCGAGATCTTGTCAGCGGACTTCCCAAAGAAGTCGTTGTTAACGATGATCAAATCAGGGAAGCGATTTCGCGATCAATCAGAATAATTGTGAATAATATAAAAACTGTTATTGAAGAAACTCCGCCGGAGCTTCTTTCTGACATTATGCAAAGAGGAATTATTCTGGCAGGAGGAGGCAGTCTTATTCGCGGTTTGGATAAACTTGTTGCAGATCAAACGGAGATCCCCGTGCGTATGATGGAAGATCCTCTAACCGCAGTTGTGCGTGGAACTGGCATTGTTCTTGAAGATCTTGAATTGCTTCAGGAAGTTCTTGTGGAAGATCAGGAGGAGAAAAAATTGAGGTAGTTTTTTATTTTTTAAACAAAAATGAAGAAAAATTATTTCGGAAGAATTATAAAAGTTGTGGTGATGGTGGCAATTTTCGGATTGCTTGTTTTTTTAAATCCTAAAAATTTTTTTGATCCTGTTCGTTTTGTTTTCATAAGAATTGCTTATCCTTTTCAAATGGCAGCGTATTCTGTTTCGTATAGAATCGGAAATGTGAAAGATTTTTTTCTTTCCATTGGACAGCTTAATTCGGAAAATGGAAGATTAATGAGAGAAAATATTGATTTGATTTCTGAAAATTCCAGACTTAGGGATATGGAAAAAGAAAATATTTTTTTGCGAGAGCAAATTGGACTGATTCCTCGTGAAGAGTTTAGCTTGGAAGCCTCGACAATAATTGGAGGAGATTCGCAAGGATTTGGAAATTGGATAGAAATAAACAAAGGATCAAACAGTGGAGTGAAAGAAGGAATGGCGGTTATAGTTTCAAAAGGAATATTGATAGGAAGAATACAAGAAGTTTTTCCCAGCTTTTCCAAAGTCATTCTATTATCCAGCTCCAAAAGCGCGGTGAATGTGGTTGTTTCTCAGACCGGAGCCAAGGGCATCGCGAAAGGAGAATATGGTCTTGGGATGGTGGTGGATGCGATATTGCAAACGGATTCTGTTTCAGTGGGAAACGAAGTTATAACTTCTGGAATGGCTAGTGATATTCCCAGGGGTCTTTTGTTGGGTGTTGTTCAAGAAGTCAGACCGTCGGAAGATCATCTTTTTCAACAAGCCATAATAGCTTCCCCAATAAATGTTTCAAAATTAGACACAGTTTTTATAATCAAGGGAAATAAATAAAAATGAAAAAATTTTTTGTTTACTTTGCGATAATGTTAGTTTCCTTGTCCATACAGACATCGGCTGTTCCTTTGTTTTTTTCTTTCGGGCATATGCCGGACTTTGTCCTTATGCTTGTGCTAGCTTGGGCGATTATTGATGGATTCAATTTATTTTTTTGGTGGGCTGTTTTTTTGGGAATTTTGTACGATTTAATTTCATTTTCTTTTGTGGGAAGTTATGCGATAATTTTTATTCTTCTTGTTTACGGGGTGAGTTTTCTTTCTAAACGTTTTCGAGTTGAAATGAACGCCAGCGGAATGGTGGTTATTTATTTTCTTGTTCTCTTGTCCACAATTGGAGAAAAAATTATGCTGATTTTTTATAATTTTGGAATAGCGGGAATTGGAAGTGAATTTTCCAATTTTTTTCCGTTGATAAAATCCCTGACAATAATATCAATGTATAATTTCATTTTTTTCTTTTTCTGGTTTTTTGTTATCAAGAAAATAAAGAAATATTTTTTATTTACATAAAACCCGGTTTTGTATAAAATATTTTATGATGAGGATAAAAAATAAAATTTTACGCGGAATGGAAATTGAAGACTATGTCCTGACTGCAACGGAAAAAGAAGCGGCTAGGATGGAAAAATCTCTTGAAAAAAGATGGTTGGATTTTTTGTGGTATTTTATTGTTTTTTTAATTTTTATTTTGGCGGGAAGAGTAGTTTATTTGAGTGTCATCAGAGGTCATTATTACCAAGAGATTGCCAAAGGAAACAGCATTCGCTCTATTGCCATAAAAGCTCCTCGCGGAAAAATATTCGATCGTCATGGTTTTGCATTGGTGAATAACGTTCCTAGTGTGGACATTGTCCTGGTTCCTCTTGATGCGCCAAAAAATAATGATGAATTAAACGCGGTTATTTCTAAATTGGCGGACGTGTTGAAAGTTGATAAAAATGAAATTACGGAAAAAATAGAAAATGCCGATGAATTTTCTTTTAATCCGATTCTTGTGAAAGAAAATGCTAGTCAGGATGAAATGCTTTTTATTATGGAAAAAGCCAATGAATTTCCCGGAATAAGAATTGAAAAAACCGCCGTGAGAAGTTATGTCGACAGCGCTATTTTTTCGCACATTTTGGGATATGAAGGAAAAGTGGAAAAAAAAGAATTGGAAAAAGAAAGCGGTTATTTGTTGACTGATTATATCGGAAAACAGGGAGTGGAAAAATCATATGAAAAATATTTGCGAGGAGTTCACGGAGCGTTTCAAGTTGAAGTTGATTCTTTGGGAAATGCAAAAAGAGAAGTGGGTATAATAAACCCCAAGCCAGGAAGTGATCTGATTCTCACTGTTGATTCCGGTCTTCAGAAAAAAATATATGATTCACTTTCAAGCCTTCTTGAAAAAACAGATGTTAAAACTGCGGCAGCGATCGCCTTGAACCCGAAAAATGGAGAGATTTTATCTTTGGTTAATCTTCCCAGTTATGATAACAATCTTTTTGCTCAAAAAATTTCTCAAGAACAATATTCAAAATTAGCCAATGATCCCGCCAAGCCTCTTTTTAACAGGGCGATTTCCGGAGAATATGCTCCGGGATCAACCGTAAAGCCTGTTTTGGCAACTGCAGCGTTGTCCGAGGGAGTGATAACCCCATCAACTATAATTAGCGGGCTGGGAGGGTCTTTAAATATCGGAGGTTTTTCTTTTGGCGATTGGAAAGTTCACGGACCAAGCGATGTGCGCTCAGCCATAGCGGAAAGTAATGACATTTTTTTCTATACAATCGGCGGAGGATACGGAAATATTCAGGGTCTTGGAATTGAACGTATGAAAAAATATTATAATCTTTTTGGATATGGGAATAAGACGGGAATTGATATTGGCGGAGAGGCTAATGGATTTATTCCTGACGAGCAATGGAAAAAAGACAAAACAGGGGAAAAATGGTATATCGGAAACAGTTATCACGCTTCTATCGGGCAAGGATACATAACTGCGACGCCCCTCCAAATAGTTAATAGCATCGCTGCAATTGCTAATGGAGGCAAAGTGTTTCAACCGCACCTGGTTTCTCAAATAAAAAGAAATGATGGAGACGTAGTAAATATTGATCCGAAAATAATACGCAATACGGAAATATCTTCTGATATAATAAAAGTTGTGAAAGAAGGGATGAGAAAAACTGTTACGGACGGAACAGCTCAATATTTGAAAAATTCTACAGTTGAAATAGCGGGAAAAACCGGAACTGCCCAATTTGGTGGCGACAACAAAACCCATATATGGTTTGTGTCTTTTGCGCCTTATGAAAATCCGGAAATTGCAATGATTATTCTCGTGGAAGGCGTTGGCAATGAAAGTTCAATTGCTGTGCCGGCGACCAAGGAAATATATAATTGGTATTTTTCCAGAAATAAAGAATAATCAAGTCAAGGAAAACAAGCCGGGAAAAATGTTGACAATATATTGATTTTTTGGTATACTATATAGGTTATGCTATAATATGGAAAAGTTCTTTGAAAGTATGAATTATCAGAACAAATTGGGCAATTACCGCGTATTTTTACAAAAATACGGGGAGGAAAGTCCGGACATTCCGCTCTGATTTTATTGGAGCAAGGGTAGCGGGTAACGCCCGTCATCTCGATTTTATCGGGATAGAGGTGCGAGCAGAGACGCTTTGATTTGAAAAAATCGAGCGCCCTTTTGAAAGAAAGGGCGAGTCCTGACGGCAACGTCGGAGGTGAAACGGCTAAATCCTTACTTGGATGCAAGATCGTGTTCAATATTCCCCTAGGAAATATTGAAAGTGTCGCTTGAATCCGACGGCAACGTCGGATCTAGATAAATTATTGCCCCTGTCTGCCGATAGGCAGGCACGACAGAATCCGGCTTATAGATTTGTTCTGATAATTAATAATTTCAAAGAATTGATAGTTTATTTTTTATGAAAAAAAGATCAGAGTTACTTTTTAGCGCCGTTCAAATTCCAATTGACGTGGCAATGATATTGCTGGCGGCTGTTAGCGCATTTTCTATTCGAGATATTCCGGAAATTTTAGCGCTTAAACCTAAATTATATATTTTCCCCTTTGTTCAATATATGAAAATTGTTTCCTATGTGCTTCCTCTTTTCATCGGAGTGTACGCGTTGGAAGGACTGTATAACATTAGGGTTACCAGAAAATTTTGGAAAGAAGCGGTTACAGTTTTCAAAGCCACTTCGATTTCTTTGGTTGTGATTATTGTAACCATATTTTTGAAAAGAGAATGGTTTTCTTCCCGGTTTATAATTTTAGCCGGTTGGTTTTTGACAGTTTTTTATGTGACAGCCGGCCGATATCTTTTGCAGAAATTGCAGAAATGGTTTTTGGTTAGAAAAGGAATTGGAATATATCGATTGTTGCTTATTGGAAATAATGGAAAAATGAAAAAGGTGAGCGACTTTGTAAAATCCAATCCAAATTTGGGTTACAGAATTGTTGAGCATATCAACACGGGAAGCGTCCGCGTTATCAAAGAAATAAACAAGGAAAGAGGTGTGGATGAAATAATCATTTGCGATTCCACCTTGACTGATTCGGAACAAGAAAAACTTATTGACTATTGCGCTATAAATAATATTGTCTACAAATTTATTCCAACTACTTTTCAAACGGCCAAATTGGAGCCGGGAATTTTTAATGGCGAACCGATAATTGAAGTGAAACATACTCCGTTGGAAGGCTGGGGAAGAATTTTGAAAAGAATATTTGATTTGGTTGGATCGACAATTTTAATTATTGTTTTTTCTCCCATAATGCTGATTGTTGCTTTGGCGATTTGGCTGGAAACCAGTTTCCCGATTATATATAAAAATGAAAGAATTGGAAGCAATGGAAAAAAATTCAATGTATATAAATTTCGTTATATGAAAAAGGATTTTTGCACCAATCCAAACACAGAAGAAGGAAAAAAAGCCTTGGAATATGAAAATAAATTGATTAAAGAGAGAAGTATCCGAAAAGGACCGCTCTACAAAATCAAAGATGATCCGCGGAAAACAAAAGTGGGAAATTTCATTGAAAGATATTCCATTGATGAGCTGGCGCAGCTTTTTAATGTTTTCAAGGGAGAAATGAGTCTTATTGGTCCGCGTCCGCATCAAGAAAGGGAAGTGGAAAAATACAATGAATATCATCGCCGACTTCTAACCATAAAACCGGGCATAAGCGGAATGGCGCAAGTTTCCGGAAGATCGGATTTGGATTTTGAAGATGAATATAAACTGGATGTTTATTATATTGAAAATTGGTCATTGCGTTTGGATATTCTCATCGTCCTAAAAACCCTGATAGCCCTAATCAAAAGACGCAGAAACTAGATATATTGACTTTTTCTTTTTTTGCTGTAATATCATTTATATGAAGGAAATGATTCAAAAAAATACAAGTTGGTTTTTCTTTTATTTTACCGATCAAAAAGGTCAGTTTGTTTTTGCTGGAAAAAGATAAAAGATTGAAACATTTCCGATGAAAATAAGCTGACCTCCAAGGTCGGTTTTTTGTTTTTTTAAAAAATGAATACAAGATCTATTTTCACAAAAATGAAATAAAAAAAACGGAAAGGAGGTTGGTATGTCTACGGATGCGGCTGTTCAATTGAAAAGTTTGATTAAGGATGGCGGAAAATTTTCT
>DOKE01000011.1:20791-35037 GCA_003510895.1 Candidatus Moraniibacteriota bacterium
CCGCTGAAACCGAAGTGGAGATTTTCTTCAATGGGATAGGGCGAAGAACCTTTTGCTTGGGAGAAGCTGTTCTTAAGGAAGAAAATGCATTATCTATCAAAGGGGGACAAATACAAATATTATTGAGTGAGATAAAAGCAGTTCGTGTTATTGGAGCAGATGCTGATCTTTGATAGCAAAGATTGGAGCGCTCATATCTGTTTTTTATCAATTTTTGCGAGAAGTTGCGCCCGGTGTCTTAATCATAAGATGCCGGGTTTTTAAATTGATGGTTTTGTGCTAAAATTATGTTATTCGTAATAATGAAAAATAAAAATGAAATCGCACAAGGATGTGTTGGAGATAATATTTTTTGCTCGTGGTGGTCAGGGCGCTAAAACTGCTTCGGAGCTTTTGGCTTATGCAGCCGTGCGCGAAGGAAAATTTGTGAAAGCTTTTCCATATTTCGGTCCGGAAAGAAGTGGAGCTCCAACCAAGATGTTTTTGCGAATTTCCAACAAGGAAATAAGAACGCAAGAGCCGATCGTTGACCCAGATGTGGTGGTTGTGATGGATGAAACGGTTATGGGAAATCCGGAAATTATTAAAAATTTGGATAAAAATGAGTTGCTTATCATAAATTCAAAATCCACCAAGGAAGAAATAAAAAAGAAAATTCCTGATTTTGAAGGCGTAATAAATGTGGTGGATGGAAACGGGATGGCGCTGGAAATAACTGGAAATTCCAGTCCTAATGTTGTTTTGGTCGGAAAACTTATTCAATTGACCGATCTGGTTTCTTTGGATTCGGTGGCGGATATTTTTCGGGAATATTTTACGCCAAAATTGGGTAAGGAATTAACAGAAAAAAATATTGCGGCAATTTATGTCGGATATGATTCGCTTTAGAATTTTTTAAATATATGGAAAAAGATGTAATCATAAATAATGACTTAGATGAAGCTCCCAAGACTGGTGATTGGGGATATGCTCATCCGCAAATAGACGCGGAAAAATGCATTGGTTGTTCAAATTGCGTTCCGTTTTGTCCGGATGCTTGCATCGCGATGAGAAAACGCAAAAAAAATGAAGCGTCGAAAACTTCGGAAAATTTCAAAAATAAACCAATTTCTGATTTTGATTTGGAATTTTGCAAGGGATGCGGAGTTTGCGCGCAAGTTTGTCCGACCAAGGCTATCGCAATGAAAAACAAATAATTTGATAAATGGCGTTATCAATGAAAAATAAAAAATATACAAATAATAATAAAAACATCAGGGCATTGACCGGCGGAAGCGCGGCGGCGGAAGCGCTTCGACAAATGAATCCGGATGTTATGGCGGTCTATCCAATTACTCCGCAAACTCCGATTATTGAAACTTATGCCAAAATGAAAGCGGACGGCAAGGTTCAAACTGAGATTATTCAGGTGGAATCGGAACATAGCGCGATGAGCGCAGTGGTGGGAGCGCAAGCGGCAGGAGCCAGAACTGTAACAGCCACCAGCTCGCAAGGATTAGTTTTGATGCATGAAATTTTATATATCGCCGCGGGATTGCAACTCCCTTCTTTTATGTATGTCAGCGCCAGAGCATTAGCGGCTCCATTAAATATTCATGGAGAACACGGCGATGTGATGGCGGTTCGCGATAGCGGTTGGGCGCAAATTTTTTCGGAAAATGCGCAGCAGGCCTATGATTTGGGAATCATTGGTTTGAAATTGGCGGAAAAAATGAAAAATCCGGTGATGACGATTATGGATGGATTTCATACTTCGCATACCACAGAAAGAGTCGAAGTTTTGGAAGACAGGGTTGTGAAAAATTTTGTTGGAGAATATAAACCGGAAAAATACCTTTTGGATTTTAAAAAACCTTTGAGCTTTGGAGTCGTGGCTCTTCAAAATAGTTATTTTGAATTTAAACTCAACCAGATAAAAAACTTTGAAAAAGTTTCCAGAGAATATAAAAATATTTGCAAGGAATTTGAAAAAATATCCGGAAGAAAATATGGATTGTATGAAGACTATGAATTGGATGACGCAGATTATGCTATTGTGATTTTGGGTTCCACGGCGGGAACCGCCAAGGAAACTGTAGATAAATTGCGCAGCGAAGGAAAAAAAGTCGGGCTGCTAAGCGTGCATCTTTTCAGGCCGTTTCAATATAAAGAAATTGGCAAGGAGTTGGCGCATATTAAAAAAATTGCTGTTTTGGACAGAGCGGTTTCAGTGGGAGCCTATCCGCCGCTTTATGGGGAAGTGGTTAATAGTTTGTATCACGCTACTCATCGAAAAATTGACGTGGCTAGCTATGTGTATGGGCTGGGTGGCAGAGACACGTTTCAAAAGCAAATTAAAAATGTTTTTGATGATTTGGAAAACGGCGAAATTTCAGAGAAAATTAAATATATCTTATGAATAAAGAATTGACAAAAAAATTAGCGCCGGGTCACAGCACTTGCGCGGGATGCGGAATTCCAGCTATTGTTCGGACGGTTTTAGGCGCTACGGAAGAGCCAATTGTTGTGGGAAATGCCACCGGATGTCTTGAAGTGACAACTACAATCTATCCGTATACCGCTTGGAAAGTTCCCTATATTCATAATGCTTTTGAAAATGCGGCGGCAACAATTTCCGGTGTGGATGCGGCGCAAAATATTCTTTTTAAAAAAGGCAAGATAAAAAAGAAAGCCAAGCTGGTGGTTTTCGGCGGTGATGGAGGAACGTATGATATTGGCTTGCAATCTCTTTCCGGAGCGATGGAAAGAGGACATAATTTTTTGTATGTTTGCTATGATAATGGTGGGTATATGAATACGGGAGGACAGCGATCGGGAGCAACTCCCTATGGAGCTAACACGGAAACTGAACCGGCGGGAGAATTTTCTTTTGGAAAATCCAGACAAAGAAAAGATTTGATGGAAATTGTGGCGGCGCATGGAGTGAAATATCTGGCGCAAGCCAATGTGGCTAATCTTCACGATCTTGCAAGAAAAGCCAAGAAAGCTTTGGAAACTGACGGGCCGTCGTTTCTTTTGGTTCTTCAACCGTGCACTAATCTTTGGAAATTTCCAACTTCGGAATATGTTAATGTTGGAAAATTGGCAATGGAAACAAATTTTTGGCCGCTGTATGAAATTGAAAATGGCAAGCATATAATTAATTACGTAAATGAAAAACCGAAGCCCATTGAAGAATTCTTAAAAACCCAAGGAAGGTTCAAACATCTTTTTAAATCCGAAGGCGGGAAAAAAATCATTGAGAATATTCAAAATAATATCAATGAGAATGTGGATAAGTTAAAAACTAAAACGGGCGCAATAAACAATAATCAGTAATTTTCAATAAGTAAATGGAAAAGAATAAGCAATTATGGGAAAAATTTCAAAATAAAATGGCTTCTTTGAAAAAAAGACAGTCTGATATATTGACTCGTATTTCTGAGAAATTAGATAAGCAGCGTATAGAATCCTTAAGAAAAAAAATAGAAGATCATGTATAAAGAACTATCTACAATTGAAACTAAGGAAAAACAAGAAGTGATTGAAGATCAAGAAACTATTGGGGAAATTGAATCGTCAGAAGAATTATTGGTTCAATCTGAAAAAGAGGTGTCTGCTTTTCAGCAAGAAAATGGAATAGAGCTTGCGCAAGTAGAGTCTCAAGCTGAAAAAGACGGGCTTGTAATTGACCAAGAAGATAGAAATGCTTTATTGGAATTGAATCGAGAAGCAGATATCGCAAAAGCAGAGTTATCCAATGATATTACTGTGGCATCATCTCCAAAAATGCCACCACCTCTGCCTGAAGAATATCTGCAAAAAATTTCCTTAAAAGAAAAAGTAGAATTAACGGTGGCACAGGATTTAGCAGATAAATATATTCAGAAATCGAAGATTGTAGATAAGGATGAAGCTTTGCAAAAGCTTATGGCATATACTGGTACAAATTCAAGAGAAGAATTGGAAGTCAAATTAAAAGAAAAAGATGAAGATGGTTATTCTGTGATAGAAATGCTTACTCCTGATAGTTTATTTGATGAAAGTGCAGGGACTGGCATAAGCAGTCCAAGCCTAGAAACTTTAAAAAAAATAAGAAATTGTGGCAATGCCTTGGGATATACTTATGTCAACACGCCAGAATATAAATCACGAGTCGATGATATGATAAGTAGACTAATTAGAAAAGGGAAAGATAAAGAGGCTCTTGAAGTCGAAAAGATATTTGAGGAAGAAAAAAATAATTTTGAAAAAGAAAAAGAAAAATCGGAATTTCAAAAAATTGATGAAGATCTTGTTGTGTTATTTAAGGATAAGGAAAAATTTAAAAAATATATAGAAGAAAAAAAGAATTTGCCACCAGACGCTATTGTATATTTATATCATGGTCTTGGAAGCGGTGGTTATGATAGTGCATTGAAAGTCATTAATGGTTCTTCTCATGGAATTGAACAACATTCCGGTCCGACACTTTCGCTTGCACCAGTTGGTCAATTCTGGCGGGGTATAGGCTTCCGTTATGCGTTGAGGCGTGATCAGATTGAATTTCCTGGAGAAAATAATCCCAATGCTGTGGTAAGAATGCAGGAAAATGATTTTGGAGATTATGGAGATGGAGTTATAACACATGGATCAGGAAGTCTTCCAATTGATCAATTTGAAGCGGAGGTTATGCGCTCAGAATTTGTTTTACCCAATCCGGGGTTAGAAAAAGAAATAGTTGAAAAAATGCATACATTTTCAGAGACGAGGGCTAAGCGTGGAGATAGTAAGTAACTAATAAGCAAAATATGGGAGGAAAGTAAGAAAGAAAATTGAGTGAGCCATCTGCCGGAATCGAACCGGCGACCTATGCGTTACGAGTGCATTGCTCTACCAACTGAGCTAAGATGGCACGTTCATAATTATATTTCAAAAATCTTGTTAAATCAATAACAATTTAGAATGTCAGTTTATTTTTAGATTTTTTTTATTTTAATATATGGATATAATTTCTCATGGACTTTGGGGAGGGGTGACATTTGGCAGAAAAAATAAGCGGAATTTTTTTCTTGCTTTTCTGTTTGGGATATTGCCGGATATGTTTTCTTTTGGCATTCTTTGGATAGCCAATATTTTGGGGTTGAGTCAGAGACCGGATTGGAGTCAGGGAACTCCGGCGGAATCATTGATCCCGGATTATGTCCACTATTTGTATAATGCCACTCACAGTCTGGTTGTCTTTTTGGCGGTTTTTGCGTTGATGTGGTTAATTTTCAAAAAACCATTTTGGTTGATGGGAGCTTGGGGTTTGCATATTTTGATTGACATACCTTCACATTCTCTAGCTTTTTTTGCCACGCCGTTTCTTTGGCCGCTTTCCAACTATCGTTTCGATGGAATCAGTTGGGGCAATCCGACAATATTTTTCCCAAACCTAATCCTTCTTGCATCAGCTTATCTTTTTTGGTTTATTTATCGTAAAAAAAACAAAATTAATACATAAGTTCTTTCTGCGCAAGCCGGCTGACGAGTTTTTTAATTTTTAGTTATCTCGTGGTATAATTTCCATATGGATAAAAACAAGGTTAAAAGCGTAGAAGTTTTTCGTGTGTTTGAGAAAATGGGGGGAGAGAAAAAATAGATTTATAATTTTTTCATAGAGAAATTGATGAAAACATTTATTTGCAATATTTGCGGGGATGCTTATTTAGTTGCGTAAGTGCTTGAGAGTAGGTCAATTTCTAATATTAATTGATTAATCGAACTTGTCATGGAGGATAAATTTGATTCCAATTTAACAAATCAGCAAGTCCCCGAGGATAATTATTCGAACAGTAATAAACAAAATTTTTTGAAAAAAAAATGGATTATTGTTTTTAGTTTATCAATTCTATCTATAATTGGAATAATTGTTTTTATTTTTTTTAAATTTGATAGTAATAGTAATACTTACATTGAAAGTGAAAATGGTAAACATAAGATTGTAGAAAATGTTTTGAATCCAGAATTTGACACTCCAGAAAAAACTATTGAGAAATTGGAAAAAGAACTTAATAATAATGGAAATTTTGAATTGTATTCAGAAAGAACTTATTTTTCTGAATCGCTCAAGACCTCATTGAAAGACGACTTATATTTAACCGTGGATGAATTTAATGAGACGTGGGAACATATATTAAAGTATTACCATGCAGGAGATTTTGATAGAAAAATCGATGCAGTTGCTTTTAGTGAAAAGAGGATTATTGATGATCAACATATTTTTTTGTCTTATGTAAAAAAATTTAATGATGATAATTCAGAGAGTGATAGCGCTTATTTAGTAAGAAAAGAAGACGGTTGGTATATTGATTTTGAGCCGGAATATCTGGACTTAAAAAATGATCCAGAGGAATGGAATAGTTTCAGGGAGTCTTACGAAAACACAACAAATCAAATTGTATACAAGGAAGATAGCCATTACCCAGGTTTAAGCAATAAATTATACGGGGAGTGGGTTGTTGATATAATAAAAAAACATGAAATTGAAGTTGCGAAATGTTTTGGTCAAGAGTTTTATTCATCAGTAATGTGTGAGAAAAAACTCAATAATGATGGTTACGCAATGGGGTATGATGGTGATTGTGTAACAGAAAATAATAAAAGGGCAAAATTATGTTATAACAATTTATTTAATGAAAAAAGTAAAGATATTTTTTTTGATGAAGATGAAGAATATAGTTCTATTTTTTTATCTCTTAGTTTAAGTAATGCTAAAGACAGTGGATATACAAGAAAAATCATTAATGATGTGGGGCAAAATAGAGATAAAAATGATTTTTTTTCGATAATTAAAAATGATAGAATACGTTTTTATGGAAGAGAATTTATCCCATATGATTTAGTTTTTGATAATGGAAACTGGAAAATTGATGCAGAAGTTTCAGTGAAATATATCAAGCATATAGAAGAAATAGAAAAAATAGAAGAAATGCCCCAGAAAAATATAATGTTGGCAGAGCATTCATTATTGGGAGTTGTGGACGCGCTAGATTCTTATAAATCTGAATATGGATATTTCCCTAAAAAACTCATAGATTTGTTTCCTGAATATTATTATAATTATGCAAGTTATTTGGAATTGTCCGAGTTTAATGAGTTTAAGTATTCCTATTACCCAGAAAATAATCCTCAGAAAATTCATATTGGCAGCTATGATTATGAGTATGATAAAAAAGATGAAATACTAACACAATATGATTCTGATTTTAACTCTGAAAATGTGTATGTAAATGGATTTAATGGTGATGATAATACAATAATTAAGAGCGTACGTAATGGCGAGGTTTTTACAGAAGAGAGATCCGGATTGTTTGATTTGACTTCTGATGATTTTGGAAAATTTAGAGAATATTTCAATACTTTATTTAATGATTCATCCATCGAATGACTTAATTTATATTTAGAATATATGAAAACATTTATTTGCAATATTTGCGGGGATGCTTATTTGGGAACCGAGGCTCCGTCCAAGTGTCCCTTTTGCGGAGCTGACAGAAATTATATCAAGTCAGGAGAGGAAGCTAGGCCGGTTTTCAAAAGAGATGGGGAAATCAGCGAGCTTTCCAGGAAAAATCTTCTGGAAACTTTGAATTTGGAAATGCGAGCCAATGCAATTTATTTGTGTATGGCGGAAAAAACTGATTCCTATGAAATAAAGGCGATGTATAAAAGACTGGCAAAGGTTGAATTGGAACACGCTTCGATCGTGACTAAATTTTTGGGAATTCAAATGCCGGAAATTGGACAAGAAGTTTGCAGTGAAGATGAAGTGGAAAATTTCAAGAAAACGGTTGAATTGGAAGAAAATGCTTCCGGGTTATATTCCAAATTTTCCAAAGAAGCGTCTGAAGAAAAATTGAAAGTATTTTTTACCGCGCTTATGAAAGCGGAAATAGAACACATTGATTTAATTAAAAATTATTTATAGTCAATATGACTGTTTGGTTTTATTCTTTGTTGAGTGTTTTTGTTGTTAGTCTGATTTCCTTGGTCGGTGTTTTTACGTTGTCTTGGGATCAAAAAAAATTATATCGCTGGCTTTTATATCTGGTGAGTTTTTCTGCGGGAACGCTTTTGGGAGACGCTTTTATTCACCTGATTCCGGAAGCGTATGAAAACGCCTCTGACAGCGTTGCGGTTTCTTTGTATATTCTATTGGGAATTTTGCTATTTTTTGTTTTGGAAAAAATTGTTCATTGGCGACATTGTCACGAGGAAGCTTGCGACGCGCATCCGCATCCTTTTTCATATATGATTCTGTTTGGGGATGCGATGCATAATTTTTTGGATGGAATGGCTGTTGCTGCCAGTTTTTTGGTGAGTATTCCGATTGGAATTGCGACGAGCATCGCGGTTATTTTTCACGAAATTCCTCAAGAGATTGGTGATTTTGGGTCATTGGTATATGGAGGATTTTCCAGAATGAAAGCTTTGCTTTTTAATTTTTTGACGGCGTTAACTGCAATCTGTGGAGCGATTGCAGTTTTGATTATTGGCAGAAGTTCTGTGGAAATAGCTTCTTTTTTAATTCCGCTTACTGCCGGCGGATTTATTTATATAGCTACTTCCGATTTAATTCCTCAATTGCATAAGGAAAGGGACGCGCAAAAATCAATCGGACATTTGATATCTCTTGTGGCTGGTGTTATGCTAATGTTTGGGTTATCGTATCTTGAATTTTAGAGAATATGGAAAATATAAAACAAAGAATAGAAGAGTTGCAATCTAAAATCTCGCAGTTGCGGGACTATCTTTGACTTGGCTCAAGCAAAACAAAAAATATTGGAATTGGAAGAAAAATCATCCCAAGCGGGTTTTTGGAATGACGCGCAGTCGGCTGGAGAGACAATGAAGGAGTTGGAGGCGCTCAAAAGCAAAGTTTTGAAATTTGAAAATTTGGAGAAAAATATCAAAGAATTGGGAGAATTGGTGGATTTGGCAGAAAGCGCAAAAGATAAAAAAGACATTGAAAAACAAGCGGATGTCTTGCAGAAAGAAATCGAAGAGTTGGAATTCCAAGCGTTGTTTTCAGGAGAATATGATCGCAATGATGTCATTTTATCTATTCATTCGGGAGCCGGAGGAGTGGACGCGCAAGATTGGGCGGAAATGTTGCTTCGAATGTATTTGCGTTTTGCTGAAAAAAATAATTTCAAGACCAATGTCATTGATCAATCTCGCGGACAAGAAGCGGGAATTAAAAGCGCGACAGTTGAAATCAAAGGAAACTATGCTTATGGAAATTTGAAAGGTGAAGCGGGAGTGCATCGGTTGGTGCGTCTTTCTCCGTTTAATTCTGATAATCTGCGTCAAACTTCTTTTGCGTTGGTGGAAATTTTGCCAATTATCTCAGAAATTTCTGAAGTTAAAATTGAAGAAAAAGATTTACGTGTCGATGTTTATCGTTCTTCCGGCGCCGGAGGGCAAAGCGTCAACACAACGGATAGCGCGGTGCGTGTTACGCATATTCCGACCGGAACAGTGGTTACCTGTCAAAATGAAAGATCGCAGTTGCAAAACAAAGAAAGCGCGATGAAAATTCTCAAGGCGAAATTGCATCAGAAATATTTGGAAGAAAAAGAGAAAGAGAAACAGAAATTACGCGGCGAGTATCAGAGCGCTGAATGGGGAAGTCAAGTTCGTTCCTATGTGATTCATCCCTACAAAATGGTCAAGGATCATCGAACAAAATATGAAACAAGTGAGGCGGAGAAAGTTTTAGAAGGAGATATAGCGGAATTTATTGAGAGTTACTTGCGTTTTTCCGCGGAAAAATAATGTTGCGAAAAAAGGCTAAATATTTTATAATAAAGTAAGTAATGGGAAGCTGTTGAAGAATCATATAATATTCAGTATTTCAATAAAAATATAAAAATAAAAAAATAATGATTAAGTTTGAAAATGTTTCAAAAATATATCCGGGAAATTTTATCGCTTTGGAAAACATTGAAATGGTTATTGAAGATGGCGAGTTTGTTTCAATTGTTGGACAAAGCGGAGCCGGAAAATCAACCTTGCTGAAACTTATAACAGCCGAAGAACAACCAACCGAGGGTAATGTATATTTTAATGACAGAGAATTAAGTAAAATAAAAAAGAAGCATCTGCCATATTTCAGAAGAAATTTTGGGACGGTTTTTCAAGATTTTAAATTATTGCCGCAGAAAACAGTTTTTGAAAATGTTTCCTACGCTTTGGAAGTGGCTGGCGACACAGATGCTGAGATAGCGGAAAAAGTTCCGGAAATATTGGATATCGTTGGAATGAGTGATAAAATGGAAAAATATCCCAAGCAACTTAGCGGAGGAGAAAAACAAAAAATTTCTTTGGCTCGAGCGTTGGTGCATAATCCATCGGTTATTCTTGCTGATGAACCGTCGGGAAATCTTGATCCAACTTCCGCTTGGGAAATAATACAGTTGCTTTTGAAAATAAATAGTCTTGGCACAACTGTTATTTTAGCTACTCACAATAAGGAAATTGTTGATAAGATAAAGAAACGAGTCATTGGATTGGAATCAGGAAAAATAACCAGGGATGATGCAAGTGGAAAATATAACGTCTAAAAAATAAAACAAACTTTACAAACAAAAAATATGAAATTGCTAAAACTTCAAAGAACATTTAAGGAAGGCGGCATCAATTTTTACAGAAATGGATTGCTTAGTTTTGCCACTGTCAGTGTTTTGGGGCTCTCCCTTTTTGTTGTCAGTATGGCGTTTATGTTCGGATTGACAGCTAGCTTGGTTATTGAAACGTTGCAGGATAAAATAAATGTCAGTGTTTATTTTAACCAAGATGTTTCGGAAGAAAAAATATTGGAGATAAAAAATAAATTGGGAGAATATAGCGAAATAAAATCAGTAGAATATATTTCCAAGGATAATGCCTTGGAAGATTTGTTAGCGCTTAGCAGTAATAAGGAAACTATCAATAAAGCCCTGGAGGTTATTGGAGAAAATCCTTTGTCCGCTTCATTGATAATTCGCGCCAATGATTCCGCGCAATATGAAAAAATTGTTGAAAGCGTAAAGGCGTCATATTTCAGGGAGGATATTAATAATATTAATTACGAAGAAAACAGGAAGGAAATTGACAGGTTGACGAATATTATTGTGATGTCGAGAAAAGCGGGAGTGATTTTTGGATTATTGTTTATTTTTATCGGCATACTTATCACATTCAACACTATAAGAATAACAATGTATTCTCACAAGCAAGAATTTGAAGTTATGCGCTTGGTTGGAGCATCGAATTTGTATATTCGAATGCCATATGTTTTCGAAGGCGTTTTATATGGATTGGTGGCGGGCATTGCCGTTATGATTCTTTTGTTTGCCGCTTCTTATTTTGCCGCTCCATTAACCCAAGGCAACATACCGCAAGGAAATATTTTGAATTTTTATTTTGAACACTTTTTTCTAATTCTGGGCAGCCTCTTGTTTTCCGGAATTTTACTGGGAGTTATCAGTAGTTTATTGGCTATTAGAAGATATCTTAAAATTTAGAATTTTTTAACAAAATTTCGTAGAAAAGCTTTAGAAATAAGGCTTTTTTGTTATTGACATTTTTATTTTTTTATGTTAGCATTGGCTGAGTTGAAAAAGGGGGAGGTTTTGGTTTTTTGAAAATTAGAGAGAGGGAAACCAGAATGAAAAAAATTATTTGGGACAATATCCAAAGGATTGCCAGATGGGAATTGTTTTGGTCTAATCTGGGTTTATTAGATGTTGATTTTTCTGACATAAAAATACATAATATTTCTGGGTATTACCCACTTGTCATGCCAGGAAAAATATCAGAAGAAAATATTTATGAAATGGTAATTGAAGTCATTCCTTCACTTAAATGCTCAGGTAGCACAAAAGATTTAAATGAAAAAATGAAATCGGTAAGAAGGAAATCGCGCGGTGAATCATATGTTATTTATGTCGCGGAAAATTCTTACCCTGCGTCTAGGAGACTTATTAATGTGCTCAAATATCCTTCAACAACATTTTCTGAGGAGTTGATTTATATTTCAAAAAAAATCATTGATGGTGGGCGGATAAATGGTTTTTTGAAGAATCCAGTTCTTTGTCCAAGTTCAATGATTGACGGGAGATTCTTTCCGGTTTTTAGAAAAAACGGAAAAGATCCTGTGTGCGGTTGGAGAGGACGACTTTTGGAAGAAGGTTGTTATTCGAAGGAGTCAGTAAGGAGAGTAATTCTCCCTTGACTGACAAAATTCAAGAAAAATTCAAAAAGAGGTAGCACTAAACAGTGCCGCCTCTTTTTCAATTTATAAAAAAGCTTTATGACTATTGATTTAATTTTATTTTTTTGGTAAATTGAATTAAGTGAGGCTTTCGGGTCTTTCTTTTATTTTTTTGTATTTAATTTTTTTAAAAATAAAACGTATGAAATTTTTGAAAAACTTTTTTCCTTTTTTGAGTTGGAAAAAATTGGTTACTCGGGAAAACTTGCAAAAAGATTTAATCGCCGGTTTCATTGGCGCTGTGATTGTTCTGCCGCAGGGCGTTGCTTTTGCGACAATAGCCGGACTTCCGCCGGAATACGGATTGTATTCAGCTATTGTTCCGGCTATAGTGGCGGCTCTTTGGGGATCTTCTCGACATTTGGTTTCCGGACCGACCACAGCTATTTCCCTGGTTGTTTTTGCGTCACTCAGTCCCTTTGCGGAAGTAGCCAGTTCTGAATATGTGAAATTAGCTCTTACGCTTAGTTTGTTGGTGGGAATGATACAGCTTATTATGGGTTGGATGCGAGTGGGAAAGCTATTGAATTTTGTTTCTCATACGGTGATTGTTGGATTTACAGCCGGAGCAAGCATTTTGATTATTTCCAGTCAAATAAAAAATTTTTTCGGCATCAAGATAGCGCAGGGAAGTTCTTTTTATGAAACTATTCACACCTTTATTTCAAAATTTGATCAAATAAATTATTATGTCCTAGCTGTTGGATTAATAACTCTCGCTTCCGGAATAATCATCAGAAAAGTTTTTCCAAAAATTCCCTATATGATTCCAGCTATGTTGATTGGAAGTTTGGTGGGATTTTTTCTTAACAAGAATTTTGGTTTTGATATAACCGGAATAAAAACAGTGGGCGCTTTGCCTGCAACACTGCCTCCATTTTCAACTCCAAGTTTTGATTTTGAGATTATAAAAAAAATGGCTTCGCCGGCCTTGGCGATAACAATGCTGGCGTTGACTGAAGCTGTGGCAATTTCACGCGCTGTCGCTTTGCGCAGCGGTCAGAAGATTAATGGAAATCAGGAGGTCATCGGACAAGGAATGTCTAATATTTTTGGCAGCTTTTTCTCGGCTTATCCGTCTAGCGGTTCTTTTAATCGCAGCGGATTGAATTATGAATCAGGAGCAAAAACTCCCTTCGCTTCAGTTTTCGCTGCCGCTTTTTTGGCAATAATAATTTTATTTGTCGCATCGTTGGCTAAATTTCTTCCAATTGCGGTTATGGCGGGAATTTTGTTTTTGGTTGCTTGGGGATTAATTGATTTTCATCATATAAAAAATATTTTCAAGGCTAGTCGAAGCGAAATGGGATTGTTGGTGATAACATTTCTTTCCACTTTATTTTTAGAATTGGAATTTGCTATTTTTGTGGGAATATTTTTATCGATTATGAATTATTTGAGAAATACTTCAAAACCTCTTTTGGAGTGCTTGGTGCCGGATGCCAAACATTTCAATCATAAGTTTATGCCATTTGATGGTTCTCCTCGCTGTCCTCAGTTGGGAATTTTTCGCATAAGCGGTTCGTTATTTTTCGGATCGGTTAATAATATTGAACAAGAAATGTTTCGCCTTTTGGAGAAAAATCCTCAGAAGAAAAATATTTTGTTTATTTTTAGCGGCGTAAGTATGATTGATTTGACTGGAATTGAATTTTTGCGCGAGCAAATAAAAAGTTTCAGAAAAAAAGGCGGAGATGTTTTTTTGAGCAATGTTAATAATGTTGTGTTGAAAAGAATGGAAAAAGCGGGATTGATTGATTATATTGGAAAGAAAAACATTTTTGATTCTAAACGAGATGCGATTGTTTACATACACTCCAAATTAAATAAAAATATTTGCGTCGGGTGTAAGAACAAGATATTTATGGAATGTAAATAATCTTCAAATCAAAGAAAAAATATTTGCCTATCCCATTTAGTGTTCCGAGACTTGGACTCGAACCAAGATTAACAGGACCAGAACCTGTCGTCCTACCATTAGACGATC
>DOKE01000011.1:35098-35396 GCA_003510895.1 Candidatus Moraniibacteriota bacterium
GTCCTACCATTAGACGATCTCGGAATATCAAAAACAATATGATGAATTCTTAATAATTTTTTCCTATTTATTGATACTATACTAAAACTTTTGAAAAATCAAGAATGCGTTTTTGGACAAGATTATCCAATAGCCCCATAAACACTTGACAAAGTATTTAAAACTATCAAAAAATGCTGTATAATAAGGGTGCGCAATAGTCAAGCGCAAAAATAATCACTAATTAATAAAAAATAAAAGCTATGGCGAAAATGACTAAGTCACAGATTGTGACCGCTTTGTCTGAAAAAACAGGCTT
>DOKE01000011.1:35460-35749 GCA_003510895.1 Candidatus Moraniibacteriota bacterium
GAAAAAACAGGCTTGGCAAAAAAGGAAGTGGGTAGTTTCTTTGATGAATTGGCAACCTTGGCATACAAGGAAGTAAAAAAGAGCGGAGAATTTGTTCTTCCTGGTTTTGGAAAAATGGTGAAGGCTAAAAGAAAAGCCAGAATGGGAGTTAACCCAGCAACAGGAGAAAAAATTAAAATTGCCGCAAAAACTGTGGTTAAATTTAGACTTGCAAAAGCAGCTAAAGAAGCTGTTTTATAGTGAATTGAAGTGTTTCAATAAAAAAGTCCCGCTCATCCGCCGATTTGGC
>DOKE01000011.1:35820-79662 GCA_003510895.1 Candidatus Moraniibacteriota bacterium
CGCCGATTTGGCAGAGCGGGATTTTTTTGCAATAAGTGTCGATAAAAATATGTAATACTAAGTATGAGTAAAAGCATATCATTTTTTTCGGTGATAATTATTATATTTCTAGTAGTTGTCTTTAGGGGCGTTTTTTTCACTAAGAAAGACGTTGTTGTTGATGATAATTTGAATCCGCAAAAAAACACTTCGCAACGGCAACAAATGGAAGAAAAAATTCCTGATGATGCGGAAATGGTTGTTTTGAAAAAACCGAAATCCAATGAAACAATTTCCAGCCCATTGAAAATTGAAGGGGAGGCTAGGGGTAATTGGTTTTTTGAGGGAATTTTTCTGATTAAATTAACAGATAAAGAAGGCAATGTTTTGTCGCAATCTAACGCTAAAGCGCTTTCTGACTGGATGACAACTAAATTTGTTTCATTTGAATCGGAGATTATTTTTGACAAAAAAAATTTCAGTGAAGGAATTTTGGTTTTTGAGAAAAGCAATCCCTCTGGAATTCCAGAAAATAATCAAAGTTTCAAATTGCCGGTATTTTTCGATTTCAGCGAGGAAACTTCAATAGAAGTGTATTTTGGAAAAAGTCGGTCTGATTCGCAAAATGAAGATTGCAATAAGGTTTATCCGGTAACAAGAAAAGTAAAAAAAGTTCAAAAAATAGGTCAATCGGCAATAGAACAGCTTTTAGTTGGACCGACCGATGAAGAAAAAGAAGATGGTTATTTTACTTCAATACCGGAAGACGTTCAGCTTATGGGTTTATCCATCCAACACGGCATTGCTTTCGTTGATTTTAATGATAAACTTGATCAGGAGGCAGACAAGTCCTGCCGATCTGTTATGATTCGGGCTCAAATAACAGAAACTCTGAAGCAATTTTTAAATGTGGATGACGTGCAAATATATATCGGGAGCAGAATAGAAGATGTTTTGTAGAAAAGATAATCTTTTTGAAAATGAGAATAGTTTTAAAAAATATTGAAATTGAATATGAATTAAAAAAAAGTAAAAGGGCGCGTCAAATGCGGTTGGTGGTTGATTATTTCGGAAAAATATCAGTAACAATTCCTTGGCGGTTAAATGAAAAAACAGCAGAAGATTTTTTGATTAAAAAATCCGATTGGATTCTTGAAAGAAAAGAATATTTTTCAAAATTTAAAGACAAAACTTTTATAAAAACCAGTCGAAAGGATTATTTGAAACACAAGGAAACAGCCCGAAAAATTATTACGGAGAGAGTGAAATATTTTAATGGATTTTATAATTTTAAATTCAATCGCATTAATATAAAAAATCAAAAAACTTTGTGGGGAAGTTGTTCTCAGGGAGGCAATTTGAATTTTAATTATATCTTGGCTTTGGTTTCCGCGGAAATTGTTGACTATATCGTTGTGCACGAATTATGCCATCTTTGGGAATTCAATCATTCCAAGGAATTCTGGCGTTTGGTCGGTCTGACTATTCCCGATCATAAAGAAAAAAGAAAACTAGTTAAAAATATTCATTTCTAACTTATTTTTATATGAAAATTGCAATTCAAGTTGCGGATTTAGATCATAGTCGAATTGACGGAACTCGCGTTTATATTTTTAACTTGCTTAAATTTTTTGGTAAGTTGGATATAAATAGTGAATTTTTTTTATATCATCGAAAAGATTTTAATTCGGAATTGATTCCGCCGAAATTCGCAAATTATAAGATTATCCGGAAATCATTTCCTTTTTTGTGGACGCAAATCAGGTTCGCGTATGAGATTTGGAAAGAAAATCCGGATGTATTGTGGATGCCAATGCACAATTTGCCGATTTGCAGAAGAAAAAATTTGAAAACAGTTGTGACGATTCATGATTTGGCATTTAAGATTTTTCCTGAATCATTTGCGAAACGTGATTTGCGCAAGTTGAATTTTTTTGCGGATTATTCAATTGCGAATGCTGACAAAATAATTGCGATTTCCGAAGCGACCAAGAATGATATTTTGAAATTTTATCCCAAGATTGATGCGAAAAAAATCAAAGTTATCCATCATGGATTCAGCGCGGATGTTTTTTCGCAGCAGCGCGATAGGGAATATGAAAGTGAATTGAAAAGAAGACTGGGAATAGTCGGGGATTATATTTTGTATTCCGGTGCATTGCAACCAAGAAAAAACGTTGAGAGATTGATTGAAGCCTTTGAAATGCATAAAAAACGTTCCAGGTCGGATGTTAAATTGGTGTTGGCGGGAGAAAAGGCTTGGCTGTGGGATAACATTGAGAAAAAAGTTAAAAATAGCCCATATTGTGCAGATATCATAATGCCCGGTAAACTCAAATTTTGCGATATAGGACATTTATTTCGGGGGGCGGGTGTAGTTGTCTACCCTTCATTATATGAGGGTTTTGGCATTACAATTTTGGAAGCTTTTGCTTCCAATGCCCCGCTTATAACCGCTTCGAATTCGTCTTTGCCGGAAGTGGGCGGGGATGCGGCTTTATATTTCGACGCAATCAATGCGGATGAATTAAGCGCGCAAATAGAAAAAGTTTTGAGCGATGAAAAACTGCGAACCGATTTAATTGAAAAAGGCAGAGAACAACTAAAGAAATTTTCTTGGGAAAAATGCGCCAAGGAAACCCTGAATTTTTTACGGGAAAAATAATCGGATAGAATGGGAAGATATTTTATTTTTTATTGGGAAAGATTGGGAATATATCGTGAAAAAGAAAAAAGAAAATCAATAGTGTCGCGCTGGTGATGAGGATGTTTTGCCAGAGAGAAAATTTCAAAAGAGAATTGCCGATTAAGAGAAAAGAAAATAATATTACAAGCGGAAAAAGATGATTTTTTTCCGGTTTATTGAAATTAATATTTATTTTTCTTCCAATATGGGAAATTATCCAAAGATTGGCAAAGACTAAAAAAGAAATAATCAAAAAACCTTCGTTTTGGGAAACTATTCCCGGCAGCACTGCTTCCAGAAGAAGCGCTACAAAAAAAGAGAACAGCAACCAAAACAAACTATCGTGAAGAAGTTTATACGCAAGTATGGATAATTGTTTTTTGTCTAACTCTTTTTTCATTTCTTTGGGTGTAGTTTTTATTATTTAGATATGTAATTTCTTGCAATATTATTTCGCAGAGACAATAGGGATAATTTCAAATTTGTCAGATTGATGTTTTGATTGAAATGCGCATCAAGAGAAGCAATTTCTGTCGGTTTTTCAAAATTTATGGAAAATAAATAGGAATTTCCTTTGAAATTTTTGATGTTATCCAAGCTTGTTTCGCAGCCATAATTTCTGGCAAGAAAAGAAGCTTTTTTTATTTTGCAAGTATTCTCTGCTATTAAGCTTTTATTTTCAATTAAAACTGGATTATTTCTCAGATATGTTTTTAAGATGGATTCACTTTTTATTTTTCGTTTGGTTTTTCCTTGAATATAATAGTATTCATTAGTTTCGCTGTTTTTGAATATTGTTCCCGATGGATGGGCGCCTCTGATTGTGAAAAGTTTTGCTTTTTGATACATTCCAATTTCTTCGCTGTTGGCTTGCAATATATCAGACCAAATGTAACCCATTCCTTCGAAGGTAGCCGGATTGTCTATTGGATTAATAAAACCGTCGCTTGCGATGTAGGCAGATTCTCCCGCCGCTATCAATGTTCCGTCATTAAATCCAAGCATATCTTCCGAAACAGTAAAATTATTTATGAAAGAAGGATCTTTGTCGATTGCTTGTTCGATTGAATATTGAGTCAGATAAGCGTTTTCACTGACAAATTGTCGAAGATTTGAATCTTGAAGCTGATAATAAATATCAGCTATTCGGAAAATTGAATTATTGGGATAGGTTGTCTCTGAAACTATGAGAGCATCTGTCGCATTATATTTTAAGTCTTCTAAAGAAACTTCCAAGAAAGCTTCTTTTTTGAAACCCATTTTATAAGCTAAATCAGGAGAAGAAAATTTTCTGAGTTTGTCATTGGAAACAATAAAAAGATCCACATTGTTTTTCAAAAGAGTTCCATTCTTGAATCCCAAATCATTTCTATCCGGATAGAAAAAAGACGCGTAAGATTTTTTAATGCTTATTTCTCCAATAATTGAATCATTAAAATTTTCTGACGGAACAAAATTTATGCTGGCGGTGGAATATATGCCAGTTGCAGCAGCGTTAAAAAAAAGATTTTTTCCTTCAGGTATTTTTCCGTTTTCATATAAATTTCCATTGGACATTTTCATTTCATTGATTGAATTTTTGGATGAATTGATATTTTGAAAGGAAAAATTGAAAGATTTTTCGGGAAATAATATTTTATAAGCAACGAATATCCCGGTTGTTAAAAAAATAATAAAAACAAAAAATCTGGAAAATATATATATTTTCCTCAATGATTTTTCCAGTTGTATTTCTTTTGTAAACTCAAACATTATTGTTTTTTTAATTTTAAAATGTATCCTTCAATCGCGACATTTTCCTTGGCCGGATATCTTATGATGGGCAATATGTCATTTTTTTTGAATTCAGAAAGGCGAGTAGTTTGGAATATATATTTCTCTTTAATTTCCAAGCGATTGCCCAATTCGCTTCCCGCATAATAGGCTAAATTTTCTTTGGGCGAAAGGAGATAGATATTTTCAAATTTTTGCAGGTCTATTTTTTTTATATCGGATGGATTGAAAAAATAAACAGCTTGTTTCTTGAAAATACTTTCCAATGGTCCGGAAATCATTGACCATCCGTCTCCGCTAGCTAATCTGTCCACTAAAATCAAATCTTTGTCTGAGAATTTTGCGCTTATTTTTTTCGTTTGCTCAATCAGATTTTGGTTTTCCGAATAAAAAGCGTAGCGAGAAAACGATTTGAGATTTAAAAATAGCAAAGTGATGATTGCAATAGTGGAAAAATATTTGGAAAATGCCGGACGCCTAGGTTCGCCTTCTTTTTTGCTTAGCAACATTTTGAATAAATATGTTGTATAAAAAATAAAAAGGGGCAGGATCGCAAAGACAAATCTTCTCAGCATCCAAGGATGGTCCGAAGATATATTTGAATCAATAAGATATATGAGGGCGGGGAATGTGACTAGCAATGGAATTAAAATAAAAATCGATTTTTCCCAGAAAGATTTTATCGCGCCTATGAATCCCAGAATTAAAAATCCAGCAAGTCCATATAGAATGTATATCTGGGAAACGCGTATGGCCGGAGAAAAAACTGTATGGGAAAAATCTTGAGTCCTGACTTCTGGTTCAGAGAATTGATTGATAACCGCTTTGGCTATTTCCCTAAAAAATGGCAGATCTTTTTGAAAATTAATGACAAATATGACAAAAAAAGCCAGAAGAGCGATTAATATATTTTTGTAATTTATTTTTATAAATTTTCTAAAATGTTTGCTTAACGAAAGAATAAGTAAACTGGCTGGCACAAAAGCGTAGCTTTCTATTCGAGTGAATATGAGCAAAGTGGATACTGCGAAATATAGAGAAAATATTTTTAAATCAGGTTTTTTTATTAAATAAAAAACAGTCAAAATCATTATCCATAAAAGCGGCATAGTCAGATTTTCGCTGAGAGTGGATTTGAAAAACCATACAAATGAAAAAGATGTCAGTGTGAAAAACAAGAGAAGGTAGGAATATTTTGTTCCAAGAAGTTCTTTTCCAATAAAATAAAAAGAAAGTAAAAACAAATAAAAAGCTATGGCATTGGCGATGATCATCCCCGTGAAACCAAAAACAGAGAAAAAAGCTCCCAGCCACGAAATGTATCCCAAAGGAAATTGGGTTGTCAATTCTCCATTGTTTGTGTAGTGAAATCCGGGAAAGTTTAGGGCCTTGCCGGATCCGTATATGGAAAAAAATTCTTCGGAAGCGATATTTGAAAAAGCTAAATGATGATGACTACTTAAATTTATGGCGGCATTACTCAAAGAACCCTGGTCTCTTCCTGAGAAAATGGTGGGAGTAACAAAAAAAGAAAATAGTGTAATTAGGGCAATAAATATTATGTTTATAATTATGAAACTTCTGGAAAGTTCGAATCTAATTTTATTTTTTAGAACAGCCCAGGAAGAATACAATATTCCCAGTGAGAAATAGGAGATAAAAATCCATCCATAGAAAAAATTAAGCAATGTTGATAGCAACGCCAGTATGCCGAATATTCCCCAGAACAAGGAAAAATTCAAAAAAAATGTTTGATCGCTTATGATCCTTTTAGTTTCTTTCATTGATATTATTATATCTTTGATTTATCTATTTGCCAAGGCGCGACAGAAGCGTTAAAATAGAAAAAAGGTTTGCTTCGAAGCGTGATTTTTTCAGTTTTCAAAAACTAAAATCAAAATCAAAAATGACAAAAAGAAAAACATTTCATTACACCAGATTGCTTGATGATAAAAAAAACAAAAAAACAAGTTTTTTTAGTTGGTACTATGAAGACGGGTTGCGCGAGTTTTTGGAAATTTGGAAAAATTTTTTGAAATTTATTTTGGTTTATTTTTCAATTTTTGATCTTTTTCACACAATTATTTCTCCCTGGAAAAGAGATGCGCAGGCGGGGAATTGGCGCGGTTGGCATCCTTTGAAAACTGCGCAGCTTTTGTTTAATAATTTGTTTTCAAGATCTGCTGGTCTTTTAGTCAGAACGGCGACTATTTCAGTCGGTTTATTTTTATTTTTTGCTTTATTTTTCTTGGGAGTTTTCCTGTTAATGTTGTGGTTGATTTTCCCGGCGTTATTTATTTTTTTAGCGTTAAAAACCGTTAATGGAACTTCGATGGCTTTTGGATTTTTCGGAACAAGTGTTATTTATATAGTTATTGTTAAATTAGCGCATAGTTTGGACACGAAAATTCCTTATGAAAATATGGATAAGGATGTTCTGAGCAGAAAGAAAATATTTGAACGTATTTGCAATAGACTTGGAATGCCCAAAAGAATTTTTCCCAAAAGTGTTTTTAAAAGTGAAGAGTCTTTGAAGATATTTTTAAAATCGGAAAACTTGACTCTTTCGGATTTTGAAAAAATATTAGATTGGGAAATAAAACTAGCCAATAATTATGAATCCAGGAATTATTTTTGGCGTTGGGATAATTTGAAGAAAATTTCTCCGATTGGATCGCAGTGGAAATATGCCTATACGGTTAATCTTGATAACTATTCAACTGATCTTTCTGTTTTTGATCTCACTGAATATAGGGATAAAAAATTAAATGGCAGAGAAGATGAGGAGGAACTTTTGAATTTGATTTTGCAAAGACCTGATCAAAATTGCGCTCTCATTGTTGGAGGTTCGGGAATAGGAAAAAGCACGCTTGTTCATTCGTTTGCGGAAAAAATACGACTGAATAAAGCTGATCGTTTTTTTAAAAATAAAAGAATGGTTATTTTAGACGCAAGTAGAGTTATTGCCGGAGCGATCAACAAAGGCATTGACGCAGAAAGCGTTTTGCGAGAATTATTTGCGGAAGTTTCTTATGCTGGAAATATAATTTTGGTTATTGAACATCTTGAGCAATATCTTGGCAAGAGTGGAAATGTTTTTCATCCGGATATAGAATTGGTGATGAGCGAGTTTCTTGCCCATCCGAATTTTCAAGTTATAGCCACTTCTTCCAATAAAGAATATCACCAACTTATAGAAAAACATGATCAAATTTTGAAATATTTTGAAGTTATTGAAATGCGAGAACCATCACTTGATGAAACTCTGGACATTCTATATGGCACATTGAGATTATATGAATCCAAAAATGTTATTTTCACTCACGAAGCCTTGAAATCCATCATAAAAGAATCCGGCAGGTATAACTGGTCTTCTCCGCTTCCGGAAAGGGCAATTGATTTGGCTATGGATGTTTTCACTTATTGGGAAAAAAAATCGCAATCTCTTTTTATTAATGAACAAACGGTTTTGGATTTTATTTCACTTAAAACAGGAATGCCCCACGGAGAAATCAGACCGGGAGAAAGAAAGCAGCTTATGAATTTGGAAAAAAATCTTCATCAGCAAATAATAGGTCAGGAAGAAGCAGTCAATCAAATAGCTGAAGCGCTAAGAAGAACCAGGAGCGGAATTTCCAATTCAAAAAAACCGGTGGGCAGTTTTCTGTTTTTAGGTCCGACTGGAGTGGGAAAAACTGAAACAGCCAAGGCTTTGGCGAAAATATATTTTGGAGATGAAGAGAAAATGATCCGATTTGATATGAGTGAATTTCAAACTCCCAGTTCAATTGACAGGTTGATTGGATCGAGCCAATTGAATCAACCGGGGAGACTAGCGACACAAGTGAAAGATAATCCTTACTCGCTTATTCTTTTGGATGAAATCGAAAAAGCGTATCCGGAAATTTTGGATATTTTTCTTCAAATTCTTGACGAAGGTTATGTTACAGACGCCTTTGGAGAGAAAATAAATTTTAGAAATACGATAATTATCGCCACTTCAAATGCTGGCGCGGCGCTTATTAAAAACGAAGTTGAAAAAGGGATGGCTCCAGAATTGATCAAGAAAGACATTATAGATTATGCTGTTGCTAATAATATATTCAGAGTGGAATTTTTGAATCGTTTTGATGGGGTAATATTTTTTCGTCCTCTTATGGGAAGCGAGTTGACAAGCGTGGTCAAGCTTATGCTTAAAAAATTAGCCAGAAGATTGTTGAATGAAAAAAATATTGAGGTTGAATTTTCAAATGAAATTGCGGAAAAAATAATTGAAGGAGGATATAATCCGATTTTTGGAGCCAGATCGCTCAATCGTTATATTGAAGATACGGTGGAAGATATTTTAGCTAAAAAAATAATTTCCGGAGAGGTGAAAAAGGGAGAGAAAATAAAATTAGGAATATGAGAAAGCGAGCAAAGACCGCTAATTGATTTTTTTGTATAGTTTGATAATATAGCTAAGTGAGTTTTGATTGGAAAAAATATATGGTAAAAATTTTTTTAGGCAGAATAAACAAAAAGTGGGCAAGAATCGCCCTCTTATTTGTTGTGATATTTTTTTTGGGTTTTTACTTTTTTTCCTACGCGAAAGAAAACAAAAAGAGTTTTGCCATAAACTCGCTTGCGGTTTTGGACAAGTTTTCGAAATTTCTTCCGATCGAAAGCGATACAAAGAAAGAAATTGAGGCTGCGAACAAATTAGTTGAAAAATTCACCAATAAAGATGACAAAGAATATTCGTTTTTAGTGCTTTTGCAAAACAATATGGAATTGCGTCCTGGAGGGGGATTTTTGGGGCAATATGCGGTAATAAAAATAAAAAATGGCGAAGTGACTTCATCCTTTGTTGAAGATGCCAATCTTTTGGATCAAAGAATTTCAGCAAAAATTCCCGCTCCATATCCTTTCTTGCAAACAATGCAAATCAGGAATTGGAAATTTCGAGACTCAAATTTTTCTCCCGATTTTCCAACCAATGCGGAAAAAGCCAAATATTTTTATCGCCTTAGCGGTCGAAACAGCGATGGTTTTGACGGGGTGATTGCCGTGAACGCTTCTGTTTTGAATGATGTTTTGGAATTGACAGGACCACTGACTGTTCCGGGATATAATGTTGAATTCAATAGCGATAGCGCCGTTTTGAAATTAGAGGAGATTGTGGAAAAAAGATATTTGGAAAATCCTGATCTGGATACTCAAAATCGAAAAGCTATAATGAAAAAAATGACTCCGCTTTTGATTGATAAGTTGACAAGCTTTGGAAACATAATGAAATTGGCAAGTTTTGCGCAGTCGCAAATCAATAAGAAAAATATAATGGTGAATTTTGCCGATGCGGAACTTCAAAAAATGGTTGAGAAGGTTCATTGGGATGGTTCGGTTGACAAGCAATGGGACGGAGACTATTTGATGGCGGTTGACGCGAATATGGGAGCGTTGAAATCAGACTACTATATGAAAAGGGAAATGACCTATAATATTGATTTAACTGCGCCGAAACCTGTTGTTGAGTTGAAAATTCTCTATACGCATACGGCAAAATATGGAGACTGGCGAACAAGCGACTATCATTCATATCTTCGGGTGTATGTTCCGGAAGGTTCAAATTTGTTGGAAAGGAAAATGGTGGGATATCCAAATGTCCAAAATGATTTTGGAAAAACTTATTTTGGCTTCAAGCTCGATGTTCTAATCGGCGGTCAGACCGAAGCCTATGTCAAATATGAACTTCCGGAAAGATTTTCCAATATTGAGGAATATAAATTATTAATTCAAAAACAATCAGGAGTAGGAGCTGTGCCGGTCAATATTCACATCAAAGCGGAAGACGGAGAATTTGACGCTCAGAGCGTTTTGGAAAAAGATTCAAAGTTTGAATTTAAAAAGTCCTAATTATAATTACTTGGAAATCAAATTTCTAAGTTTTTTCTCATATGCAATCATTTTTGATTAAAATTGGAAAAATTTTAAATGTTTTAAAAAGAGACGGTTTTTTTCGGGGTTTGAAAAGAATTTTTCGTGTATTTTCTTTGCGGTTTCGCAGAGTAGGAGAGGGTGAAGTTCTTTTTGTGACCGGCGGGCTCGGGGATAGCGCGATGTATCGGGCGCGCAATGTGGCTGAAGAACTGGATCTCAATGGGATTTCGACGGCTGTAGCTTATGCCGATAATCCGCTTTTTGAAAAATACGTAAAACAATTTAATATTTTTGTTTTTCATCGCGTTTTATATTCCAAAAAAGTCCAAAAATTTATCGAAGAAATAAAAAAACAAAAAAAGGAAATTATTTTCGATACGGATGATCTTTTGTATGAAGAAGAATTTATCAAAAATACTGATTATTTCAAAAACATAAATTCATTGGAAAAAAAATTATATGAAAACGGGCTGGGAAGTGAGATAGTCAATGATGATTACGTGAAAGTTTGCACAACAACCACAAATTTTTTGGCGGAAAAATTGAGGGAAAAGGGCAAAAAAGTTTTTGTCGTTCCAAATAAATTATCCCAGCAGGATTTGGAAATTGTTCAGGCGGTCAATTATAAACGCTCCGCATCGCATATCCCGCATTCTTCGATTAGAATTGGATATTTCAGCGGGACGGCAAGTCATAATCAGGATTTTGCTCAAATAACTCAGCCATTGGAAGATATTTTGGAGAAATATAAAAATGTCGAATTGTTTTTAGTCGGTCCATTGGATGTGGAAAGCAGTCTGAATAAATTCAAGGAGAGAATTGTTCAGTTACCATATGTTCCCAGGGAAGATCATTTTGAAAATATTTCCAAGGTCGACATAAACTTGGCGCCTCTTGTTGTTGGCGATCCTTATTGCGAGTCAAAATCAGAATTGAAATTTTTTGAAGCGGCGATTCTGGGCGTGCCGACAGTGGCAAGCGCTACGCAGACTTTTTGTGAAGCAATCTTGGATGGCGTGGACGGTTTTACGGCAAAATCAGAAAATGAATGGTTTGAAAAATTGGAAAAATTGATTTTAGAAAAGGAATTGAGAAAGAAAATGGGAGAAAAGGCGAGAGAGAAAGTTTTGAAAAAATATACAACGCAAAACGCAAAAAATGAAGAATATTATAATTATTTAAAAAACAAAACAAGATGAAAATTCTGATCACGGGAGGGGCGGGGTTTATTGGGTCTAACTTGGCTAAAAAGTTGATGGACAGGGGCGACGAAGTGGTGCTGATTGATAATTTCAATGATTATTATGACGTTCAGCTCAAAAAAGATCGCATTAAAAAATATCTCAAGGGCTATAAGTTCAAGCTATATAAGGGCGATATTCGCGATAGTAAACTTTTGGAAAGAATCTTCAAAACAGAGAAATTGGATAAGGTGATGAGTTTGGCGGCTTTGGCTGGTGTGCGCAATTCTTTATTGGATCCGATTGGCTATGAAGACGTGAATATTAAGGGAACTTTGAATCTGTTGGAAATGTCTCGAAAATACAAGATTAAGAATTTTGTATATGCTTCCTCGTCTTCAGTTTATGGAAATAACAAGAAGCAACCATTTTCTGAATCAGATAGCGTTGATACGCCAATTTCACCCTATGCGGCCACCAAGAAGGCCACAGAGCTTCTGGCGCACGTTTATAGCCATATTTATGGTCTGAACACGACCGGATTGCGTTATTTTACGGTTTATGGACCTTGGGGCAGACCGGATATGGCTCTTTTTCTTTTTGCGGATGGAATTACGAAAGGCAAGCCGATCAATGTTTTTAATAAAGGCAAAATGAGTCGCAATTTCACCTATATAGATGACATCGTTTCTGGCACAATTACGGTAATTGACGCTAATCTCAAATGCGAAATAATGAACATTGGAGGTGATCGCGAAGAAACTCTGATGCGTTATATCGAAGTGCTGGAAGAGAATCTCGGCAAGAAAGCCAAGAAGAATATGTTGCCGATGCAACCAGGCGATGTTCCGGCAACCGTGGCGGATATTCGAAAATTACGTAAGCTCGGCTGGAAACCAACCACTCGCATTGAAGAGGGAATTAAGAATTTCGTGAATTGGTACAAAGAATACTACAAAGTAAAATAACAAAAAATATTTCTTAATATAAAAACCATCAAACAAATTGATGGTTTTTATATTTTACTTGTTTTTTGTTAAATAGCAGTTAGGATTATTACCAGTCCTATAGATAAAAATAAAAATAGAATTATAATTGCCCATAGATAGTAGTGTTTCAAGAAAAATGGTTTGTATTGTGAAATTCTTTGATTGAGTTCGCGTAAATCTTGCAATACGCCAGTATTTTTATATACGGGACGCATTGAAAGTTGTTGTCCGCTTGCTTCTTTTTCAGTCGAAACTTTTTCAAGCGGGAAAGAAAAATAATTTTTGTCATTAGTGAAAAACCTTGCATTTTTGTCTTTTTTTTCTTCAAGCGTTGCAATTAAACAGAACGTTTTTTCTTTTGAATTATTTATTTTCGGAAAATTAAAGATATGCAGATTTTCTGAACTTAAAAATCCTTTTTCTAGTTCGTTTTCGAATATAATGTTGGCGCAATTTTCATCCGCTATTTGCATTTTGATAATATTGCCTTTATTTATTCCAGAGTGTCTCATTAAAACCTGGATCCTCATTAATCCATCGTATTTAGCGATGAATTTTTGTTGCAAAGATTGCTTTTCTTTAAGCTGCATATCTTCTTCTTTCTCTAGAACAATTTCGGAATCCGGAAAAGCCAGAAGTGAGAATAATTTAAAAAATATCAAAACAGTCAAGATTATAAAAATCGCTATTAAAATATTTTTTTTGGCGATGTATTTGTTAAACATATATTGTTTATATCAAAGATAAAATCTGTACATTATTACATTAAAAATCAGATATGTTGTTATGGAAAACATAAAAATCAATCCAGTTTTAAGCGCTGTGTCGAAATAGTGTTGTTTCTTGAAATAATGGAAGAGCATTCCTAATCCAACAAAAACAAGGATTATATGCGAAGCCAGGTTAGGCAGGAAATATCGTCCAGGAAGACCGAGCGCAAAGCAATCGCATTTACTAAAAATTCGCCAATCAAAAGAGCGAATTCCAATTTGAAGGGCGAAGATAATAATTAATAGAAAAACAATATATTTTTTTTCCGGAAGATACGCGGGCTTTTCTTTTTTTGAAAAAAAGAACAATCCGAGTCCGGCAAAAGCGAAGAATTGAATAAGCCAAATTAAATACGTTACTTTATCCAGGAAAAAACTGTTTGTCCAGCTAAGCGCTCCCCAATAAGTATTGGCTGATGCTAAAAATCTTCCAACTGTCATTGTTGCGCCAAGATATTTAAAAAGCGAAGAGAATGTTTGCAAAATAGATCGATCTTCAAAAGGCATAAATTTTTTGAAATATGCAAAAAGCAAAACCAACGCGATTGCAAAAAATGCATAGAAAGCGTAGCGGAATTTTTTTTCTTTTGCTTTGATTTTTTCATTGATGAAATATAGGAATAGAAGAGCTAGTATTCCGAAAAGGACAATACCGGAGCCCTTTGCCTTAAAGCCTATTAATGCCGCAAAAAACATAATTGCCAAGTTTTTCCAACCCAGTCCATTTTTTAGTGCCAAAATTCCCCCCAGAGTAAAAAGAAAAAACATCGGGATCATTAATACGTCATAATTTATATTAGAAAAATACTCCGAAAGTTTTGGGTGAAAAGAAATAATAGTAGTCAGCAGGAGACTGTTTTTTTCCGAAAAACCCATATTTTTGGCAATGAGATACGCAAAAAGAATTGCCAATGTTCCCAGGAAAACGGAAAAAATTCTGATCGTATAATATCTAAAAAAAATATTTTGATTTTCCAGAATTTTTTCAATAAAAGAAGCGGTTTTGTGATATAGAGAACCATTAACTATGTCGGGCGGATAAAATTTGTTTATCGGCGGGAGATTATTTTGATTGATTTCATTTTCATTCTTGCCAATATAATCTTTGGAAAAAATTATGGTATTGGAGATGCTCGAACGCAATAAATTGTTATTTGTCAGTGTTGCAGTGTTTTTTATTTCCTCAGAGAAGTTATAAGTTTCAAAATTGTCTCTGTCTTTTTCCTCCATTTGTTTTTGGATTATTTCCCAATCTTTTTTTGCGGGTTCAGTTAAATATTGGATGGAGTTATAGTGTCTAGCTTCGTCTTGACCAACAAAAATCGGTCGAAGAATTGCCAAAAAAACTCCCTTAAAGAAAAAAACGGACAAAATCAAAAAAAGGATAAATCCTGATTTTTTGTAGAAATTTTCTGATTGCGAAATGTTCATAATTGGATTATAATATATAAGCGAGAAAAAGAAAACCCAGGAGGGTTTATTTTGATTTAATAGAAAGAAATAAAACAGTAATACTAAAATAAGCAATATGAAGCAAAAAAAGGCGCTGATAACAGGAATAACTGGGCAGGACGGATCTTATCTTGCAGAATTTCTTTTAGAGAAAGGGTATGAAGTTCATGGGATAATTCGCAGGTCAAGTTCTTTCAATACAAGCAGGATAAATCATCTTTATAAAGATCCACACCTTAAAGATGTTAAGCTATTTTTGCATTATGGTGATTTATCCGATGGTAGCAATATCAGTCGTTTGATTGAAAAAATCCAACCAGATGAGATTTATAATTTAGCCGCGCAGAGTCATGTGAAAGTTAGTTTTGATGTTCCGAAATATACAGCTGATGTTACTGGAATTGGAACTCTCAGATTGCTGGATGCAATAAAGGAGTCGGGAATTAAAACAAAATTTTATCAAGCTTCCACTAGCGAACTTTTCGGAAAAGTTCAGGAAACTCCCCAAAAGGAAACTACTCCTTTTTATCCTCGCTCTCCTTATGGATGCGCAAAAATGTATTCATATTGGATAACGGTTAATTATAGAGAAAGTTATAATTTGTATGCGTGCAATGGAATTCTTTTTAATCATGAATCTCCTAGAAGAGGAGAAACTTTTGTTACTAGAAAAATAACCAGAGGTTTAGCAAGAATATTGGCAGGAAAAGATAATTGTCTTTATTTGGGAAATCTTGAATCAAAGAGAGACTGGGGTTATGCAAAAGATTTTGTAGAAGGAATGTGGTTAATGCTTCAGCAAAAAAATCCTGATGATTTTGTTCTGGCAACAGGAGAAACCCATACAGTAAAAGATTTTATAGAAGAAAGTTGTAAAGTGGCTGGTATTAAAATTAAATGGAAAGGAAAAAAAGAAAAAGAGGTTGGAATAGATGAGAACACCGGAAAAACAATAATTAGAATAGATCCTAAATACTATCGACCGTCGGAAGTGGATTTATTATTAGGTGATCCATCAAAAGCTATGAAAAAATTAAAATGGAAGCCAAAGACAAAGTTTAAGGAATTAGTGAAAATAATGATGGAATTTGATTTAGAAAAAGAAGGTGTGATAAAATGAATTTTAAATAAGCATAAATAAATAAAAATTTAATTAATAATATTAATAAGAAAGTATGAAGGAAATAAAAGACATCATAAAAAAGATTTTAAGAATGGTTGGGTTATATAAAATTTGGATTGAAGTATTCTCATTTTTTACGACTGATCCCAGGAAAGAACGAGAAAGAATGGACGATATTTTGAAAATATATTCAAAATTTGTAAAAAAAGGAGATGTTTGTTTTGACATTGGGGCTAATATGGGAATAATTACTGAATTACTTTTGAAACTGGAAGTAAAGGTAGTGTGTGTTGAGCCTCAAAAAGACTGTCTGATTATTTTGAAGAAAAAATTTGGAGATAATGAAAATGTTTTTATCGTAGATAAAGCTGTAGGAGAAAAAGAAGGCGAAGCCGAAATAGCTATATGTGAAGATGCTCCAACTATTTCAACTATGTCTGATAAATGGAAAGAGGCAGGTCGATTTTCTACTAATTATGAGTGGAATAAAACTCAAAAAGTTGAAATGATTACTCTTGATAAACTCATAGAACAATATGGAATGCCATCATTTTGCAAAATTGATGTTGAAGGTTTTGAAGTATCTGCCCTGAAAGGATTAACTAAGGCGATACCTTTTATCTCTTTTGAATTCACGAAAGAATTTTTTGAAGATGCTAAAACTTGCATAAATCATATTTCCTCCATTGGGAGAGCAAAATTTAATTGTACTTTTTGTGAATCAGAAAAATTATTATTTCCGAACTGGGTTCCTTCGGAAGAGTTGATATCGAAACTTGAAAATGATAACAATTCTTCTATGGCCGGAGATATTTATGTGAGTTTTTAAAACATTTAATTGATGAATAATCTTGATCATAATGAAATAGGGAGTTCGGAAATTTTGAAGTGCCCTTTTTGCAATAGTAGTAAATGTATATTGAGGAGAATTTTTTTTTCTGAATTAAATAGGAAAGAATATAGACATTATTCTTGCTTGGGATGCGGAATTGAGTTTTTTGATCCATTGATCTTTGAGAATGTTTATGATAACGAAAAAATGGGCGCGTATAAAGAATTTCATAAAGGGAGAATTGAATATCCCGAATGGACAAAGGCCTTTTTGAAGTTTTTGAAAGAGAGGGAAATTATTTTAAGCGGAAAGAAAATATTAGAGGTTGGAATGGGTGATGGAATTAATTTTTTAGCGCTTGGTGAAAATTTCAATATCAGCTCTAAAGATTTTTTTGGAATTGAATTAGATAAAAAAAGTATAGAAGTTTGCAAAAGAAGAAAAGTGGAAAATATTTTTCAAGATTTTTTCAATAAGGAAATATTAGTTAGAATAAAAGAAAAGTTTGATTTTATTATCGTTACGGAAGTTCTTGAGCATCAAACAAGCCCAAGGGATTTTATGGACACGATTTTCAAATTATTGAAAAAAGATGGCACAATAATAATTACTGTGCCAAATAGAGAAAGATTTTTTTTACGTTTTAGAGAATATGGCGATGTTCCGCCTCATCATTTTCTTAGATTTGACAAGTCTTTTTTTGAAAATAATTTTAAAAAAGATTTAATTTATCTTAAAGATTATTCTTTTAACAATAAGAACTTAAAAAATTCTTGTAAGGCGTTGAGTGAAAAAATTTTTAGAAATGAAAAAAAATACATATTATTTTTCCCTATTGTGTTAATATTGAGAATTTTGGATGCGATAAGGGGAGAAGGAATAATTGCAGTAATAAAAAAAAATTAATCTGGATAAAAAATGGAAAAAATTATTAGAGCAATACATATAAACATCTTTGGGCATGAAATGAGCGATGCTATGAGAATTTTTTTAAAAAATCTTTCTTGGTCTTTTTTTGGAGGAATATCGGCAGCGTTAATAATGTTTGTTTTGAGTGTGATGGCAGGGAAAACGTTGGGCCCAGATGCTTTTGGACAGTATAACTCACTTCTTTCTTTCGCAACAGCGCTAACCTTTTTATTTTTAATGGGAAATGATGTTAGTAGTGTAAGATATTTGGCTGATAATAATTACGAAAAAAATAAAGGGGAAATTTTTACCACCTCGATTGTCTTGGTATTAGTGCAATCTTTTGTTTTTGGTTTGTTTTTTTATATATTCTTTAATTTTGTAAGAATAAATTTTTCACTGGAAAGTGATAGTTTGCTCTTGGGAATAATTTTCTCTTTTTTTCTGGCGATAAAGAGTCTATTTGATGGATATTTGAGAGCTTTTAACTTAATAAAAAGGCAGAGTTTTATAAGAATATCGGATGCGATACTAGTTATATGCTTTTTTTATTTTTTCTATTATTTTTTAGATAAAAGTGATTATTATTTTTATGCGATATCTGTATTGTTCGGATCGTTCTTTTTTATTTCTGCTAGTCTAATTGCTCTTAGGGGTAATTTAAGAAAGTTTAGCTTCAAGATGGCAAAGCTTCTTTTTGGGTATAATAAATTTCTTATTTTTGGAGCTGCAATAGGTTTCATAATAAGTCTGGAGAAATATTTTATAGGTAAATATGTTGGCGCATATGAACTTGGAGTATATAGTGCTTATCATGCAGCTTCTTTTCTTATAATTTCCAATATCGGAGCAGTTTTTATGAATGTTTTTTGGCCAAGTTCAATAATGGAAAAAAATAATTTAGAGGCAATATTAAAAAAAATAAATATTTTATTTTTAAAAGCATTTCCTTTTTGGATAATTTTAAACTCGCTCTTTATTTTATTGGTAATATTTTTAATGGGAGAGAGTTATCCTTTGAATTATGTTTATATTGTATTTTTTTCAATTGATGCGTTTTTATCTTTTGCATTTTCAATTTTTAATGGGCTACTCAAGATTAATAGGATTAAAGAATTTGTTATTATGTCTTATCTTTGTTATTCCTCTTTAATTATTTTGATAATTTTGTCTAGAAACGTTATGTATTATTTGGTTGGACAGGTTTTTATTTATTCTATTTTTATTTTATTTGCAAACAAGAGATTGGGGAAAGATTTTGTCAAAAATAATGAAGTTATAAGATAATGAAAAAAATCCTATTTACATTATATAAAAATAGAAGTCATTCTTTGTATAAAGAATTTATTGATAATCCTCCGGAGGGATACCAGTATTTTACATTAGATGATTTTTTTGATTATTTTATTTTTGATAAACCTGCTAATCTTTTTTTGGATATAAAAAGAAAAATAGAAAGAGACAAGAAAATAATAGAAGCTGCCAAAAAAAATGGCATTGATATTATTTATTGTTCTGATGGATTGTTTTTTCTAAATTCTCCTATTCCGTGGGTTATGGACTTAGAGCATGTTACCGGGCTAATATCCAATTGTTATAAATTATGGAAAATTGGAAAGTTAATAATGCCCATTATTCTTAGTCAGAAGAATTTAAAATATATAATTCCTTGGACAAAGACAGGAGCAAATGTTCTTGAGGATAATTTCAAAATAAATGACAGTGTAAGAAAAAAAATTAAGCCAATAAATTTATGTCTCAAGAAAATTTATGACTATGGGTATATAGAAAAGAAAAAGATTAAAGGGGTAAAATTTTCAATCATTTTTGTTACTAGTGTGAACTATAATGGAGAAGATGAATTTTATGCCAAAGGTGGCGCGATAATAGCGGAAGTTTTTAAAAAAATAAATACAAAAGTTGATATTAGGTTGATTTTGAGAAGTAAAATTCCTAAAGAGTTTGATTACCTAAAGAAAGATCCTTCCGTGGAAGTTTATGAAGAGACGCTTAATGATGATGAATTTCAGAATTTGTTTTTGGGTGCGGATTTATTTTTTTATCCCGGATATCAAAGTCCCGGTATGGCTTTTCTTGACGCTATGAATTATAATTTACCTATCGTTTCCACTCGGGTTTTTGCCAACCCAGAGATGGTAAGAGATGGTTGGAATGGTTTTCTTGTTGATTTTCCAATATCAAGCATTGCTTTCTATTTAACTGAAGAATTTAATATAAAAGGTGTTCCGTCTGGAATAAGAGCAAGAGAGGATAAATTAAGCGAGAAAATGATTGATGATTTTGCGGAAAAAATAATTCAGTTGCAAAAGAATAGGGAAGTGCTGGAGGAGATGGGGGTAAATTCAAAGAAGTTGCTTTTAAATAGCTTCTCTCTGGCCAAAAGGAATAGGGCGTTAGAAGATATCTTTAATGAGATAATAAATACTAATAAAAAAATATGAAAAAAGAATTAAGAAGATTTGCAGGCTTTGTTTATCGCATGATTTCTCCCATAGTTGATCCTATAAATTTTACATTTTTTATTCCAAGATATGTATATTTTTGGATAGATTTTTTTAGTTTTTATAGCAACAAGGAATCTCCAAAAATAAATTTATTAGATATGCATCCCGTGATTAGTGATAAAACATCAACCACAAGAATTGATGCTCAATATTTCTACCAAGGAGTCTGGGCTTTTAAGAAGATTTATAATTCAAAAGTGGTTGAACATGTTGATGTTGGATCGCAAACCAATCTAGTTAGCTTTCTAACGGTATTTACAAATGTAAAATTTGTAGACATAAGACCATTGGAGGCTAAGCTTGATAATTTTGTTTCAATTAAGGGAAGTATTCTTGAATTACCTTTTACCGATAACTCAGTGCATTCTCTTTCTTGTCTTCATGTTGCTGAGCATATAGGTCTAGGTAGATATGGTGATCCATTAGATCCGCTTGGGACAGAGAAGGCGTGCAAGGAACTTTCTCGCGTATTAGCGTCTGGCGGAGATTTATATTTTTCTTTGCCTATCGGTAAGCCGAGGTTATGTTTCAATGCTCATAGAGTTCATTCAATTAGTCAGATAATGGAATTTTTCAAAGAGTTGGAGCTTTTAGAACTTATAGTTATTGACGATAAGGGAGGATTTGTCGAAAGACCAGGAGTGCATGATTTTGATGATGCAATATATTCAGGTGGTCTGTTTCACTTCAGAAAAAAATAATCTTATCAATGAAATGAAAAAAATACTATTTACTTTATATAAAAATAAGTGCCATTCATTATATAAACAATTTATTTCAGTCCCGCCATCTGGATATCAATATTTTACCCTGGATGATTTCACTGATGAATTTATCTTTAGTGAATCAGAGAATATTTTTGTTGAAATTTTCAATAAAATAAAAAGAAATTTTGTAATTATAAATATTGCAAAAAAAAACAATATTGATATAATTTATTGCACTAGCGGAATGCTTTTATTTAATTCTCCCATACCATGGGTAATAGAATTTGAAAGTGTGGTGAGTTTCATTATACATAAACTTGAATATTGGAAAATTGCAAGAAAAATATTGCCAATAATGTTAAGACAAGACAACTTGAAATCATTGATACCCTGGACAGAGGCAGCGGCTAGATCACTACTTTCTAATATTAAAGAGTCAAAAGAAATTAGCAATAAGATTACCCCGATTCATCTGTGTTTGGCAAAAATTGGTGACCAAAAAAAGAAGGAAAATGATAAAATATTTAAAATATTATTTGTTACTACAGTAAATGATAATGCAGTTGATAAGCAATTTTATGTTAAAGGAGGAAGAATCTTAATAGAAATTTTAAAAAAACTAAAAGACGAAGTAAATATTAAGTTTATTATCAGATCAAAATTACCAAAAGAATATGAATATGTGAAACATTATTCGAACGTTGTTATTTATGAGGATTTATTACCTAAAAATGATTTTGATAAAATTTTTTCAGAAGCTGATATTTTTTTGTTTCCTTGTTATCAGAGCCCAGGATTAGTATTTCTTGATGCAATGAGCTTTGGATTACCTATTTTGACTACCAATATTTTTGCTAATGCAGAAATGGTTATTGATGGATATAATGGATTTCTGGTTGATTTTCCAATAGCAAGTAGCGTTAATTATCTTGATAAGGAACTTGGAATAAAGAATCTACAAACAGGCAGAAAGGCGGGAAATGATAACATTTCCAATGAAATGGTTGATATTTTTTGTAAAAAAATACTTTTATTATATAACGATATTGATTTGAAAAATGAGATGTCTAAAAAATCAAGAGAACTTCTTGAAAGTAAATTTACTATTGAGAAGAGAAATGAGAAATTAAAAAAAATATTCGATAATATTGTTTTATAAAATATTTTTGTTTTATTGGTTTCTTTTAAAGACCTGCAAAATTGCATGAGCGCTAAATGGGGCTAATATTTTTGCTCCAAAGTAGTTAAGTGCTCTTACAAAGAAATTTTGACTGTTGTAAATTTTTTGCAATGGTTTGTTTAAAATTGAAATTTCATCTTTTAGGCCTTTTATTCCCTCTAGCTGTCTAGAATAAACCATCCTAAAACCTAATTTTTCTAGATCACTTTTTACTTTTGCAGGGTCTAATGCGAAGTGATAAAATAAATTCATATCAAAAACGTTCGCGTTAAAGGGTGGGTATAATCCCATTTTCATTTTTAGCTTTCTTAGAAAAGACATATGGGGAAATGTCAAAAATAGATAACCATTTTTTTTTATTACCCTCTTCATTTCGCTTAATATTTCATCATAGCCTTCAAAAAAATGCTCTATAACTCCTAGCGACCAATATCCATCGAAAAAATTATCTGGAAAATCTAAGTGTCTCACGTCTCCGATGTTGACTTTTAAATCTGGCATAACCAAATTTATTTTTTTAATAGTTTCTTTTGCGAAATCTACGCCATAAGCATCATACCCATTATATTTTAAAGAATACACAAAATGACCCCTTCCGCAGCCTCCTTCAAGAATCTTTTTAGTTTTATCTGGTTTGATAAATTTTGCAGTTATGTTTGAAACAAAACGTTCGTTTCTAGCGCTTTCTATGTGTTTCTTTAATTCTTTAATAATAGATTGTTCATCCCAGAATTCTGGAGTTGGACTTCCTCCTTCAATAATTATTCTATTGTTTTTTTTATCACAGTATCTCATATTTTTTTTGAAATTAATATCCAATAACTTTGACTTGCATTATCAATATTAAAAACTTTTATTGTGGTGCGAACAAGATTTCCCTTGAGTGTATTGCTGTAATTGCAGTGGAGGAATTTAGTTACAATTTCATAATTATTTTTTTTGCAATAATGTTGAAAAAATAAATCAATATCCCGATATCCGAAAAACCAGCGATGACGATCCATTGGTTTTTCAAGAGGTAATCCATAAAATTTGCCTGCTTGATGATATCTGAACATATCCCATTGAGTAAAGATATTCAAACAATTTGGAAGAGATATTAAAATGAAGTGGTTGGATACGCGTACAAGTTCATCTAACACTTCATAGAATCCTTCTAGGTGCTCTAGAACCTCTGTGCATACAACAAAATCAAACTCTCTATCTTTGAAGATAGAAAGACCATCTTTTTCAAGATCGACTTTGTAATCAGGCTTTCCATAAAGATCGATACCGGTGACTTTTTCTCCAACAATTTTTTTTAATGTATTGATGTCACATCCAACATCAAGGACGTTTTTTGATTCAGCTATTTCTTTATAAAATGTCTTGGCTATAAAAGCTGCGCGTCCTTCACGATTGTTAAAAAAATCGAAGTTTTTTTGCATATTTTTTTTAAATGTTTCTTAATATGTTAATATATTTATCGAGCATATAATCTATGGAAAAATGTTTTTCAGCAATGTTTCTTGCTGTAGTACTATAGTACTCTTTATCTAGAATAATCTTATTAAGGTTGTTTGTAAAATCTTTTAAATTTAAAACTCTTTGTTTCCAAAACGCATTACCTGAGGTGGTTATAAGTAAACCTCCCTTTTTGTTTTTGATAATTTCCGGCATTGCTCCGTCCGCTACTCCGCATATTGGCAGACCACAGGCCAATGCTTCTATTATATTATTGGGACAAGGGGGATTAATTTGGGTAAACAGGAAAACATCTGCCGACCTTTCATATTTTGGAATTTCTTTGTTATCTATTTTCCCAATGAATTTGATATTTTTAAAATACGAATATTTCTTGGGAATGTATTCAATATTAGGCGTAAATGTTCCAGCTACTATAAACTTGAAGTTATTATTATATTTATCATAGTATATTTTTAGAGCTTCTAGCAAGGGAATTATTTGCTCTTCTCTTCGAAAAGCGGAAACAGTGAAGAAAATTTTCTGATCATGGTTGTCTCGAAGATTATTTTTTTCTCCTTTCGGAGAAAAAATATTTAAATCTACGCCATTAAAAATAATAGTAGATTTTTCACCAGCGTTTTTCTTTAAAAATTTTTCAGCAGTATATTTGCTATACTCGCTTTGATATACGGTAAAATCAGCAAAAAAGTATTGAATAATTTTTGCCTTTAAGTTGTAAAGAAAATACTTTGGACCGACTGCTGACCAATAATATACACCGTCTAATCTTTGTATTATTTTCTTGTTCTTTATTTTTGCTTCGAAGAGATATTTAAATGGTGCTTGCACGATTAAAAAAATAACATCATAGTCGGATTGATGTTCAAAAAAAACTTCATGACCGCGTCTCTCCATTCCTTCTTTAAATTTTTTTGCAAAGGATGATGGTCCCCCGACATCCTTAATTGCGAAAGGTAAGAAAATTTTCATCCCAATAGTGATCTTTTTAAATTACGTATAAATTTCGGAGTGAAGGCTATAGCTAAAAGCTTAATGATATGAACATAGTTGATTTTAGACAATTTGTATTTTTTAATATATTTAATTTGAGTTTTAGCTCCTTGAATCATTTGTTCATGCTGTCTCTTTATAGATATTCCTTCGTTTTCAATCATTCTGAAGCATAAAAAATCTTGCATATTGTGAAACTTGGTAAAAGGGAATAAGCGCATATATAAATCATAATCTCCGCCGTATTTTATGGATTCGTCATATCCACCAACTTTCTTTATTAATTTAGTTTCATAGATGACGCAACTATGGGCAAATGGATTTTGTTTAATTATATTTTTTCTGATTGTTTTATTATCTTTTTGAGTATATATTTCTTTTTTTATCTTTCCGTTATAGTTTATGTAGTTACTTCCAATAATTTTATAATCAGGATTTTTCGTTAAAAAATCTACTTGTTTAGTTAATTTCGTGTTGTCCCACCAATCGTCGATATCTATTCTGGCTGTATATTTACTGTTGATTATATGCAATCCTTTATTTAAAGATATTGTTACTCCACAATGATTCTTGTTTGTGATAACTTGAAATATCTCAGATCCAATTTTCTTTTCCCATAGGGCAAGTTTTTCTGCGGTATCATCACTAGAAGCGTCATTTATACAGACAATACGTTTGTTTTTGTAGGTTTGATTGCATACACTTTCTAAACATTGGTCAATAGTTTTTGATCCATTAAGTATGGTTATGAGAATGGTAACCTCTGGTAGTGACTTCATTTGTTTAGGATAAAAAAATAATGATTTGAATTAAAGGGGGGATGAAATTCGCTTGATATATTAAAATATTTTTTGATAATATTTCTGATAGTTGATTTTGAACAGTCTTTCGATCCTAATTCCCAGTAATGTTCCTTATTTTTATTATTTAATTTTATTTTAATGAAAAAATAAGGAATTTTAATAGAAAAATTAAGCTTTTTTTGAAAAAAGGGAATGTTTATTTTTAAGTTATTTTCTAAATACGCGCAAGAATATGGAAGAGAAATAATTAATGTTCTTCGTGTTACTCTTCGCAGCTCCTTTATCGTTGATTCAAACTCTGAGAAGGGTAAATGCTCTAAGATTTCACATGCGACTACAGTATCAAAAGAATTGTTCTTTAACGGAAGATTTTTTATGTCTGCAACGATGTCTGGTTTTAACTCTTTATCGAAATCACAAGTTATTATTGTGTAGCCTGCTTCCTTTAAGTAATTTGAAACAGTTTTATTTCCCACGCCAATTTCAAGAATATTTTCTGGATTTGTTTTCGTAATAGATGTTATTTGATAATAATATGAAATAAATCGTTCAATATTATCATATTGGGTGAAATAATGGCTTCTGTCTACCTGGATGGTGATATTTTTCTGGTTATTTTTCATATAGTATGAATCTTCAATTTTTTTATGCAAGTTTTTTCAATAGGAACTCGTTACATCCTATGCTTCTGGCCGGTGAAATATTGATGCAAGAGAACCCTTCTTTTTTGAAGTAATTAGTTATTGTTGTAATACTTGCATACTCATATGGATATCCACCTATCCAATCAATTAGATCATTAATCCAATTCATTCCGCGGTTAGATTTATAATTTTTTATATATTTATAAGGATTTTTTCCTGAAAAAATTAAACCTGAAATAAACCAAAAAATATAGATAGATAACATAATTTTTTTTATCAAAAAATTAGATTTATTATAAAATTCTTTTATTTTAAGCCATAGTTTTGAAGTGCCTTCTTTTTTTTCATTGATATTTTCATTGTAAATAGCCAAGTAAAATAAACCCTCTTGCTTAACAAGATTTATGATGTTGGCAAAGGCTTTATACATATCGCCACTGTGATGAAGAACTCCCCATGAATATACTATATCGAATTGACCAAGTGTTGTGATAAAATTTTTATTTAAAGCAGATCCTTTGACAATTTTCCAGTTAAGGGGGTTACCATGTTCTTTTTTTAGGTATTGAGTGCAAGCAATTGAGAAATCATCAACATCCACACTAACAATTTCGGAAGCTCCTAGTAGATATGCTGCAAGAGAAAACAAACCGCTTCCGCAGCCTATATCAATAAATGTTTTATCTTTTATTTTATCTTTTCCTCCTAAAAAGATAATTAAGGATTTTTTAGCTTCTTCGATTTTTTCCTGAGTAAGGGTTTTAAGAAAGTTTTGCCAATTTTTTCCAAAGCTAAAATGATTTTCTTTGTTGTATGAATTTTCGTACAATTCCATCCTATTCTTTAATTAATCTATCAAGTAAATTTGAAAATTTTTTCTTGATAATGTTTATGTCGAAATTATTGCGGATTGTTCTTAATGAACTTTCTTTAAGTATACTCCTTAATTCGGGATTTGACAAAAGAAAGGCAATTTTATCAGCCGTGTCATTTGCGTTACTCGTTTTAAATAAACAGCTATTTTTTTCATTTAGAATTTCGCGATTTTCAGGTATATCAGTTGTGGCAATGGGTAATCCGCTAGCCATTGCTTCCATTATGGCATTGCTCATTCCTTCAAAAAGGGTAGGTAATACAAAAATATCTGAAATCTTTAGAATCTTCGGAACATCGTTTCTTTTTCCTAAGAATAAAACGTTATTCTTAGAAGAATAATTATCAATTTGTTTTTTTAAATTTATTTTTTCCTTTCCATCACCGACAAGCAGGAGTTTTATATTTGGATTATTTTTGTAATTTATTTCAAACGCTTTTAATAAATATTGATGACCTTTATTGATATGTAAGTTAGCAACACAAACAATAATTTGCTCGCCTTTTCTTATGCCCAGTTCTTTTTGTAAATTTTCATCTTTTCTTATTTTTTCATAAAATTTAACATCAATACCATTGTTAATTATTGATATATTTTCTTTTTTTACCCCTATATTGTTAACGTAAAAGTTTTTTACAGACTCTGAGTTCGCAATATATCTTTGCACAAGATTTTTTGTTATTTTTTCAAACAATCTAGCTACCAAATATTTCTTGTGATTGTAGGTTGTTCTAAGAAAAGGAATTATTTTATTTTTAGTTATGATTCCTAGAAATAATCTCCCAATCATATCTGCATGAAAGAGATAGGTGATTATAATGTCAGGTTTATTTCTTTTGACTTCTTTTAGTAATCGCGCATAGGAAAAAAAATCAAAAACATTTTTTTGACCTATATTAATAATGGGGATATTTTTCTGCTTGAATTGTTCTGATAATTCTCCTGGATGATGCAGTGTGATTATTATATGCTCAAAATCTGAAAGAAGTGGTAGTGTTCGAAGCATCATATTCTCACAGCCGCCATTATCCACCGCTTGAATTAAGTGAAGTACTTTATTTTTCATATATTCCCTGACAAGTTATTCCAGCTTCTGGATGTTCGTATGACTTAATATCTTTAAGGTTTGCATCTTGAAACCACTTCTCAATTTCTTCTACGAAATAATAATTGCTTTTAGGCGTAGCTATGATATCAAAAGAATCATTGAGTTTCATATTAAAAGGAAAATTGGCATAATAGGAGAAAGGTATTTTTTTAGCTAAGTTATTAAATCCCAAGAAATTAAAAAAATGTGTAAGGTAATTCAATAAATGGGCGATAATTCCTGGTAAATAAGAAAATTTATACAGGAGTGGCTTTGGAAATTTTTTTAGAATATTTCTTATTGGTTCATAAAAGTATAACGCACGTTTATTATTTCTTCTATTATAAACCCATATAGCCATAGTTCCTCCATTTTTAAGAACCTTGGGCAATCTTGAAAATCCATCCTGAGGTTTTGGAAGGTGATGTAGAACTCCAATTGAATAAGCTAGGTCAAATTGGTTAAGAAATGGCATATTGTATATATCGGCTTGCACTATGCAAGCGTTTTCCATATCTCTTGTTAATTTATAGGCAAATTCTACACTTTCTCCAAGATCAGCTCCAAAAGCTAGGGCTGCGCCGCAGGAAAGGGCATGCTTGGTGAATCGACCAGACCCGCAACCTATATCAAGAATAACTTTGTTCTTTATATCCGACTCTTTTATGAATGGTCCTATGAAATGCAAATAGTTTTCTTTTTCAAAGTTACTTTCCTTATAAATATTGTTCCATTCGTAGGAGAAGCTTTCTGCTGTTTTTTTCTGATGCTCTAAAAAATTATCAAGGTTATTTATTTTTTTTATTTCATTTTCCCATTCTTTTTTAGATCTTTCATCTAATTGATTCTTGTATTTTTCAAAAAAATTATAATGAGATTGAAGTAGATTAGTTTTTAGCTCATTGATGATTAATCTGGGAATTCCATTGATGATAGGGTACCAACTTTCAGAATTGAATAATATTCCTGAAATTATTTGTCCATTATCTTCTTCAAAAACTTTCATTTCAAAACCTTGAAAGGAAACAGGATCTTTTAAGTGTGGAAGGAATTTGCTTCTCATTTTTTTATTTTTTTTAAAATTATTAATTATTTGTTAATTGCTGATTATTTATCAAAATACTCCTGAAACCATAGTTCGAGTGTTATAAGCGCCCAAATATGATATGCAAAACTTATTTTAGTATTAACATGAGTGTCTAGAATTTTTTTTACTGCTTCTTTTTTAAATATATTTCTTTTGACAGCTTTTTCGGATAGAAGTGTGTCATAGGCATATTTTTTTAATTTGCCACGAAACCAAATATCAATTGGCGCTCCAAATCCCATTTTTGGTCGATACATAACTTCATTAGGAATAATTCCCTCCAGTGCTTTTTTTAGTATATATTTTTTATTATTCCATCCTTTCAGCTTTAAATTAAAAGGCACTTTAGCTGTAAGTTCAAGCATTTCATGATCTAGAAAAGGAGATCGCCCTTCAAGTGCCACTGACATTGTATCTATATCAACTTTGACCATTAAATCATCAGGTAGATAAGTTGCTAAATCTGCATAAACTGCTTGCTCCGTCTTGTTTTTGGAGCCTGATTCAGAGAAATGATTAGCTATAATATCGTATGAATCAATACCTTTCATTCTATCATTAAATTCATCAGTGTATAAGTTTTTCTTCATATCGTTATTAAAATAACAGCCATAATTTACAAAACGATAATTATATGGTTGAAATAGACTTTCTGAAAAACGCAATGCTCTATTTAAGAAAATATTTTTTGAGATTTTTTCAATGATCCTTATTGCTGGAACAACAATGAATTTATGAAGAATGGAAAAATTTTCATACATAAGCGCAAATTTATGAATGCTATATCTTCCGTAGCCTGCAAAGTTTTCATCTCCGCCGTCGCCGTTAAGAGCGACTGTTACATAATCTCTTGTCAACTTACTGACATAATAAGTTGGTAAAGCGCTAGAATCAGCATAAGGCTCTTCATATTGATATACTAGCTTAGGCAGCATTTCAATGGCGTCTGGCTTCACTATGAATTCTTTATGATCAGTTTTGAATTTATTGGAAATAATCTTGGCATACTTTAGTTCATTGTATTTTTCTTCTTCGAAACCAATAGAAAAAGTTTTAATCGGTTTATCGGATAATTTGCTCATAAGCGCAACAACAGCGCTGGAGTCAATGCCACCAGAAAGAAAAGCTCCAAGCGGAACATCAGCAATCATTCGCAGCTTAATCGATTCCTCTAATTTTTCAATTATTCTTTTTTTCCATTCATTTTCGGATAAATTCAATTTCTTGGAATAATCCAATTTCCAATATCTTTCCTTTTCAATTTTTTTTGTTTTTAAATCAATAAAAAGATAGTGGGCTGGTTCGAGTTTTTTGAGATTTTTGAAGCCGGTAAGGGGGGCGGGACAATATTGTAAGGTTAGATAATGATGAATGGCGACATAGTCAACTTCTTTTTTGTATTCCGGTTGTGTGAGAATCGCTTTGAGTTCAGAAGCGAACATAAAAACATTTTCGTCCAAATAATATTTGAATGGTTTTTTGCCAACGCGATCACGGGCGCAGAAAATTGTTTTTTCTTGTTCGTTGTAAATAGCAAAAGCAAACATCCCTCGCAAGTGATCGAGACATTTTTTTCCGAATTTATCATATAGCGCCATTATTATTTCAGTGTCGGAATGGGATTTGAATTTGTAGCCCTCCTTTTCCAGAAGCTCTCTTTTTTCTTGAAAATTATATATTTCACCATTAAAAACGATCCAATATTTATTCATATATGCCATTGGCTGATGTCCAAGAGGGGAAAGATCAATAATTGAAAGGCGCCTATGACCCAAACCAACCTTTTTATCAGGAGAAATATACACTCCTCCATCATCCGGTCCGCGGTGGATAATTTTTTCGTTCATAGTCAAAATATCCGCTTCGGATAGTATACTGTTATTAAAATGTATTTTTCCTGTTATTCCGCACATTGTTTTTTTATTAAAACCATATTAAATGATAATGTTTGTAAATCTTTATTTGGATATTTTTTTATCAAATTTTTTGGTATTGCTTCTTTGAAAATAATATTTTTTTCTAAATTTGTAATTTTTAAGTTATGTTTATTTGCTAAGTATTCATAAAAATCCAATCTTTTCCTGTTGACATATTCACCTGTATTTTTAAATAAAGCATTAAACCAAAAATCACTGATATTTAGAAACCATAATTTTTTTTGTGAAAATACGTGGTCTCTTAAATCGACTTGATGGTTCATAATTCCTCCTAATTCGAGAACCCGAGTCATCTCCTGAAAGCAGAGCTCTAAATTATGTACATGTTCTAATACTGCGCAGGAGTATATTAAATCAACTGAATTATTGGCAATACTATATTTTGAATTTTGATTTATTTTAACAAACTCAACCATTTGAGGATTATATGTATAAATCTCATTCTTCTTATTGAAAAATTTATTTATTAATAATGTATTATTATCGAGTAATTTCTTATAGGATTTAATTTGACCCGGGGTAATAAAGGAGTGTTGTCCGTTTTCAATAGCGTAGTATTTTCTTGCTCCATTTTTTAGAGCTAAAATCCCAAAACCTATTGATCCTCCGGGACCAAGCTCGAGCAATACTTTGTCTTTTATTGAATTGATTCCCCCGACTTTTTGTAGAAAATCATCAAATTGTTTTTTTGAGTATTCTAGATGTTTGTCATTGAACTGGTAAGGATTATATATGTATTTTTCAATTATTTCTCTGAATTTAGGAAATAATGAAAATAATATGTTTTCTATCAAAACCAAAGGAATCTTTAAGAATGTCTTTATAGTCATGGAGGGTCTTTTATTTAAGATAATTAAGATAGGCGCTAATTGTTTTTTCCCAAGAAAATAATTCTTGCACATCATTTTTAGCATTTGTGGCTAACATTTTAATCTTGTTTCTATCGCAAAGCAATTTTTCTAATTTTCCAGCAATTAATTTTGAATCGGAAGAATTTATCAATAGACCATTTTCTTCATTCTTAATAATCTCACTGGCTCCTTCATTTAATGTAGCGATGATAGCACATTCACAATACATAGCTTCAAGTAAGGAGGTGGATAGACCGCCTCCTGGTTTGGCTGAATGGAGATAGATATCGGTAACCTTCAAGATGCTAATAACTTCTTTTCGAGACATTTTTCCGAGCATTTTAATAGAAGCTTCATTTTTAGATAATTTTTCCAATTTTAGGTAATCTTCACCATCACCGATAATCAAAAAAATGAGGTTATTTTTAATTATCTGAGGCAACAGTTGAATTGCCTTAATACTATTTTCTACCCCCTTCCATTCATATAATCGTCCAGCAAAAGAAATAATTGTCTTATTGGAATATTCATTTTTTATTTTTTGATTGGGCTTGATTTTATCTATTTCTTTTGTTTCTAATCCTCTATAGATAATAGGAGACTCGCGTTTATCAAACTTGTAAACGAATTTTTGCACAGCCTTTGAGATGGAAATATTTTTATCGGAATACTTGAAAATAATCCAACCTAGAGTATAGTCATAAAATTTTGCAATGAATGTTTTAAAATTACTGGAAAGCCTTACAAAATCGCTCCCATGTTCAATATGGATCCATTTTACTCTCTTCTTTATCTTAGCATAAATAAAAGCAAGTAGCGAGGTATTGAAAAATCGCGTTCTTGAAATTACAATATCGTAATCTTCATTGAAAAGATTAAAAAAAAGTTTCCAAAATTCAGTTTTCCAAAATTTTGGAACAGGATAGTTTGAAATTATTTCAAATGCGGGGAATCTTATTATTTTAACCTTATTATATTTAATTTTAATTTCTGGTGATTCTTTCGGTAATCTTGGTGTAAAAACAACAATATCTGAATCTTTTTGTGATAGATATTTATTGAATTCATCAGCATGCGATTCTAGTCCGCCAATATGAGGCGGATAATAAGGGGAAAAAATTAATATTTTCATAGTATTTTCCAAATTACAATATCATTTTTTTTGTCTTCATATATGCGTATAAATTTTTCTGGATATTGGTCAAAAATTAAATCATTTTTATTAATACTGTTTTCTTTATAATAAGGCCTATTAAGGTATGGATTGAGTTTGTTGGGTTTTGCGTAATAAATATATAAGGCTGGTTCGTAGGCGTCATTATTTGCTTCTAGATTTAATAAGGAAAGTAATGCATTTGATTGCTGAATATTTTCTTTGAGCATAGTTACAAATAGTTCTTTTTCCGTGTAAGGATTTTTAATAATTAGTTCATTGGCGTTTTTTTTGATTGATTCAATGTAAGACGAATAGTCTTTTTTTGAAATCGATTTATCTGGGATGTTTTTGTTTATTATTTCTGTTGCTACTAAATTGTTGAAAAAAAATTCTGTGGGAACTTTTTGTACTTCTGATTTTCCATAGTATTTTAATAAATTTCTATCTAGATCAGTAAAAAATAATCTATTGGTTGGTAAATTTTTGTTTATCCATTCAGTTGATTGAATCTTTGCGCTTGTTATTATGTATTTTTTTAAATTATTAATGTACAAAGCTCCACCGACGCTTATGAAAATAAGAAATATTAATAAAAAATAAACATATTTAAAATCGTTTTTTAAGACATTTAACATTACAAATAAAAATGTTAGTGAAAAAATTCCTGTAAATACCCATGCTCTCTCAGGAAGCAGCGCAAAATTTAAAAGTCGTGGTAAAATTTCCGAGATAGAAAAAAATATTAAAAAACAAAGAGTAAGGATTATAAATTCCTTCTCTGTTTTTAATGAATAAAAATGTTTTCGGAGAACTTTATTCTTAATGAAAAGATACACAAAAAACAATATTAAAAAAATCAAAGCTGGACCAATATAATAAAGATAATATTTAGATACACCTATAAATCCCTCCCATCCCATACTTTGTCCATTCATATTTACGTAATATGCAGGAAAAATAAAATTAAATTTTGCAGAAAATGAATATTTCAATACTAATTTAACCCAATAGGAGATGAATATAGCCTGGTTTTTTATAAAAGGAATATTTGAAGTAATGAAAAAAATGACAATCAGCGTGGTGAGTCTATTTTTTAATATAAATGTAACAATATTTTTTATATTAAAAAATATTGTTACTAAAATCCAGACAGTAAAAGCAATCGCAAGCATCTCATGATAAGACGATCCGAGAAGCACTATGATTCCGGATAAATAATAGAAAAATGATTTTTTAAATAACCAGGAATAAATTAAAAAGAAGAAGAAGTAAAAGATTAATATTATTGCAATTGCTTGTGGTATTGGAGTTTGCAGATATAAAATTGTTGATGAGCTGATTAATGGTGTTAACAGTATGAGTATTTGTGTGATTTTTTGTGGATATTTATTGGCCACTAGTGACGCTGGTATTAATATTACAAGGGATAATAATGGAAGTATATATTTAAAAACTGTATACATTCCAATATCAGACCCTTGGTTTAATATGTATATTAGCGATGAAAAAAGATACCTATCTGAAGATATTTTTGTGACAGACTTTGCTGCAAATTCTTCGGAATATCTTTGCATCCAGTAAAATGGATCAAGGTCAGACAGCGCATAATAGGTTAAGAAAATGATAGTAGTTAGTGATATATAAAAAAGTAAAATCCAAAAAAAAGTTGAAGAAAAAAGGGAAGTAATTATTTTTTTGTTAAATCTTTCGATTTTAAAATCCAATTTGTTTTCTACGTCCTTATTTTTAAGATAGTAGGCTAGTGTTGTTATCAAAAAAATTATAAAAGAGTTTATGGCTGGTAACTCTGGTGATAATATTTTTATTTCAGAGAACTCAATTGTTATCAGAAGCGGTGGTAGGAGCAGGCTTATTGCGGAAGATATACTTATAAATTCCCAAAAATTAAAATCTTTATTAAAAAATAATTTAATTAAAATAGTCGAATTTATTCCAAACAGGACTAAAATAGCTATAAATTTTATTAAAGAATGTAGAAAATGGAAAGCAAAAAAATAATCCAGTTTTCCTAGAAGTTGAAATAGAATATAAAATATAAAGAATATAATGTTTAACTTTATTAGTAATTTTAAATTACTCTTTTTCATTTGTGTATTTTTTGATATTAACAAGTACAATTTTAACATAAAAGTGAACAAAAGCAAGGCGTGGTTGATGGGCATAAAATAGTTAATTTATGAGTAATTTGGATTTAAATCTAATTAAGTCTGGTTGCATTTTGAATGAAAATAATATAATATGAATATTGAAAAGCTGGCAACAATCAATTGCGCACTAGAATTTTTTAAATACCAATAGCTTGGTGGTGTTCTAGGCATTTTTTAATGGTTAGTGGTTAAAATATGTTAGAAAAAAATGAAAAAATCAAAATATTAAATATTGGATGGATCTTGGGGTTTTTAATAAGTTATTTTCTATTTACTTCCATTTTGTTTTTTATTTTAAATAAGAATAGGATTTTTTTAGATTTAATTTATTTTAAATCTATCTTGATTACAATTAGTTTGCTTTTAACAAGTAAGCTGATAAAACAGCTTTTAAAATAATATTATGAAATATTTTATACAAGAATTTAAAGAGGGAATGAGGTATTTCGGAGATAGTATTAGTTTTTTGGTCAATGTTTTTTTATTTTCAATAGTTTATTTGATTGGTATTGGAATAACTTCGATTTTTATGAAAATTTCTAGAAAACATTTATTGGAAATTAAAAATTCCAAAAAGGATTCTTACTGGAAAGATTTGAATTTAAAAGGCGACATAGATAATTATTATAATCAATTCTAGGTATGTATATATTAGGAATTAGTTGTTTTTATCATGATTCATCCGCTGTTTTATTAAAGGATGGAATGATTGTCGCTGGAGCTGAAGAGGAGCGATTTTCTCGCAAAAAACATGACAATGGTTTTCCTGAAAAAGCCATAGACTTTTGTCTTTTGAGCCAAGGCATTCTTATTGAAGATATTGATTATGTGGCTTTTTATGAAAAACCTCTGCTTAAGTTTGAAAGAATATTGAGTCAACATATAGAAGTTTTTCCTAGAAGTTTTAAGACCTTTATCAGTTCAATGCCTTCTTGGGTAAATGAAAAAGTTAGAGTTCAGGGAATAATTCAAAAAAAATTAAAATTTAAAGGGGATATTTTTTTTATTGAACATCATCTTTCCCATGCTTCGAGCGCTTTTCTGCCTAGTCCCTTTGAAAAAGCCGCTATTTTAACGGTTGACGGAGTAGGCGAATGGTCAACAACTACCCTGGGAAGGGGTATTGGTAGTAAAGTGGAATTAATGAAAGAAATAAGATTTCCTCATTCATTAGGACTTTTATATTCAACAATAACAGCTTATTTGGGTTTTAGTGTAAACAATTCAGAATATAAAATAATGGGCTTAAGCGCCTATGGAAATATGGACAGGAATTCGAATGAATATTATCGAAAAATTTTAAACGTCGTTAATATAAAAGAAGATGGAAGCTATGAAATGGATATGTCATATTTTAAATATCATTATGCTGACAAAATGCCTTCTAAAAAACTATGTAATTTATTAGGTGGCCCTGTTTTTAAAAGAAACAGTGAGGTGACTAAGACGCACAAAGACATAGCAGCTGCAATTCAGATGGTTACGGAAGATATTATGACAAAAATGTTACATTATCTTTATTTAATTACTGGTCTTGAAAATGTAGTATTAGCGGGAGGGGTCGCTTTGAACAGTGTTTATAACGGTAAAATTATTTCAAAAACTCCTTTTAAGAATATTTGGATACAACCCAATGCTTCAGATGGAGGAACGAGTATGGGAGCTGCTTTATTTGCATATAACTCAATCTTGGAAAATGAGAGAGTATATGTATTAAAAAATGCTTATTTAGGACCTCAATTTTCAGATAAAGAGATAGAAAACTTTTTAAAAGAGAATAAAATAAAATATTCTGAATTTTCTTCTGATTCTGAGATTGTTAAGAAAGTAGCAAGATTGATTTTTGAAAATAATGTTATCGGGTGGTTTCAAAAGGGAATGGAATGGGGTCCAAGGGCTCTTGGAGCAAGAAGTGTTTTGTCTAATCCGGCTAATATTAAAATGAAGGAAATACTAAATTTGAAGGTGAAACATCGTGAAAAATTTAGACCATTTGCTCCTGTTGTATGCGCCGATGATGCTGATAAATATTTTGATTGCGATAAACCTATTCCTGATTCAGCAGACTTTATGCTTATGGTATATCCGATTAAAGAGGAATTTCGTGATAAAATACCAGCAGTGACTCATGTGGATGGATCAGGAAGACTTCAAACGGTGAAAAGAAATCAAAATCCATTATATTATGATTTAATAAAAGAATTTGGTAGTATAAGTAAAATGCCAATACTCATCAATACTTCTTTTAATGTAAGAGGAGAGCCTATTGTTTGTACAATCGAAGATGCTTATCGCTGTATGATGGGAACCGAAATTGATTATCTTGTTGCTGGAAAATTTATAATTAAAAGAGCAGACAATGCAAGGGATATATGGAATAGTGAATTAACTGCTAATGATTAAAATATGTCAAAAATAAAAAATATTATAATTGGTTTTGGTATTTCTTTGATAACCTTCTTAATTTTATTTTTTGGAACAGAATTTTATTTCAGGTTATTTAATCCTCAAATAAAAAGTTTTCTTAAGCCCGATTTAGTCTTAGGAACAAAACATATTCCAAATATGATATTGGAGGAATCAGATTCTTGTGTAGAAGCGATTTTTAGCTTTAACTCGGAAGGAATGAGAGATATAGAACATTCAATTGAAAAACCGGAAGGGGTATATAGAATTGCGATTATTGGAGATTCTTATGTTGCAGCAATGCATTATAATTTTGAGGATGCATTTTTTAAACAAATGGAATCAAATTTGAATAAAAAAGGAAAACGTGTCGAAGTATTATCTTTTGGAGTTTCTGGTTTCGGTACTGCCCAGGAGTATTTGCTTTTGCGAGATTATGCTTTAAAATATTCTCCTGATTTGGTGATACTTTCTTTTTTTTCAGCTAATGACATTAGAAATAATTCTTTTGAATTGGAAAAAAGTCCGAATATGCCATATGCTTCCTTGGATAATTCCGGCAATTTATTTTTTAATGATTTTAAAATATCTAATTCATATTTAAATCAATATAATAGCAAATTGAGAACTTTATTCTTTGATAAATTACACGTGGTTAGATACATTTACAGGCTTTCAAACAAATCAATCCCTTTTAGAAATTTACTTGCTAGATTTAATTTGCATACCCAAACAGAATCAACTGAAAAATCGACCGACAGTTATGCTGTGTATTTCAAGGATATTCCTTTAGAATGGGAGCAAGCGTGGAAAACTACCGAATCATTAATTTTAAAAATAAAAAAGGAATCGGAGGATAATGGGGTTGGATTTTTGTTATTTTCTCTTTCCAATCCTGAACAAGTTTCTCAAGAATTGTTTAGTCAGTTGGAAAAATCTCACGAGGGAATAGAATTAGATAAATATGAACCGGAAAAAAGACTTTTAGAATTTACAAATAAAAATAATATAAAGTATTTGTCTGCTCTTTCCGCGATGGAAAGTTTAAATTATCAGAAAATTGTCGTACATCCTTCTTGTCATGAGCACTGGTCAAAAGAGGCAAATCATTTAGCAGGAAATTTATTATCCGATTATATTTTAAAAAATATTTTAAATTAAAAAATGTCAGGAGAGCTAGATAAGATTAACGCTAATATTTCTTAGTATGTGTAATTTTATTTTAATTCTTGGATTAATATAGATTATGAAAAAAAACACAGGGCTTCTAATTCAGGCATGTATTTTTTTAAAGGAAAAAAGAGCTTGGTGGATGGTGCCAATTATAATTATGATATTTTTTGTTGGAGCTCTTGTTATCTTTGCTCAAAGCAGCGCAATAAGTCCTTTTATTTATAGCTTATTTTGATTTGGGTTTATTTCCTTTAAAGAATCCGTTCTTGTTATTGTTGAGATATTTTGTTCCAGTCTTTCAATAGCTGAAAGAAGCTTGAAAATCATCAAGAATATTAAAAGAAATCCGGTTAGGATTACAGCATTTATATTTCCTTTTATGCCTATAATATTGGCAAGAAAATTTGTAAAAGATGGAAATAGGGCAACCAATGCCATTCCTCCCCAAACCGCTATTCTGATGAAAAGTTTAAAAAATGTTTGCCCATTTTTTTTCTTAAAATAGTTAACGGATCCCTGATAAAGCATAATAGCGGCAACAACTACGATAATAATTTGATAAAGGTGGATTGTTGGGTTCATAAAATTTTAAAATTAAGCAATTATTTTCCAAATCATTTTGTAAACGGTTTTTATTCCATTTATAAGTCCTTGTTTTTGGAGTTTTCCCATTGAATATTCCGTATAGCGAACTTTAATTGGAATTTCTTTATATTTTAATTTATAAATATAAATTTCCTTAATTATCTCGCTGTCATATTCATAGCGATCGCCTTTGGTATTTATAACATCGGAGGCTTTTCTGGAATATGCTCTGAAACCTGATTGACTGTCTGTAACCCAAAGTCCATAGAGATACCAGGTGATTGCATTGCCAATTTTATTGTGCAAAATTTTATACCAGGGCATACCATCCGGATTCATAAGGCGAGAACCTAGAACAACATCACAATAATTGTTCACGATGGGATATACCAGGTTTTTTATGTCAGCCGGGTCATGTTGTCCGTCGCCGTCCATAGTCACGATTATATCCGCTTTCAGAATTTTAGCTGCTTCAATCCCTGTTTTGGTGGCGGCTCCTTTGCCTCGGTTAATTTTATGTCTCAGAGCGACAACATTCATTTCAGAGGCTTTTTTTTGGGTCTGATCGGCGCTTCCATCGTCAACTACAATGATGTTTTCGTAGCCAGCTTTTTTTATCTCCAGAATGACATCTTGAATGACCTTTTCTTCATTATAGGCGGGGATTACGATAAATATTTTTTTGCTTGGATAACTATTAGTCATTTATATTAAAACTATAATATTTTTATATATTTCTTTGTTTATTGTAGCAAATAAAAAAAGAGCAGTAAATACTGACTATTTTTTTAAGTAAATCACTGCATTGGGCTTCCGGTTTCCATTATTTCTTCCAGGATTCTATTGTGGCAGGTCTTGGCAATATTTTTATCCACGATTTTTTCACATAGGGAAAAATCCGTGTTTTTAATTCCCAGGTCTTTTAAGCAATAATCTTTTTTCAGTTCAGACAGTCCATCACATTCGGTTTTTTCAGTCGAGGGATTTTCAGAATCCGCCAAGCCGCAGACTTGTTTGCAATATTGGACATCTTCTTGATCTGTATATTCAGAACAATTATTGTTGCAATCATCTTTGGTTATTTCCAAAAATTCATTCTCACTCTCATCTTCTGTGGAAAATTCCTCATCCTCATTTGAATTTTCTTCGAGCAATTCGGAATTGTTAGTGAAATCTTCTTGTTTTTTTGTTTCGGAATTATTTTTGTTTGAAGATTTTTCTTCGGAGTTTTCTATTGATGAATCATCGAGATAGCGTTTGTTTATCACGGGAAAAGCCCAAGCAATCAAACCGATTAGGGCAAGAAAAAAAACAAGCGAGAATATTTTTGAAAAACGAAAAGACATTATTTTTTTAGTTAATATTCTTTAACTAGATTTATGTCAGTGTAGTAGTAGTTTAGTATCTTTGTCCAATCCCAATTGTGATCTCTGGCTAAAATTAATGATCCGTTGGCGGAAAGTCCAACCATATGGTTTCCATTGGCAGCCAGTTCGCAAGTGGAAAGGGAAGGATGTTTTCCATAATTGTCAGATACGCTGCTAAGTTCGGGATAGACTGAAGATTTCGTTCCGGTGGGAGTTTCGCAGGTATTGCCCCAATGACCATCTTCATATCTTCTGGTTTTACCGTCTGTCCATGAACCATAAGCCGCCAGAGCGATATTGTTTCCGCTTTTCATTATGATTCCATTGGTTTTTTGGGCTAATTCTCTGATGGAAGTGTGGTCTTTTTCGTAATCATAACCTTGATAAATTTGTGATCCGGAGTTGGAAAGTAAATGAAATCCTTCGGCAGCCCATTTGGTCGCATATTCCATATACCATCTGCCATATGTTCGAAAAGCTCCAATCATAGTCTTGGTATGTTCTGTTATTCCTCCTCCCGCTTCTCCTAATCCCCAAACATAAAGCTCAAGAGGAAGTTCGTTGATGACCCAGATTCTGCGGGCGCTGCCTTCCTGTGTGTTATTGTCAGAGGTGTTACTGTGTTGAACTTTTATTTTTCCTCGATATTGATCATAAGATGAATTAGGACGATTAACATCAAAAATCATATTTTCATTGTCTCCATCGGAAGCCTGGAAACAAATTTTTTCTTCAATTTCCGTGTCGGGAATTACCAAATTGCTGTTATAGACCAAGAGATGGCCATCTGAATCGTCGACATAGGTAACGCGGGCATTTTCTCCGGGAAGAATTTCTCCAATAATAGTTGAGCTGCAGTCGGTTATTTTGAAAGCTTTGGCAGATTCAATTTTTATTGGACTGGCAATTAAGTCGTCTTTGCTGTAACTCCAAAGACCAACGCGGATATTGGCGCCTCGATTATTGGTCACATTAGTTATATCTTTTAGAAATGCTTGGTATCTGTCGTAGCCATCTTTATAAGTATCGGAGCCATAATCTTTGTATTCTTTATATTGTTTGTCATTATATTTTTTGTATTTTTTGTAGTCTTTATATTTTTTATTGGGAAGATAATTTTCTTTATATTTAGTATATTTTTTATACTCATCTTTTAGTTGAGCATATTGGGGAAAACGAGAAGGACTTTTTTTGTATTGACGATATTTGTCATAAGCGTCTTTATATTCCGCCCTTTCTTTGGCGCTTTCAAAAGCATATTTTTCTTTGTATTCCAAATAGTCCTTATATTTTTGGTAGTTGGAATATTTTTCGTATTCCTTATATTGCTCGTATTTTTGATGCAAGTCATAGTCCGAAGCGGCGGATTTGGAAGAAGGAAAAAACAAGAAGAAAACAAGAAGCAATAGCGAGGATATTTTTATATGTAAGCCGGTTTTCATTTATTGTTTTTTAGAGATCATTTTCTATATCGGAAAGATCTTCCAAATCAACATCTGTGGCTGAATTTATTTCTTCATCAATATTGCTTAGTTCGCTTTCAATAGCCGCTGTGTTATCGGCGGGAAGCGCTTCCAATTCATTTTTTGGTGTTTCAGTTGTTTTGCTGGTGTCTGTTTTAGGAAGAATTGTTTGTCTCGTTTTTATTTCATCGGATTGTGTGGAAGGAACATCTTTATTTATGGATGAATAAATAAAAAATATAACAGTAAGTGCTATCAATATTATCAAACCTGATACCAATAAAACTCTTTTTTTCGACATATTTTTGTTTTTTAGAAATATTTATTAAGAATTTTTTAATTTAAAATTTCAGTTTCAGCTGTCGTGGTTGTTTCGCTGGAAGGCGTTGTTGTGTCTGTTGTTTCGTTTTGTTTTATTTTGTTTTTCGCTTTAATTTTAGCTTGTTCAGCTTCTTCTGCAATTTCGGCTTTGAGGGATTGCAACTCGGGCTTGATTGTTGAGTTGAAAAAATCTTTTATAGCCGTGCGATCTTTTTTGATTTGAGCTGTTTTGGCGCGCGCCTCTGTGAATTGATTTTTAAATTCAACTTTTGTTTTTTCGCAAGCGGCGGTTTCAGTTCCTTTAAATTCCGTTGCGAAAGCGGCATAGTCTGTGTGAAGTTTTTCTATCATTGTGTTTAATGTTGCCAAATCAGTTTTGAGTTGGGTTGTATCCAGTTTCGCTTCATCAAGTCTTTGAACAAGTCTGGTCAGACGGGAATTCATATTAGCATAAACTGTCTGATACATTTTTCTGTTATTTTCAAGTTGACCGAATTTGGTTGAAATTCTTTTTTGAGCAACTTCACATCTTTTTTGTTGCAGTTCTTCTTTTTTCGCGGCAATGTTTTCTTGCCATTCTGTTTTTTTCGCTTCGATTGCGGCTTTTCTTTCTTCTAGAATATCAGCCTTGCTTTTGGCAGAATCTATTTGGTTATTTGCTTTTGTGATTTTTGTTTGAACCAGTATTATGGTCATAAGCGCGACAACCATAAATAATGTTGTTTTTTTGTTCATATTTTTTGTTTGTATTAATTATTTTTTTAGGCGAATTTTTTTTCTAACCTTTCTACTTGATATGTGAGCGTGTTATGGTCGATTTTATCAACTTTTTTATTCAGATCAGCTTTAATGTTATTTACTGTTAGTTTTATTTCTGTAACATCAGTCTTGAGTGTCTGAACATCAGTTTCAACTTTGTCCAGCCTTTCTGTAACATTTTTAAAACCATTGTCCATTTTTTCATTAACCTCATTAAAACCTTTGGCAACCATTAATGCCAAGTCGTCAAGAGTTATTTCTTTTTTTGCTTGTATTTTTTTATTCATAATTAAATTATACTATCGAGAAATTTTGATGTCAAACCCTTTTTTTGTTTATGTGATTATTGCTTGCGATTTTTTGAAAACAAATTTTTTGCGCATAAAAAAATTCCAATTTAGAACCAGGGCGATGGCGATTAATTTGGAAAACATTACCGGTACGCCAAGATTATCCACAAAAATCCAGAGAATAAGTTCTGTCCAGAGCAATCCTCCGATTCCAATCAGGGCGAAAAGAGAAAATTCTGTTTTCTTTTTTCTTGAACTTTCAAAAACAATCAGCGTGTTGATGGTGTAGTTGGTTGTTACGCCAGCCAAGAATCCGAAAGCGGCGGCAATTAAATAATTAACGCCGAGCAAATGATAGAAAATAAAGAGAATAACTAAATCGACAACGC
>DOKE01000011.1:79776-80061 GCA_003510895.1 Candidatus Moraniibacteriota bacterium
GCCAGCAATAAGATAACGAAAAAACTGAAGCAAACTGTTGTTCGTTTTTTTGATAACAAGAATATGAAAAAGTTGAAAGATTTTTTTTTGGATGTTCATTGTGTTGATTATATCAGTTTTTTGTAGTTTGCCAAAGTGGCATATTTTGATTAAAATTAGGGAGTGGGATAATTTATTTTTTAATATTCATTCATTATGGAAGAGAAAATTGGCATATCTGTTGTGGTGCCTTTGTATAACGAAGAAGGAAACGTGAAAATGCTTCATCAAAAAATAAAAGAAGCT
>DOKE01000011.1:80164-80287 GCA_003510895.1 Candidatus Moraniibacteriota bacterium
TGAAATAATTTTTGTTGATGATGGTTCCAGGGACAACACAGTTAATGAATGCGACAATCTTTTTCCACTCAAGCTGATTAAGTTTAGAAAAAATTTCGGACAAACTGCCGCTTTTGACGCCGG
>DOKE01000011.1:80346-80496 GCA_003510895.1 Candidatus Moraniibacteriota bacterium
ACTGCCGCTTTTGACGCCGGCATAAAAAATGCCACAGGAGAAGTTGTCATCACGATGGATGGCGATTTGCAAAATGATCCGAATGATATCTCGCTTCTTTTGGAAAAAATGAAAGAAGGCTACGATATTGTTTCCGGTTGGCGTTGGCAA
>DOKE01000022.1:0-4142 GCA_003510895.1 Candidatus Moraniibacteriota bacterium
CGCGCAAGGCCTTTAAAAAATAATTTAAAAGTCATTTTTTATATTTTCTTTACCATATAAGTATCTTTCAATTTATATCCCAGTTTTCGATAGTATCCCTTCACACCGATGCCGGAGATGATGGCGATTTTATTTATGCCAAATTCTTGGCGAGAGATTTTTTCCGCTTCCAAAATTAATTTTTTTCCCAGGCCAATGTGTTGTGGAGAAGTTTTATCCTTTTTGTCTATTTGAGCAAGTTTTCCATAGGTATGGACTTCGCGGATAAGAGCGGAGTTTTGAAGGGCGGGAATAAAATTATGAGCATTGTTTTTCGACGCAACGCGCAAACGTAAAAGCGCAAAAAGCTTTGATTTATCTCTCGAAACATATTGCAAGAATATTTCTTTTCCATCAGAAGCGGCATAATCAATGCGATCTAAAATAATTTCTTCTCCAATTTCATAGGCAGATTTTACTTCCCGGCAACGAATACAAGGACATTTTGATTGAGGGATTATGATTTGACGCAGATTGGAAATTTTTGGTCCGGCTTCAATTGATGTTTCTGGAACATCGCGAACCAGGCGAGCAATGCGGACATAGGGAGGAATAACTTCATTTTTTATTTTTAAAACTAATTTTGCGAAAGCTTTGTCAGAAAGAGGTTTGTAGTTTCCTTTTTTCCAAACTTTATATAAATTGGAATTTTTTACAACAACGGTGGGATAAATTTTCAACATATCCGGTTGAAAATCTTGGTTGGAAAAAAGTTCTTGGAACATCTTGAAATCTTTGGCGACAGACGATCCAAGCAGTCCGGGCATCATATGGTAGTTGATTTTAAATCCGGCGTCTTTTAATATTTTGGTGGCGCGAATAGTTTCCTCTACCAGATGTCCTCTTTTATTTTTCAAGAGAATATCATTAAAAATACTTTGCACGCCTAGTTCGACACGTGTGCATCCCAGTTCGCGAAAATTCATAATTTCTTTTTCATCCACATAATCCGGACGAGTTTCCAATGTTAGTCCTACGATTCTGTGCTTCGCTCGCTCATTCTTTTTCTGTTCAATTTTTAAATTATTTCCTAGTTTTACACTTTTATTTTTTATTTTTCCATATTCATTTGCCGCTCTGAAGCATTCGGTGATAAATTCTTCTTGATAAGTTTTAGGAAGATAGGAAAAAGTTCCGCCCATCACAATTAATTCTATTTTGTCGGTTTGATGTCCATTGAGCTCCAGAGAACGCAAACGGTTTTGAACTTGAAGATAGGGATCAAATTGAGAAGAAATCGCTCGCATTACTGCCGGTTCGTTGGAAAGATAACTTTTTGGCATATCTTTTTCGGTGGGACAAAAAATACATTTTCCGGGACAAGGATAGGATTTGGTTAGCACGGCAACTACGGCAACTCCCGATTGAGTGCGAATTTTTCGACTGAGAAGAATTTTTTCAAAAGAAATGTTTCTTTTAATTTTCCTTTTGGCGATTAATTGTTCATAATGTTCGCGCATATTGGCGTTAGTGGGAATAGGCAATCCGAATTCCTTGGAAAGTTTCTTTTTTAACGCCGAAAGTCCCTCAGAGTTGCAAGGAAGATTTTCAATTGCGGAGATTATGAAATTGTCGTAAGCTTTAATCATATGAAAAAAGAAATTGCGCAAAAGATATTAGTGGAAACCGAGAAGGGTTATGATTTGATTTCCGGCAAGTTTTCTCAAACTAGAAAACATTTTTGGACTGACTTGGAATTTATCAAAAATTATATTAAGGACGGAGACAGGGTGTTGGACTTTGGTTGCGGAAATGGACGGCTTTTTGATTTTTTGAAAAATTCCGCCCAAATGGAATATTGGGGATTGGATGTTTCTGGCGAATTGATTGACATTGCTAATTTGAAACATTCTAATGAAAACGCCCATTTTTCCAAAACCGATCCCAGTCAAACAAGCTTAGCATTTAGTGATAATTTTTTCAATACGGTTTATTCTGTTGCTGTTTTTCATCATATTCCAAGCGCTGACATTAGGACGGAGCTGGTCAATGAGCTGTATCGAATCACTAAGCCTGGCGGATATATTATCATAACAGTTTGGAATCTTTGGCGGAAAAAATATTTTTCAAATATTTTTAAAAATTGGAAAAATAAAATTTTGGGAAAAAGCGAGTTGGACTGGAATGATTGCTATATTTCCTTTACGGATAATCAGGGAAAAATTTTTAATCGTTTTCATCACGCGTTTACTTTGCGGGATTTGAAAAAAACTTTTTTTCAAGCCGGATTCAAAATAGAGATGTGTGATATAATAAGCGGGAGGAACTTGGTTTTAATTGCGAAAAAGTAGAAAATTTTATGGCGGATATTTTTCAAGCGATCATATTGGGAGTGGTGCAGGGAATAGGAGAGTTTCTTCCTATTTCTTCAACGGCGCATTTGGTGTTGGCGCCCTATTTTTTTGGCTGGGAAGATCCGGGGCTGGCTTTTGATGTGGCATTGCATTTTGGAACATTGGCGGCAGTGATTGGATATTTTTGGAAAGATTGGTTGGAAATTTTAAAAATTGCTTTTCAGAAATTATTTATTAAAAACTATAAATCGCAAACTTCAAATTATAATGCTAATCTGTTGTGGTTTTTGGTTGTTGCTACGATTCCTGGAGCGTTGGCGGGATATTTTTTGGAAAGTTATGCCGAAGGAGCATTAAGGCATCCGTTGGTTATCGCTTTTACGCTTTCATTTGTCGGAGCTCTTTTGTTCCTCGCGGACAAATTTTTGAAACACAGAAAAGAAATAAAAGACGTAACAATTTTAGATTCAATCATAATTGGAGTTGCGCAGGCGATTGCTATTATCCCGGGAGTTTCTCGCAGCGGAGCCACGATGACCGCGGGACTTGCGGCAGGACTTTCCAGAGAGTCGGCGGCGCGCTTTTCTTTCTTGTTGGCAACCCCGATAATTTTTGGAGCAACGCTGTTTCAATTTTCAAATTTTTTCAATGGAACTTTCAAGACAATTCCTTTGATTTTTGGTGTTTTGGCTTCGGCTGTCAGTGGATATTGGGCAATTTCTTTTCTTCTTAAATTTATTAAAAATTCCGGTTACGCCATATTTTTTTGGTATAGATTAGCGCTGGCATTTTTTATAACTATTTTTTATTTTTATAACTCTTAATTTCCAAAAACAATGAAACTCGATCTTGCAATAGTGGGCGCTGGTCCGGCTGGACTTTCTGCTTCGGTGTATGCGTCCAGATATGGAATAAAAAATATTGTGATTGGCGGAGTAGTCGGCGGGCTTGTCACGGAAACTCACGAAATTGGCAATTGGTTGGGAACGCAAAAAATAAGCGGTTTTGAATTTGCGCAAAAATCTTCCGAACACGCAAAAAGTTTGGGAGCAGAAATCAAGGCTGCCACAGTGGATCAAATAGAAAAAAAAGATGAAAACTTTTTACTATTCTTAAGCAATGGAGAAAAGATTGAAGCAAAAACAGTTCTTTTGACAATGGGAACCAGGCACAGACATTTGGGAGTTCTAGGGGAAAAAGATTTTGCCGGAAAAGGAGTTTCCTATTGCGCCACTTGCGATGGTTTTTTCTTTAAGGGAAAAAAAGTGGCGGTGGTTGGAGGAAATGACAGCGCTGCCGGAGCAGCTGTATATTTGGCGGATATCGCGGAAAAAGTATATTTAATTTATCGTGGAGAAAAACTTCGCGCAGAAAATTTTTGGATAAAATCAATTGAAGAAAATAAAAAAATAGAAGTTCTGTATAATGCTAATGTGAAAGAAATAAAGGGCGAACAAAAAGTGGAAAAACTTGTATTGGATAATTCCTATATTAATTCCACCGAACTTGCTGTGGATGGAGTTTTTATTGAAATTGGATTAGAGCCGAATATTAATTTGACTAAGGATTTGAAGGTAGAATTAGACGAAGAAGAATATATCAAAATTGATTCTGACGGAAGAACTTCGGAAAAAGGAATTTGGGCGGCCGGGGACATTACGACCGGATCCAATAAATTCAAACAAATTATCACCGCTGCCGCTGAAGGAGCAATCGCGGTTAATAGTATTCAAAAATTCTTGAAGAAATAATTGCGAATATAAAAAACTATCAGATTGTAGTCTGATAGTTTTTTCTGTGGGCGATCCC
>DOKE01000022.1:4235-4425 GCA_003510895.1 Candidatus Moraniibacteriota bacterium
GACCTCGTCATTATCAGTGACGCGCTCTAACCACCTGAGCTAATCGCCCTTTATATTTTGTGGACCGGACAGGACTTTTTCTCGCTCCGACTCAAAATCTGGGCGCTACACACAGAATGCTTATACGCATTCTACTCGCGCCCTTCAAGCCCTTTTTTCTTTCTATAATTTTTGTGGACCGGACAGGACT
>DOKE01000023.1:0-5099 GCA_003510895.1 Candidatus Moraniibacteriota bacterium
ACTTCACATATCCGCGCACGTTATGTGAAATTTTATTTGCCCTTAAATTTTATTTTTTAATAGCCCTTTTTTGAAATTTTTTTGGAAAGAAAAAACCGCCTTGGATAACCTTGGCGGAAGCAGTAGGTCTGCTTAGTCCTTGATACTATTTTACATATTTACCGTTGGTGATTTTCGGAAGCTCGACTCCGAGAAGTTTGGCTGCTTCTTCGTAGCGGCCGCCGTCCACCTGGATGCGGTTATACCAGCCGGAGATGTGAACAAGATGACCCGATCCCTCCTTCCAGTAAATCCCGTCTGAACTCTGCTCATTGGTGATACTGACATTCTGGAGTTTCCAGCAGTTAATCGGGTCTCCGTTGAATCCGTACTGAACGACGATCCAGTCGGCGCCCGCCTGAGTTGCCCAAAATGATGAGCAAGCCTCTCTGCATACCAGCACAACCTGTGAGAGTAAGCAACATCAGAAAAACTACGACACGATGTTTCATGTTTTTTTCCTCCTCTTTCGTGGTTTTAGGAACGATTCGACGCCAAAATTAGCGTTCAAAGTAGTATAGCAGAAAACAACTAGCGTGTCAAGACCGGTCAAAAAATTTCAAAAGGGCACTAATAATGAGGAGAATTATTCTATATTTTTCTTTTGCTCCACCCAAATTGCGCTGTGATTAAACAAAATTTAGTGATATAATATAGGGGTATCAAATTTGATATCCCTATATTTATAAGTTATATGGAAACTAGTCAAAATCCAGAAAATCACCTCTCTATTTTTAAAGGCAAAAACATTCGACGGACTATTTTTAATAAGGAATGGTATTTTTCGGTTGTTGATGTGGTCGAGGTTTTAACAGATAGCCCAACTCCTCGGCAATACTGGGGAAAGATTAAGCAACGTGAATTTACTGATTCTCAGTTGTCCCCAATTTGGGTACAACTGAAATTAACGTCTAGTGATGGTAAAAAATACGAAACTGACTGCGCAAATACCGAGGGCATGTTTCGCATTATTCAATCCATTCCTTCGCCAAAAGCTGAACCATTCAAGCGCTGGTTGGCCAAGGTTGGTTATGAGCGTATTCAAGAAGTGGAAAATCCAGAACTTGCCAGTAAACGAACAAGACTTTTGTATAAACTCAAAGGTTATCCCGAAGAGTGGATTGAAATGCGTATGCGTGGCATTGCAATTCGCGAAGAGTTGACTGATGAGTGGCAAAAAAGAGGCGCTGAACATAGACAGGACTATGAAATTTTAACCGCAGAAATATCACAAGCTACATTTGGGCTAAAGCCAAATGAATACAAAAAGATAAAAGGTTTGAAACGTGAAAATCTTCGTGACCATATGGACGACTTTGAACTCATATTGACTATGCTTGGTGAACGAACTACAAAAGAAATTCACAAAACCAAAGATTCCAAGGGCATACAAAGATTAAAAGATGATGCTAGGCTTGGCGGGGAAGTTGCTGGAACAGCCAGAAAGCAAATTGAAAGAAGAATTGGCAGGTCAGTTATTTCAGAAAAGAATTTTCTGAAATCCAATAATAGGAAGAAAATTAAGAATTAAATTGCCAAAAAAATACATCAAGGAAAAAGAAATTTCCGGGCGCATTGTATAATCCTGGATATGTAGATAGACGAATAAATTTATGGAAATAATTTCGAAGGAAGGGAATAGGAGAATTGGAAAATTGAAAACAAGAAACGGAGAAATTAATACTCCGTTTTTTATGCCGATTGCCACAAAGGGGGCGGTGAAAAATATTTATCCCGAAGAACTTCGCTTATTGGGAGCGGAAATTGTTTTGGGAAATACTTATCATTTATGGCTTCGACCGGGCGATGACTTGATAAAAAAAGCCGGCGGATTGCATAAATTTATGAATTGGGACGGACCGATTCTGACAGACTCGGGCGGTTTTCAAGTTTTTTCTTTGGGCATTAGAGCGGAAAAAAAATTCGGAACAAGCGGAGTCAAGTTGAGCGAAGAAGGTGTGGAATTTGTTGATCCGTTGGATGGAAAAAAATATTTTATGAGTCCGGAAAAATCCATCGAAATTCAACTTAATCTTGGATCGGATATTATTATGGTTTTGGATGAATGTCCTCCTTTTCCGTGTTCGTATGAATATGCTAAAAATTCTTTGGAATTGACAACTCGTTGGGCGGCCAGATGCAAGTTATTTTTTGACAAATACATTAGTGAGAATAAAGAAAAATATATTAATGGGAGACCGCTTCTTTTTGCGATAATCCAAGGATCAATCTATGAAGATTTGCGTCGAGAATCGGCTAGGCAGCTAATCGAATTAAATTTTGACGGTTATGCGATTGGCGGAGTGGCAGTGGGAGAACCGAGGGAAAAAATGAGTGATATTTTGAATTGGGTGGCGCCAATCTTGCCTGCGGATAAACCAAGATATCTGATGGGGCTGGGACGGCCGGAAGAACTTGTGGCGGCGGTTAATGCGGGAATGGATATGTTTGATTGCGTTATTCCAACCAGAGAAGGCAGGCACGGAAGATTGTTTATTTGGAAAAAAGATTTCGATAGTTTGAATAGCTCATTTTATGAGACTATAAATATTGGCAATGAAGAATTTCGGGAGGATTTTTCTCCCGTGGATGAAAAATGCGACTGTCATACTTGCAAAAATTATACTAAAGCCTATTTGCGCCATCTTTTGAAAATAAATGAACCTTTGTTTTTGCGATTAGCCTCTGTGCATAATCTCAGATTCTATTTGAAATTAATGCAGATTTTGCAAGAAAAAAATCAATAAAAAATCTTTTTTTGAAGACATTTTTTTGTTTTTATATTTATTAGTTTGTGTGTTATAATTTTAGGGAGTGATAAGATAAAATAAAAATAAAAAATGGCAGATTCTTTGATAGAAGTTAGTCAACTTCGAGTCATATATAACAAAGGAAAATCAAACGAAGTTCGTTCTTTGGACGGAGTTGATTTAAAGATATATCCCGAAGAATATATAATTATTTTCGGTCCTTCCGGTTGCGGAAAATCAACTTTGCTTTATGCTATCTCTGGTCTTCAAGGGGCAACTTATGGCGACGTTTCAGTGAAGGGAAAGAATTTAAAATTAATGACGAAAAGAGAGAAGGTGGAGTTTCATCAGTTGGGAATCGGAATGGTTTTTCAAGCTTTCTATTTGATTTCTTCTTTGACAGTTTTAGATAATGTTTGTTTGCCTAAAGTTTTTCGGGGAGAAAATCTGAAAGAACGTAGAGAAAAAGGAATGCAACTTCTCAGAAGATTTGGGATTGCCGAGCAAGCGGACAAATTTCCGTCAATGCTTTCTGGCGGTCAAAAACAACGTGTTTCTATTGCCAGAGCGCTTATTAATAATCCTGACATTATCTTGGCTGATGAACCGGTGGGAAATTTGGACAGCGAATCGGCGCAAAATGTGCTGGAAATTTTCAAAGAAATAAATGCTACGGACAAAAAAACTTTGATAATGGTTACGCATAACCCTGATCATCTTCACTATGCCGATCGTATCATCTATATGAAAGATGGAAAGAAAGAGAGGGAAGATATCAACAAAGATAAGCGTCCAGCGGAAGCGGTCAAGGAGGAGTTGTCAGTCAACCCGGAAGAAATGACGAGCGAATTAAAATTGTTGATGCGAACATTTAAAAATTTATCTCTCCAACAGATGGGCGTGCTGCTGATTCCATTTAAAGCTAAACAGCTTATGAATCACATTCTTTCCGAACTTACGGAGGAGCAAGTTTCTTCTGCGGAAAATATTCTCAAGGAATTTTTGTTTAAAAATATTGACGAAAGATCATTTGAGGAAAAATTGGATTTGGATCTTGAATCAGGCGGCGCCGGTTGGAATAAAAAAAGAGTGCATCATTTCAGTGAAAGGGTGCGCAGTATTTTGCATCAAGTGGAAAATGTCATAAATGATCCGGAAAAATCCGCAATTTTAATTTCTGAATATTTGATTGATACTTTTAATATTCATTTGGACAATGAGAGTATGTTGCGATTCAGATCTTTTGTTAAATTGAGAATTGAAAACAAGATTGACAGATTCGGTCTGTTTCAAAGATTGGATGCGCCAAAATCATTGGGTGGAGCTGGTTTCTATCGAGGCACAGCGGAAAAAGTAGTTAAGGAGTTGGAACTCATAATGCTTTTGAAATATTCAACCTAAAAATAAAAAAATGAGATTCATAGACCTATTCAAATTATCAACCAGAATGTTTAAAGCGAGAACCTCTCGAACGCTTTTAACTGTTTTGGGTATGAGCATAGGTATTGCGGCTATTTTATTTTTAGTATCATTGGGAGAAGGACTCAGGAGCACTTTATTGGAACGTATCACCACTTCCGACTCTCTTTTGACTCTGGATATTTCAGAAGCTAAGTCGGGAATAATCAGTCTTAATAGGGAAATTATAAAAAAACTTGAAGAAATGCCGGGAGTGGAAGAAGTTAGTCCAGCTTTTCAAATAAATGCACAGGGTCATATTGAAGACTTGTCGGCTGATCTTGTAACCTTTGGAACAAAACCTTCGTTTTTGAAATTGGGTGGATATAAAGCCAGTAAGGGAAATCTTTTGAATGACACTGATCCGAATGGAATAATTATAAATTCCGCTGTGGCTCAATTGTTTGGAAAAACAACCGATGATTTGATGGGCAAAGAAATGACGTTTACTTTTTTTGTTCCCAAGTCGGAAGATGTCGAGGGCAATCTTCAGAGTAATTTTGAATTAGTGAAAGATGAGAAAAAATATAAAATAATCGGAGTGATTGAGGGAGAAGATAATGTTGTTTACATAAATTCATCTTCTTTGGAATATTTGAATATTGAAAAATACGGGCAGGTGAAAGTTAAGTCGCGCAACACAACAGAGATGAATGTGATCAGAGATTCAATTTTGGAACAAGGACTTTTGGTCTCGTCTCTTTCTGACACGGTTGATCAAGCCAATCAAATATTCAGCGTGGTGCGTATTATTCTGATGCTTTTTGGAACTATTGCTTTGGTGGTTTCTGCTATCGGTATGTTCAACACAATGACTATTACGTTACTGGAAAGAACGGAAGAAATTGGAAT
>DOKE01000023.1:5174-5415 GCA_003510895.1 Candidatus Moraniibacteriota bacterium
GGAATTATGAAATCAATTGGAGCATCGGATTCGTCTATTTCAATTATGTTTTTTATGGAATCGGCGATTATGGGATTTTTGGGAGGTTTGTCCGGAGTGGTCATTGGTTGGTTGGGAGGCAAGGGTTTTAATATGATTATTAATTTCGTTGCGACAAAATTTGGAGGAGAAACGGTTAATTTGTTTCGCGCTCCTATGTGGTTGGTGTTGGGAGTTATCGGGTCATCGGCGATAGTCGGTT
>DOKE01000023.1:5514-6594 GCA_003510895.1 Candidatus Moraniibacteriota bacterium
AGCGCGCCGCGCCAGCAAAACCGATCCTTTGGACGCGCTTCGTTATAAATAGCATTTAGCGACAAGAAACAAGCAACAAAAGACGCATCCTTTGCGTTTTTTTGCGTTTTTGAGGTATAATGCGGATATGAATATTTTGGAAGGAAAAACAGTTTCGGCAAATATTTTGGCTGATTTGAAAGAAAAAATAGCCAAAGAAAAAAAAGCTCCTGGTCTGGCGGTGATTTTAGTTGGGCAAAATAAAGCTTCTGAAATTTATGTTGGACTTAAAGAAAAAAGAGCCAAGGAAATCGGAATAAATTTTTCTTTATTTCGTTTTAATGAAAATTCCGAAGAAGAAGAAATTATTCAAAAAATAAAAGATTTGAATAGGGACGAAAATATTAACGGGATAATCGTTCAACTTCCAATTGCGGAAAAATTTAACACGCAAAGAATTATAAACGAGATAGATGTTAAAAAAGATGTGGACGGTTTTTCTGTTTCTGACAAATCCGGAAAGCTCGAGCCGGTTTTTCCCAAGGCAATAATTGTTTTATTGGAAAGCGGCAAAAAAAATATTTTTGGCAAATATGCGGTTGTGATTGCCAATTCGGAAAAATTCGGAAGCGTTATGCAAAAAGCTTTGGAAAAAAAGCGGGTGAAAGCGGAATATATTTTGCGCGGCGATATTGAAAATAACTTGGAAAAGATAAAAAATGCGGATATTGTGGTTACGGCAGTTGGAGAAAAAAAATTAATCAAGGGAAATATGTTGAAAAACGGAGCGATGGTGATTGACGGAGGAATTGTCGAAGAGAATGGAAAAGTGCTGGGCGATGCGGATTTTGAATCAATGAAAAATAGGGAAGGTTTTATTTCTCCCGTTCCCGGAGGAGTTGGTCCGGTGACGATTGCTTGTCTTTTGGAAAATGTGTATATAGCTTATAAGCAACAATCAAAAATTTTATGACAAATTACGATCCAAAAAAAGTTGAAAAAAAATGGCAAAAGGTTTGGGAAAAAACCAATGCCGTTAAAATTGACAAAGATGACAAGATAAAAAAGAAATTTTATGTTTTGGATATGTTTCCCTATCCG
>DOKE01000023.1:6658-6830 GCA_003510895.1 Candidatus Moraniibacteriota bacterium
TTTTGGATATGTTTCCCTATCCGTCCGGAACCGGTTTGCATATGGGGCATACGGAGAGTTATACAGCTAGTGATGTGTATTATCGTTTCAAGAAAATGCAGGGCTATAATGTTTTGCATCCGCAAGGCTTTGATTCCTTTGGTCTTCCGGCGGAAAATTATGCTATTAAAAC
>DOKE01000023.1:6886-7046 GCA_003510895.1 Candidatus Moraniibacteriota bacterium
GCGGAAAATTATGCTATTAAAACCGGAATAAAACCGGCTGAAATAACCAAAAAAAATATTGTCACTTATATTGGTCAAATGAAAGCACTTGGTTTTGGATATGATTTTGATGAAAAAGCGATTACTTCTGAACCCGGTTATTATAAATGGACGCAATGGA
>DOKE01000023.1:7111-9145 GCA_003510895.1 Candidatus Moraniibacteriota bacterium
ATAAATGGACGCAATGGATTTTTGGAGAATTTTTCAAAAGCGGTTTGGTCTATAAAAAAACGCAGAAAACAAACTGGTGCGAATCTTGTCATACTGTTATTGCCAATGAACAGGTGTTGGATGGAAAATGTGAACGATGCGGAACGGAAATTGTGCAAAAAGAAGTTCCAGGTTGGTTTTTTAAAATAACGGATTTTTCTGATGAGTTAATTGAAGATTTGGCGAAAGTTGATTGGCCGGAGCATACGAAGAAAAATCAAATCAATTGGATTGGAAAATCTCAAGGAGCCGAAATAGAATTTCAAATTTCGAATTCTGAAGTTAGAATCAATGTTTTTACTACCAGGATTGATACCATTTTTGGCGTAACATATTTGGTAGTGGCGCCGGAGCATTCCATAATTTCAAATTTAAAATTACAAATTTCAAATTACGACGAAGTTGAAAAATATATTGAGAAGGCGAAGAATAAAACTGAACTGGACAGAATGGAAGCCAAAGAAAAAACCGGAGTGGAATTAAAAGGAGTCAAAGCAATCAATCCTTTTAATGGAGAAAATGTGCCGGTTTTTGTGGCGGACTATGTTTTGGGCGGATATGGCACCGGCGCCGTGATGGCTGTTCCGGCGCACGATGAACGCGATTTTGAATTCGCAAAAAGATATGATTTGGAAATTAAAAAAGTTATTTCAGCTGGTGTTTCTAATGAAGAAGAATGTTTTGTGGATGATGGTGGGTTGGTAAATTCTGGAGATTATTCCGGTTTGACTTCGGAGCAGGCGAGGGGAAAAATGATAGAGTGGTTGGAAAAAGAGGGAGTTGGAAAAAAAGTTACAAATTATCGTTTGCGTGATTGGTCTTTTTCCCGCCAGCGTTATTGGGGTTGTCCGATTCCAATTGTCTATTCTCCGGAAGGAAAAGCGCATTTGATTCCGGAAAAACATTTGCCTTGGAAGCTTCCGGAAGATGTGGATTTTGTTCCGACCGGCGTGGCGCCTTTGGCTAAATCGGAAGAATTGAAAAAACGCGTGGAGAAAATTTTTGGCCAAGGTTGGACGGCGGAATATGACACGATGGATACTTTTGTGGATTCTTCTTGGTATTTCTTGCGTTATCCTGACGCGCTCAATCAAGAAAGTTTTTGTTCTAATTTGAGATTGAAGAAATGGCTGCCGGTGGATTTGTATATTGGCGGAGCGGAACACACCTATATGCATCTGCTTTTTGCCAGATTTTTTGTGAAAGCGATGAAGAAAATCGGTTTGCTTGATTTTGATGAACCGTTTCTCAAGCTTCGTCATCAAGGAATGGTTTTGGATAAGAATGGAAAGAAGATGTCCAAATCAAAAGGCAATGTTGTTAATCCGGATGAAATGGTGGAAAAATTCGGAGCGGATTCCGTTCGAACCTATATGCTTTTTGCCTCTCCTTTGGAAGACGAGGTGATGTGGAATGAAGAAAATATTGTGGGAGCGCGAAGATTTTTGGAAAAGATTTGGAAATTGTCTTCGAAAATTTCTGCCGATGCGAAGAAAAACAAAAAATTGCAAACATCGTTGCATAAAACTATCAAGAAAGTTACTGATGACATTGAAGATTTGAAATATAACACCGCAATCAGCGCGATGATGATTTTAGTGAATGTGATGGATAAAGAAAAAGAGTTGCTGGCTGCTGATTACGAGTTGCTGGTTGCCCTTCTAAGTCCTTTTGCTCCGCATATCACAGAAGAGCTTTGGGAAAACTTGGGACACAAGAAATCTATTTTTGAAGAAAAGTGGCCGCAGTATGATGAAAGTTTGATGAAAGAAGACGAGGTTGAAATGGTGGCGCAAGTTAATGGAAAAGTCCGGGACAGAATTTTTGTCGCTCCGGATGTTACGGAAGACGAGGCGAAGGAGACTGTGTTGGAAAGCGAGAAGATAAAAAGTTTTATCGCGGGAAAAGAAATTAAAAAAATTATTTTTGTTCCCGGAAAATTGATTAATATTGTGGTGTAGTTCTTTTATTCGTTTATTGTCCGGACAAAATTAA
>DOKE01000023.1:9313-9905 GCA_003510895.1 Candidatus Moraniibacteriota bacterium
CCTTGCAGATGTTGCTAGCAGGCAGCGGTCGAGAGGGCAGGAGATAATTCCTTTACGCGAGTACCTTTAGAAAAGATAACCCGTAGAAAGCAAATCCGCAAAAAAAGATTACGAGTCCGCCGACGATTCCCAAAAAGGTGAATACGCCGATAGTGCCATCATCTTCTTTTTCGGGGAAAATGTTTCCACGACCACTTGTCTCCTGGTATCTTTTTAGAAACCCTTCATCTGCGTAGTCACTCTTTACCATTTCCCTTTCTCCTTATGTTTGTGAGACTTGTTTGTCTCATTTTCTTTTTCCAATGTACTTTTTTTATTATACTCCTTTTTCACTAAAAAGTCAAGTGCTTTGGGATAAAATGCCTTTTTTGAGCCAAAAATAGACATAGAACTGTATTTATTTTTAGCTCAAAACGGGATCCGGTTATAAGTTTGCTTGGAATTTTGTATTAGTCTGATAAACTGGAAAAAATATGAAAACAATGAATATTGTGACAATCGGAGGCGGAACGGGAAGCTTCACTTTGCTCTCCGGATTGAAAAAATACAATCTGAATATTTCCGCCATTGTTTCTATGGCGGATGACGGCGG
>DOKE01000023.1:10005-10379 GCA_003510895.1 Candidatus Moraniibacteriota bacterium
GAATTGGGAGTGCTTCCGCCCGGCGATGTTCGCCAGTGTTTGGTGGCGCTCAGCGATTCTTCGCAAACCTTGCGCGAACTTTTGAACTATCGATTTGAAAAAGGCGGATTGGAAGGGCATAGTTTTGGAAACTTGTTTTTGTCAGCTTTGGAAAAAATTTCCGGAGGATTTTCCAAGGGCGTGAAAGAAGCGATAAAAATTCTCAATGTCAAAGGAGATGTCATTTCGGTGACCAACGGGAATGTGAATCTTTTTATCGAATTGAAAAATGGAAAGCTGGTGGAAGGCGAAAATCAAATCAATCATAACTATGATATTGAAAAAGAGGGAATAAGAAAAATATATCTTAGTCCCGAGGCGCGCGCCAATCCGGC
>DOKE01000023.1:10436-11701 GCA_003510895.1 Candidatus Moraniibacteriota bacterium
CCCGAGGCGCGCGCCAATCCGGAAGCTATCAATGCAATAAAAAAAGCCGATCTGATTATTGTTGGTCCTGGCAATCATTATTGCAGTATCGTTCCTAATTTTTTGGTCAAAGGAATTTCTCGGGCGATTGCAAATTCAAAAGCGAAAGTCGCTTATGTTTGCAACTTGGTAAACAAAAAAGGACATACGGAAAAATTTGATTTAGACGACTATGTCGATTCGATAAATAAATTTATTGGAAAGAAAAGAATTGATTTTGTTATTTTTAATTCCAAAAAACCGAATAAAAAGTTAATAGAAAAATATAAAAGTCATAAGGAATTGCTGATTAAGTTTAATCCGGATGCCATAAAAAAAAGAAATTACAAAGTGGTTAAGGCGGATGTTTTAAACAGAAAGAGTTCGGAATATAGCAAGGCGGATGTTTTGGCGAAGCAAAGAGCGTTCATTCGCCATAATAGCGACAAGCTTGCGAAAGTTTTGATGGTACTTTTGGAATTGGATGAATATAAAAATATAGTGGAGGAGATTATCTAAATAAAAATTAAGAAAAAATCGATGAATGAAAGAGAACTGGCTGTTGTGAAATATCTCAATAATCTTTGGAAAGGAAAAATTGATTTTGCCACCGAGGCGATAAGCAATATTGCAATTTTGATGGCGTTTTGGATTTCCGCTTTGACTTTGGGAATGTGGTTTTTTCCCGAGCGAAGATTTGTTTTGCTGGGACAAGTTTTGGTGGTCGCTTTCTTGCATTTTGTGATTTCCGAATTATTTTTTAAATATATTTTGCCGCATTTTGTTGAAGTGAGAAAAAGACCGTTTTCCGAATATCCCGAAGAGATTGTTCCAATTGGATATCAATTCAGTTATGGATCAATGCCGTCTTCGCATATGTCGAGCAGCGCGGCGATGGCGGTAACGCTTGTTTCTGTTTTTCCAATTTTGTTTTGGCCGGCAGTTTTGTTTCTTATATTTATGGCGTTTGCCAGATTGCATAATGGTATGCACTATCCGTCGGATATTATTGCGGGATTGGTTCTGGGTTTGAGTTATGGATTTTTTGCTATAAAGTTGATAGTGTAGGATTAACAGAAAAATATGAATATAGAAAAACTAAAAAAAGTCTTGCAGGAAAAAAATCAACCAGCTTTTCGCTTGAAACAAATTCAGAAAGCTGTTTTTCAGGAGGACATCGTTTCTTTTTCTGAAATATCAACAATCGCAAAAGATTTGCGGGAATTTTTGGAAAAGGAAATGAAAAT
>DOKE01000023.1:11766-12678 GCA_003510895.1 Candidatus Moraniibacteriota bacterium
TTTTTGGAAAAGGAAATGAAAATACTTTTCTTGGAACCGGTGAATATTTTGGTTTCTAAAAATGGCGATTCCATCAAGGCGCTTTTGAAGACGAGCGATGATAATTTCATTGAAACAGTTTTGCTTTCATCGTCTGATTTGGAAAATGAAAAACGTTCTTGGTCGGCTTGTGTTTCTTCTCAAATTGGTTGCGCTATGGGTTGTCGATTTTGCGCGACCGGAAAAATGGGATTTAAAAGAAATCTTACGGCGGAAGAAATCACTGATCAGATTTTATTTTGGAAACAATATTTGAAAAAATTAAAAAATAACAGTATTTCAAATATTGTTTATATGGGGATGGGCGAACCATTTTTGAATTGGGAGAATGTTTCTGAAAGTTTGAAAATATTGACCAGCAAAGATTTATTTGGTTTTGGTTCACGCAGCCTTTCAGTTTCCACTTCCGGAATTGCGGAAGGAATTTTGAAATTAGCCGAAGAATTTCCGCAAGTCAATTTGGCGATTTCATTGCATTTTCCTGATGACGAGAAAAGAAGCGAATTTATGCCGGTAAATAAAAAAGATAATTTGGAAAAAATAAAGGAAGCTTTGCAAAAATATTTTCAAAAAACCAAGCGAAAAGTTTTTGTGGAATATATTCTTTTGGATGGGATTAATGACAGCGAGAAAGATGCGGAGAAATTGGCCAAGTATTTGCATTCTATCGGAAACGCGCATCTTTTGCACATAAATCTGATTCGCTATAATATGACTTCCGCTGATTTTCTTCCTTCATCCAGAAACAAGGCATATATTTTTAAGGAATTTCTTTCGAAAAGAAAAATAAACTCCACCATCAGAAAGAGTCTCGGAGAAGAAATCCAAGGCGCTTGCGGACAATTGGCAGGAAAAAAATAAATTTATGAAAAA
>DOKE01000023.1:12737-12980 GCA_003510895.1 Candidatus Moraniibacteriota bacterium
ATTTATGAAAAAAAATAATCAAAAATTATTGGACTTGGTTAATTTTCCTCAAGATGTGAAAAATCTTTCACAAGAAAAGTTGCCTCAGTTTTGCGGAGAGCTTCGTGAATTTTTGATTGAAAGTGTGGCTCAGACGGGCGGACATTTTGGATCAAATTTGGGAGTAGTGGAATTGACAGTGGCATTGCATCGTGTTTTTGACGCGCCCAAAGATTTGCTTATTTGGGATGTTGGACATCAAGC
>DOKE01000023.1:13044-13436 GCA_003510895.1 Candidatus Moraniibacteriota bacterium
ATTTGGGATGTTGGACATCAAGCGTATCCGCATAAAATTTTAACCGGAAGAAAAGACAGAATCCATACTATCAGAAAAAAAGGCGGGTTGGCTCCTTTTCCGAAAAGAGAAGAAAGTGAATATGATGCTTTTAGCGTTGGTCATTCTAGTACATCAATCAGCGCGGCAGTTGGTATGGCGATTGCCAATAAAGAAAAAAAAGATGCGCCTCAAGTGGTGGCAATTATTGGAGACGGAGCGCTCACCGGAGGAATGGCTTTCGAAGCGCTTAATTATGCCGGGGATGCCAATGTGAATATGCTGGTGGTGCTTAATGACAATAAGATGTCGATTTCTCCTAATGTCGGTGGAATGGGAAAATATCTTACTCGTTTGATTTCCTCTCCTTCTTA
>DOKE01000023.1:13498-13839 GCA_003510895.1 Candidatus Moraniibacteriota bacterium
CGTTTGATTTCCTCTCCTTCTTATGTAAATTTTCGCGCCAAAGGAAGAGAAATCTTGGATAGTATTCCGGCAATAGGAAAACTTGCGCGCAAAGCGGAAGAATATGCCAAGGGAATGATTACTCCAGGAACTCTTTTCGAAGAATTGGGTTTTGAATATTACGGTCCGATTGATGGACATGATGTAAATGAGTTGGTTGAGGTGCTTTCTGATTTGAAAAAAATTAGAGGACCAAAAATTTTGCATATCATAACAAAAAAAGGAAAAGGCTATGTTCCGGCTGAAGAAGATGAATTTTCATTGCATGCGGTCAAACCATTTGATCCGATTACGGGAAAAAA
>DOKE01000023.1:13899-14217 GCA_003510895.1 Candidatus Moraniibacteriota bacterium
GATCCGATTACGGGAAAAAAGAATGGAGATGGAAAAAATAAAATTAATTATACGAATGTTTTTTCTGAATGGATTTGTGATGTTGGAGAGAAGGATAAAAATATTTGCGTTGTTACTCCGGCTATGTGCAGCGGGTCGGGACTAATTGATTTTTCCAAAAAATTTCCCGATCGCTATTATGATGTGGGAATTGCTGAACAACACGCAGTTACTTTTTCCGCAGGGTTGGCTTGCCAAGGGAAAAAACCGGTAGTGGCGATTTATTCTTCGTTTTTACAACGCGCTTATGATCAATTAATTCATGATGTGGCTTTGCAA
>DOKE01000023.1:14287-15652 GCA_003510895.1 Candidatus Moraniibacteriota bacterium
ATTCATGATGTGGCTTTGCAAAAATTGAATGTTTTATTTGCTATTGATCGAGCAGGAATAGTTGGACCGGATGGCGCTACGCATAATGGAAATTTGGATCTTTCATATCTTCGTATCGTTCCTAATTTAGTGATTATGGTTCCGGCGAATAAAAATGAATGTTATTCTATGTTGGAAACCGGATATAATTATCCTGGTCCGGCGGCAGTCAGGTATCCCAGAGGCGGAAGCAGTGATGAATTTAGAAAAACGGAATGTAATTTTTTGAAAATTGGAAAAGCTGAAATTGTTCGCAAAGGAAAAGATATTGCCATTTTATCTTTTGGCACATTGTTGGAAAATTGCGCAAAGGCGGCTGAAAATTTGGATGCGACTTTGGTGAATATGCGTTTCGTAAAACCATTAGATGAAGAATTGATCAAGCATTTATCCAAGACGCACAAATATTTTGTGACGATTGAGGATAATTCTATTGTTGGAGGAGCGGGAAGCGCGGTGAATGAATTTGTTTTGAATAATGATTTAAATGTGAAGGTGAAAAATCTGGGACTTCCTGATGAATTTTTGCCGCACGGAACTCGCGAAGAAATATTGACCGAAGTTGGATTGGATGAAGAAGGAATTTTTAATTCAATTGGGAATTTCATTTCCAAATAAAAGAGAGATTTTTTTAGTTGACAAATTGTTTTTTTGCGTAATAATGCTTATATATTTCAATAACTGAAACATATAGCGAGGGCCTTCGGGCATTGGGATCTTTAAAATTTTTATGCGAGAGAGGTGAGATTATGGGTGAAGCGCTTTGTTCAATAATGGATGGTCGCCGATTTGTTATTGGCAATCTGGTAAGTTTTGAAACTGAATATTTCTATCCAGCTGGGTTCCTTGGCGCTGGATGGACAAATTGGAAAGGTCCAATTGATGGCGATGGTCTTTCGGGAGAAGAAGATGTTGATCCTCGCTCAGTGAATATTCAGATGGATGAGGTGAGCAGCTTTTTTTCTGAAAACTTTCTCAGGGAAGGAGAGAGATTTATTACCGGCGAGGAAAAAATTCGTCGCTGGAAAGAAGAAAAACCTGATCGCGTTCGATTAGGTGGCGATGTTTTTCATACCCTGTGGACTGATTATAACGTAAATCAGAAAAACAGTTTTTTTGAATGGTTGTTTCAAAATTTTAAGATTGATTTCGTCGATTTTCTTGGTCAGCCCTTGCGCAACCCTCAAGGAAAGCGCGAGGGTTTATATGTGTGCAGGCAGGAGGTTGGAGGCGAGGGAAAATGGTTTTTATTTCATGGTTGGCTGGATAGCGAGTGGCGGATTTCTGCTTCTTGAAGTACCTTTCGGTGTTAATGTTTCAGAATAA
>DOKE01000029.1:0-6031 GCA_003510895.1 Candidatus Moraniibacteriota bacterium
CGCCTGTATTACATTCCGGCGGACAAGCCCGCCTGCTTTTCTTAACACTTTTATTATTATATACAATAATTTTACTTTGTCCAGCGTTAGCTTGATTACTTTCGCAAATAAAAGCTTTTTATATTTGTACTACCTTATGTGCGAATAATAATTTATTTTTTATGTTTTGGCTTGATAAAAATATAAATTCTTGGTTGGCATTTTTTGTTTTGACCGTTCTTTCTTTGACGGTTGGTTTTTGGGTGATTGTATCTGTCGAAAATTTTCAACCGGAAGCAGCAAAAATCGTGAAGGTGGAAAAAAGAAAACAGGCGAACGCGACAGTCCTTTTTCCGCAACCCGCTCCTCCTCCGTCCCCGCCGGATATTGAAAAAATGAAAACGCAGGGGTGTGTGGCGGACGGATTGCTTTCCGGATGGGGAGGAAATACTAATGATATTGTGAAAGTGGTGAATCGTTCCGACTGTTATTACTTGCATCGCGCTTTGGAAACTTGGGCTAATCATCCTGATTTTGAATCGGCGAAAAAAATAAAAGCGAAAATAGACAAGACTGATATTATTTATGGAATGTTTATCGCTGAAGCAATCAACACGAAAACTTTATATAGCGATGAAGATAGGAGCGAAAGATTTAATTTTGAAAAAATGTGCAAAGATGGAATGGAAGATTTTTGGAAGAAAAATGTTTGTATTCCGTCTTTTGAATCGAAAGAATATCGCAAGTATTTGAAATATATAACTGAAAAAGCGATGGATATGGGAATTCAGAGTTTTCTTTTTGGACAAGTTTTCTATCAAGAAAACAATAATCTTTCCAACGCTTGGGCGCCTGAGATAATTTTGCAAATGAAAGAATATGCTGATTCTAAAGGAATGAAAATTGTTGTTGGCGCGCAGACTAATGATATCACTGATGAAAAATATTTGAAGAATTTTGATTTTATTGATGGCGGAGTGGGATTGCGCGCTGACGGAAGCATTGAAGATGGTCCGTGTTTTTCTCGCTGGTGGAAAAAACCGGGCGATTGGTGTTGGGCGCTTTTGTGGAACAAGCTTTTTGCTAAAAATGCCAACAATGTTTTTCTGCATTTGGATTGGGGTCCGAAAGTCGGCGACGATATGAGCACGTTTGCCAGAATGAGCGATGCTATGCGGGAAAAAACTTTGCGCGATTTGCATTTGTTTTTCACAACTCAAAACAAAGGTTTTATGTTGCCAATTCTGGCGGTTTTGCCTACGGAAAACGGAGGTTGTTATGGCGCCAAGAAAAGTTTTTATTCTCCTTCGAAAAAATATTCTTGCGACGATGAAGAAGTAATTAATGATATTTTAAAAGAAGCCAAGAAAAAGGCTCAGTTTGACAAAACCTATCCTGTTGCTAGACTTTAAAAAGACTGAAGAATTCTTTATCGGTTTGCAACAAAATAAAATTCAAGGAGGCGCCTATGCCCAAAAAAAACGACAAAAATGAAAAACCAAAATCAGATTCAGATCGAAAGAAAGAAGAGCAAGCTGTTCTTAACTTCGCAAAAAAAATTGCGAGCAAGAAAAAGTCCAAGAAATAGAGGGTAGGCGTAAACGCGCAGATCCTCTTTTTTCATTTTATGTGTTTTGGATTAATGAAGAATAGAAAAATTTCAAAGAAAAAAAGAATGCTCAAACAGAATTTTTCGAAAATTTTTATTCTTCAATAATTATTTTATATTTTTAAAAATAAAAATATGCAAGAAATGTCAATGTTTGAAAATAAAAAGCCAGAAAGCGAATCAGAAATGGAGCAAGTCGCTGATTTAGCGCGATTAATTTCAGAAAGAAAAAAAATGATCAAAGCTCCTTTGCACGAAATTTTAACCGAATTTGAAACCAGGGGATTAGTTCCTGAAAGAGCGGTGCTTGAAATCAGTCGAAGAATGCAAAAATACGAGCAAGCCGGAGCAAGCAAAGAAGTTTTGAGACTTCAAGCAGAAGACGCGATCAAAGATGCTGTGACAATGTATCGCGATGAAAGATTTGAGATTTCCAATTTTAATTTTTTCAAAGCGGAACTATTTGGTTTTGTCGATCAGATTTTAGTTGAAGATAAACTTGAATCCATTGATGACCTGGATAAAACGGCGATGATTTTTTTTGATGTCGATGGTCTCAAGGCAGTTAATGACAATGCTTTGAAACTTCATACGGCGGGTGATATTTATTTGAAAAAAATCGCTCAAGCATTGAATGCGGGACGAACCACAAAATGGTTGGAATCTTTGGGAATGGAAATTTCTCCGGCCAGAAGAAGCGGGGATGAGTTTATGTATGCGATACGCGCTGACAAACCGCTCACGAAAAAAACAGACTTCGTTGGAATTGATGGAGAAAACATTGAAAATGCAACTTTCGCGGATTATATTATTGCTAAAATAAAAGAAGATATTAGTGAATTGGATATGAAAGATGTGCAGGATTTTTCCGATCCACAGCAAAGAGAAAAGTATAAAGATGCGGTGACTGAGAATTGGCCGGAAGATTTTGAGTTTAGAGCCAGCATCAGTGGCGGAGCTGCTAGTCTTCTGGATGCTATAAAAGTGTTAAGCAAGGAAAAAGGAAATATAGACGATAGCGCTTATGAAGAATTAGTGTTGGGTATTTTAGGAAAAATGATCAATATTTCCGATAATGCGATGCTTGGAGATAAGACCGCAAACAAAGAAAAAAGAAAAAATTCTGACAGTGAAAATGACCGTTTGTTGGAGGCAATATACAGATCTGCCAGAAATAATGGAAAAAATGAATAAATGGAATTTTCTTGCTCGGTTTGTGGTAATAAGATAAAGCGTTAAAAACGTAAATTATTTTTAAAATATAAAAATATGTTGGAAAAAACAATGAATGTTTCTGAAAAATGGAAAGATCCTAAAATAGGTTTGATGTTTTTTGGAATTTTGATTTTGGGAATTATTGTGGTTGTCGCATTGACGCGCGAAAGAATCGTCAGTCCAATTGATAATCAAGTGACTGTTACCGGGCAGGGAAAAGTTGCCTATCAACCAGACATTGCTAATGTTACATTAGGTGTTCAAGTGGAAAAAGCGGACAGCGCGGAAAATGCGTTAAAGCAGCTTAATGAAAAAATGAACAATATTGTGGCAGCCATTGAAGGCGCGAGTGTTCCCAAAAAAAATATTCAAACCCAGGCCTATTCTCTCTATCCGCAATATGATTTCAAAAATGGAGCCTCTGTTGTTTCCGGATATGGAGCTAATCAGCAGTTGTCCATAAAAATTGAGGGAATACAAGAAAACACAGAGCTTGTTAGCGGAGTTATCACTGCGGCAAGTTCGGCTGGAATAAATCAAGTTACGGGAATTTCTTTTGATGTTTCTTCGGTTAGTGATTTGAAACAGCAAGCGAGAATTATGGCGGTGGCTGACGCGAAAGCCAAAGCTTTGGAACTTTCCAATGTTACCGGAACAAGATTGGGAAAAATTGTCGGGTGGTATGAAAATGCTGTCGGGTCTCCTGATCCGCAACCATTGATGGGATTGGGCGGTTCAGCTATGGACGCAAAAGAAGTTAGTCCGCGGATTCCTTCGGGAACGCAAGAAATTGTGGTGGAAATGAGTTTGAATTATCAGGTGAAATAAAAACAAGAAATGAATAAGAAAATTTTTTTAATAATAATTTTGGTTATTTTAGCGACGGGACTAGTGGTTTGGTTTTTGTTTTTTGCTGAAAAAAATGGAAAAATATCAATCTCTCAAGAAGATCAAAAGCAAATTGACCAAGCGCCGATTGTTGTGGAATCCGCCAATGAGAATGTCGTCGATTCTCAACAGCCGGCGGAAAAATCTCCCGAAGAAATAGTGGGCGCATACGAAGAAGAACAGAAAAAACCAACGGAAACAGTCTATGACGCAAAAGAAATTGTTCCCCAAAAAGAGGATGTTGAAAAAAACGAAGAAATAAAAATCATCAACAAGCTTGTTTCTTGGGGGTATCAAAAATATAGCGGAGAAAGAAAAATAGATACGATTATTATTCACTCAACATATAATTCGTTGGGGGGAGATGAATATAGTGTGGATAAAATAGTTAATATATATAAAAGCTATGAAGTGGCGGCGCACTATTTGATTGCGCGAGACGGAAGCGTGTATAAATTGGTGGATGAAAATAATATTGCCTATCACGCCGGAGTCAGCAAAACGCCGGATGGTCGAAATGATGTGAATAAATTTTCCATCGGGATTGAAATGATTGGAAATAAAACGGATGGCTACACTGATTCGCAATATGACGCTGTTTCCGATTTGGTGAAAAAAATAAAGAAAAGTCATTCCATTAAATATGTTTTGGGACACAAAGACATTGCTCCGGAAAGAAAAACCGACCCGTGGAAATTTGATTGGGATAAAATTTAAAATTGGAAATTTATGATTCTTTATATTATTCTTGAAAAAGGCGTTGTTAGAATTGTTTTGAAAAAAGATGAAAAAATAATTGCCGAGTCCGGTTGGGAAGGTGATCTTTCGCTTTCTGAGAAACTTCTTCCGGAAATTGACGCTCTTTTGAAAAAAAACGGATTTTCCAAAAATGACGCGCAAAAAGCGGTGGCTGTTTGCGATGAAAAAAGCAGTGTAACTTCCATTAGAATCATAGAAACCGTCGTCAAAGCCTGGAACAGCGTCTCCGGACAATAAATCTTCCAATAAAAACAAATTTGGTAACGTACCAGGTAACGTACCATGGTACGTTACAGTGGAAAAATATAAGAAGTTCAAGGACAGCTATTGATCGGATTTAAAGAAATTGTCAGTTGATAAAACTATAAACAAGTTAAACACTATAATATGAAAATAATACTGTATATGGCAATGTCAGTCAATGGTTACATTGCCAGAAAAAATGGGGATGAAGATTTTCTTTCTCATAAAAATTGGGAAACTCTTTGCGATATTGCCAAAGAGTGTGGATGTTTTATTATTGGGCGTAAGACATATGAGGCAGTGCAAAAATGGGGAGAGGGCTACAGCTTCGACAATTTAGAAGTTAGAGAAGGAGTTATTATCACGAAAAACTCCGACTTTAAAATAGATGGAAATTATATGATCGCAAATTCTCCGGCAGATGCAATCAGTAAGCTTAAAAGCAAAGGTTTTGAAAAGATATTGGTAAGCGGCGGGTCAACCGTTAACAGTGCATTTATGAAAGAAGGGTTAATTGATGAAATTATTTTAAATGTGGAACCTTTTGTTTTAGGCAATGGCATAAGATTATTTTCCGAAGAAGAATTTGAATGTGGATTAGAACTTCTTGAAAGCAAGAGCTTATCAGATGGAATAATGCAATTTCGTTATAAAGTGAAAAAACCTTAAAAAAAGCTAGAATAATTTAAAAAATATTTTATTATGGTTAGCGAAGAAAGTGTTGTATTGGTGCCTGGGGCAATCCGGGATGTTAGAGGCTACGAAAGCTATGACGGATTGGATATTTGGATGAATAATTTGAGGCTGGTCATGATTGGAATAAAAATGTGGCAGAAATAATTGAAAATATTATTCAAAATTAATCAGAAACAATTATGAAACGAGGTTTAATAATATTTTTTCAGGCAGGTGTTGCGCTTATTGGTATCAGTGTTTTTGTTTTTATGCTGTGGGAGCCTCACATCGAAGGCAGAAATGCGCACGCCACACTTTTCGAGATTTATTTCAAAGATCCTTTTCTTGCGTATGCGTATATCGCGTCTATTTCATTTTTTACAGCGCTCTATCAAGCATTTAAAATATTGGAATATGTCAGACGAAATAATATATTCTCGCAAGATATTGTGAAAGCTTTGCGGACTATAAAATATTGCGCAATAGCCATTATCGGTTTTGTCGCGGCAGGAGAGGTCTTTATTATGTTAAATGATAGCGATGACCGGGCAGGCGGGGTTTTTCTGGGTATCCTCATCACACTTGGTTCGATTATTGTTGCCATCGTGGCAGCGATGTTCGAACGAAAGTCGCAAAGACTAAAAAAATCAACTTGGTAACGTA
>DOKE01000029.1:6121-6649 GCA_003510895.1 Candidatus Moraniibacteriota bacterium
TGGTACGTTACATTAGAATGATGGTCGGGGTTTGAATTCAGGCGTTTTTACAGTGCGTTGACACAACAATTACTTTATGCTATGCTATTTTGTTGAGCAATCTTGCCAACCAATAAACCTAGAAGGAGGATAAGTGATGAAAAAAAACATCGTAGTAGTTCTTTTGAGCGTATTTTTTCTTGCAGGCAGTTCGGTGCTTGCCTTTGCGAAAACCGAGTATCCTGTAAAGGAAATTTCGGGAATTTTAAAGGAGGCAAAAGTCGATACAGCAAACAGCTATACTACCATTGAATTCGACGATGGTCGGAGCATAACATTCAAGGGGGTATATGAAGGATATGTCTTTTCCAGAAACAAAAAGTGTTCCTTTAAATACCAATATTTTGATGCAATGTTCTCACGAGGGACATACATCGTAGAATTCAAGTGCCAGGAATAGTCCTGCCGGCAACAAATTGTAAGACCCAGTGGTTGTTATTATACTGGGTCTTTTTTTATTTTCTTAAACAAATAATTTTTTTAAAATAA
>DOKE01000045.1:0-3784 GCA_003510895.1 Candidatus Moraniibacteriota bacterium
CGACATTTAGATTGTCAGCGCCGATGAAACATTGCATTTGATAAAAACTGGATGGGTTATTTGTCGAGTTTCTCAATCGCATATTGGCGATACATATAGGCAGCCGGGTTCTTCCGCGCCAGAATATTCAGCGCCGCCGAAACAGCATTTGTTCCATCCATCACAGTTAGATTCGGAACTTCGCTCGGCATACGCACCGAACTCCAAATATCCTCCGGAAAAGATTTTCCACTAATGGCATAGGAAATAAGCGGCCAGTTGGTGCGAGCGGACAAAGTCGGCCCGAGACCATTGCTCATTCCGACTTCAGCAATAACAACACCACCGCCAGGATAATTGTTGATGATTTTTTCCAGCTCTTCCATCGCTGAGTTAGGACTCTTGTGTCCAGAAACGATAACATTCACAACGTCAATGCCAGGAATTTCCGGAACTTCCAGGATAGGGTCATTATTTGAACCACGCCAGACCACCAAGGCCTGATTGGAAATGTTAAAATGATTCGTCAGCTCGGCCACTTTTGCATAGTTGTAGGCAATCTTCTCCATCACATCATTATCTCTGAAAAGTTGCTTGGACAATTCATTCCAGTTGGCATCACGCAAACGCCAACTGTCATTGTCAATCACGTCGCTGATAACCAATTGGCCTTTGCGATTAATGCCCAGTTCAATTTTGAAATCAATTAAGCGATAGCCGAGTGACGCCCAGGCAGACTCCAAAACCAAAAAACATTTTCGGGAAATTTCTTCAATCTTTGCCACCGTTACTCCCGGCGGAAGAATCTCATAGTCTTCCACGGTGATGCCAAGGTTGGCGCCTTTTTCCCAGGAAGGCTTTTTGGGCCAATACAGTTCCCAAATCTTCGCGGCAGGATCAATGATGAACGGATCGTCTAATGGAAGATTCTTCTTTGGATCAATCGGCAACTCGGCAACCAAATCACCAAAGCGGTTTTTAACTTTGCCTTTGTTGGTCTTCAGAAAAAGCTCGAAAACAAGCTGGTGAGACCGTAGCGGCGGCAGATCTTTCGGATGTTTGAAATTGGGAAAACGCTCCAAATAACTGCCGACTTTATTGCGACGAATAACGACTTCCAAAAGGATCATTTCGCAGAGTTCTGAAGAAAATTCTCTGTCCATTGTCTTTCCCAGATAAGAAACTGGGAGACCACATCTGCGAATAAGCTCGAAAACATTGCAGGTTGTTGTGTTGGCCCATGCTCCCTTTCCCTCCAATATCCGCGTTTTTGCCGGATCGTCATCTTTAGTAATGTCATCCTTGCTCATAAAAAAACCCACGCTCAGATCCTCTCGAATTCGAAAAATTGTTTTGGTTTTTCCTTCTGCAAAAATTTCTCTCTGGGGCGCCTGCTTCTTTGCCATAAACTGCCTCCTCTGGTTGAATTAAATTTTAAACATTTATTATTTCACGAACAACATTCGTAAAAATCTTATCAAAGAACTTCACGTAAAAATAGCAAAAAAGCCTAGGTGTGTCAATTTTCCAATACTTTACCTAATTTAAGAATTTCCAGCGATAAGTTACGTTTTATTTCCCCAAAACAAAATTAAACAAATATCCTGTGAAAATAATTCCTAGTCCGACAATGCCGGCAAAAATTATGATCAGTTTTATCTTCATCACTTTTTTCAAAATCATAAATTCCGGAAGTGAAAGTCCGGTTACCGCCATCATAAATGCCAGACTGGTTCCCATTGCCACGCCTTTCTCAGTCAAAACTCCCACTAATGGAATAACTCCGGCGGCGTTAGAATAGAGCGGAATGCCAACAGCAACAGCCAAAGGCACAGCATACCATTTATCACTTCCAGCGTATTGCGCCAAAAAATCAGCCGGAACATAACCGTGAATCCAAGCGCCGACGCCAATTCCAAAAATAATATAGAGCCAAACTTTTTTAATAATTCTGATTGTGTAATTTTTGGCATAATTAATTCTTTGCTCCCAATTCATTTCCGGAAATTGAGATTGCCCGCTGGCTTTATTTTTACATATAAAGTCGGCTACCAAGTTTTCCATTTTCAAGTGTCCGATGATAATTCCTGAAATAATAGAGATGGCGAGTCCACTGATGATGTATATCAAAGCGATTTTCCAACCAAACATTCCTAAAAGCAAAACCAAAGCCACTTCATTTATCATTGGAGAAGCGACCAGAAAAGAAAATGTTGTTCCTAATGGAACGCCAGCTTCCAGAAAGCCAATGAACAACGGAATAGCTGAACAAGTGCAAAAAGGAGTGATAATTCCCAAAAGCGAAGCTAGGATATTGCCGAAATATTTTTTTTCGCTGGATAATATATTTTTGATTTTTTCAGAAGGCAAAAATGAACGAATAATGGACACTGAAAAAATAATCACAAATAAAAGCAAGATGATTTTAATTGTGTCAAAAATAAAAAAGTTAACCGATTCAGCTAAAAAAGTTCCGGAAGAAATTCCGAAAATAGAATAAGTCAGCCAGTCAGCAGATATTTGAATTGGATAAAATATGTTCATTTTTTTAAATTTAATAATTATCCACCTTTCAATTATACATCAAAAAAATCCCCCATATATAGTAGATGATGTGAAAAAAATAAATTTAATCAAAGACAATCATTAACCAATCTTTCTATCTATGAAAAAATCAGATTAACAAGATGCTCTGCTACCCTGAAAGGCTTTCCTTCGAAAGGCGCTTCATGAATGTCAAACCCGGGAGAATCGTTTAGTTCTATCACTTTAAAATTTTCAAACTTGCCAATATCCTCGGCAATAATATCCACTGCGCAAAATCTTATGCTGAATATTTTTACTATTTTTTCCATAAGAGCGAAATATCCTTGATCAACCCTATCAAAACATTCGAAAGATCTTCCACCCGTGCTAACATTGGCGCTTTTTCTGAGATGGATTATTTTTCCCTTCCCGACTATTGATTCTTCGCTCAAGTTTTGCTCCAAAAGATTTCTGTCAAATTCATAATCCCTGATAATAGGACAAAGCGGTTGATCCTTGGCGACTCCAGGTTGACCATTATATTCATTAATCAATTCCCCAATGGTTTTTTTCCCGTTTCCCACAACATAGGCTGGTTTTCGCATCAGCACAGTAAGGACTTTTCCATCTAAAATTAAAAATCTAAAATCACTGCCTGTTACATATTCTTCCACCAAAAAAGCATCCTGTCTGTTCTTTTTCAGGCTGTTATATCTTTTTGCTTCATCAATTGCTTTTTCAAGCCATTCCCTGTCTTGAATATCAACTGTCACTGCGCCACCTTGGCTGCCGTTTGTGGGCTTAACTACAAGAGGAAATTTTATTTCTCCATCAGCCAATCTCTTTAACACTTTTTCCAAATTTTTTTCTTTGAAACCAGCAGGAATAGGAATGCCATTTTTTGCCAAAAGTCTTTTTGTCAGAAATTTGTTGCTCGTCAACATTGCCGCCATCTGGCTGTTGATATCCGCTATGTGTCCTTTTACATAACAACTTTTTTTATTTTTAGAAAAAATCATCAACTGAGATTTTTTATCAACCACTTCAACCGCCACTCCATATTTTTGTGCCGCCTGAAGAAGCGCTCCGACGCAATTAAATTTTGAAAGAGGAATAATTTTCATAGTTATCAAGATATTTAATAAATATTAAGTATGCTTACCAAATATGAATTATACAATATTCATCGAAAAAAATCAAGGTTTTGTTAATTTTCATTAGTTTTTAATTAATAAAAAACAAAATTCATCCCTATTAAAAAAGATTACGTAATTAATTA
>DOKE01000045.1:3856-4806 GCA_003510895.1 Candidatus Moraniibacteriota bacterium
TAATTAATTACGTAATCTTTTTTCTGCGCTCCAATATCTGGCAGCTAAATCTCCGAAATCTTTTTCTTTATTTCATCTATTTTTTGTTCTTTCTCTTCTATAACTTTATTCAAATTCATAATTTCCAAATTATTTGCCTTCAAAGTTTCTTCCACCAAACACATATGCCTGACAGCGCGTTTTTGACCAACCAATAATAGTATGACTAATAATGCAAACAAAATCGCCGATAAACAATACACGAGAATATCGGTTATATATTTCCTGGCTGGAACATCCATACCCAAAAGCGCGACAATTTTTCCGCTCTCACTATCAACAATCGGAACCATAGCCGAAGCCCACATCCCCCATCTGTCGCCTGCAATCTCAAATCCGTTTGTTTTTTCTTGAAACATTTTTTTCACCAAATCCGAAGCCTCGTCATATTGTTGTCCCGGAGGGGAATAATCGGGCGAATCAACATTTTCAGAATCGATATAGAAAAACGCTTTCTCATTTTTCATTCCAATAAGATAGATAAATCGAACATCGGAATTAACCGATCGAACAGACATAAACCTATTTTTGAGTTTCATATAGGCGGGGTTATTCAAATCTTCTTCAGATCCATTCAGCAAAGCGATATATTCGGCGGTTATGAATTGGGAAATCGTGTTAACTCTGGTAAGCAAACTTTCCTTGCCGGCATTATGAATAGAAAAACAAAGGTATGCAGAATAAGCAACGCCCATAATACCAACAATCAATATCAGTGAATTATGAATCCAATATTTTTTATTTATTTTGTTAAACATAATAAAAGTTTTTTATTTTACTATGATTATACTATCACACTTATCAAACTCTTGCCAAAACATTGTTTTTTGCTATAATAGCTTTGTTGCCAAATTATGGCGTTTTTTAATAGATAATATATATTTTCTAATATTCCGGCGTAGCGCAGCGGT
>DOKE01000045.1:4961-15350 GCA_003510895.1 Candidatus Moraniibacteriota bacterium
CGTCGCCGAAAGCGGCGCTTTTCTTTTTTCTGGAGCGGTTTTTCAGAGGTTCGAATGTGCTCGAATTTTCTTTTTCCGTATTTGAGACGAGAATCAGTGGTAAAAGCGCGGAATCCGTGTCAATATTGATGTTTTTGTCTTTGCGGTCTGTGGATAACTTTGTATATATAGAAAAAATGTGGTAAATAAGCTAAATAAAAACACTTGATAAATAGCTTATTGTAGGCTAAAATAAGTATATATAAAAAAAATAATTAGTTATATATATAGAAATATGCAACCAGTAAATTGGCAACAATTTGGCCTCAAAAGCAATCCGTATGATACGCTCCCATTAATTGAGGGTGGATATTTGAGCATCGAAGACGCTTTTGTTGGCAGAGATAAGGAAATAAACTTTCTGGATAATTTGTTTGAATCGGAAAGGCGATCATGTCTCGCTATTTGCGGAAATGTTGGAGTTGGAAAAACTAGCTTAGCAAATTTTCAAAAAGTAATATGGAAATACAGAAAGCCAAAGCTTTTATTTTCTTCAAGAAGAGAAATTGAAGCTTCTGATTTATCGTTGAATAAAAAAAGCTTTTTACTTGAAATAATCGGTTCAATGATTAGGGAAATAGAATTGATTGATCCTGGATTATTAAAAGATGATTTTATTTCAAAGTTAAATAGATTGCTTGATATTGTTCAGACCATGGATATTTCCGGCGGTATTTCCGTTTTAGGTTCCGGAGGTGATTTTGGAATAAATAAAAATTATACGCAGCCATTGGATGTGTCAATTTCAATGTTGGAAAAATATTTTGTTTCTCTCATTAAGTTTGTAAAAGAAAATGAGATTGGCGGATATAAATATTCCGGAATCATTGTTCATGTTAACAATTTTGATGTGGTTCTGGCTGAAAAGGAAAATAAAAAGAAAGTAATTCAGTTTTTCAATGAGATACGGGATATATTGCAAACCCCTGACGTTTACTATTTATTTTTGGGGCCGAATAACTTATTTAAAGATGTAATTGGCTCACAAGATAGAGTAAAAAGCGTTTTTTTTCGCACTCCCCTAAGAATAGATCCCTTAAGTAAAGGCGAGTTGATTCAAGCTTTTGAAAAAAGAATGGCACTGTTGAAATCAAATGACATACCAAATTATATAAAGCCAGTCAAGGACGAAGTCGTCTATAATCTATATGATTTGTATGAAGGAGATATTAGATTGATAATGTCATCCATAAGTGATATTTTAAGCAAGATTTCCGATAAGTTTGGAAAATCACTTTCTGTTGACGAGGCAAGAATACTCTTGGCACAAGAGAGATGGGAAAGAATAGAAGAATTGATCAAACTTACAGAGGAGCAAAAAGTGATTCTAAAATCTATTATAAAATCTAAAAATCCTATAAGTCAGAAAGAAATTGCGGATTTGTCAGGAAAGGCTCAATCAAATGTTTCCGGTTATTATTTCAAGCCATTAAAGGACAATGAGATTATCGAAGAAAAAGGAAGGATAAAAAATAAGCCACTCTGGGGACTAACTAGGGATTATGAGCCGCTAAAGTGGTTAGTGGATGCTCAGGAAAAAATGCAAATTAATCTTGAGGAAAAATCCAGCCAAATGTCACTGGAAATATAAGTGGAAGGCGGATATTAAAAGAATATTTCTATAAAATGGAATTAGCTTTAGATAAAAGTTTAATAAGAAACTATACTAATCAATCACAAGTTGCTAGGGTTTTAACTGAGTCTTGGGTGCTTAATGAGATATATTGTCCAAGCTGTGGCGATAGTATTAACAATTATGACAACAACAAACCAGTCGCGGATTTTTACTGTAAAAAATGTTCGGAAGATTTTGAATTAAAATCCAAAAAAGGAAAGATTGGAAATAAAGTATCGGCGGGCGCCTACTCGCAAATGATAAAAAGAATAAATTCTCCGCAAAAACCAAATTTCTTTTTTATGGGCTATATGGTAGAAATGTGGAATGTGAACAATTTTTTTGTTATTCCGAAACATTTTTTTATATCTGAAATTATTGAAGAAAGAAAACCATTAGCAGAAAGTGCTAGGAGAGCTGGATGGATTGGGTCAAATATATTGTTTTCCAAAATACCGAAAGCAGGACAAATTTTTTATGTTGAAAATGGAAAAGAGGTTGATAAAAAAGAAGTCCTGGAAAAATGGCAAAAAACAGTATTTCTAAAACAAATCAAAAAAGCAGATGCCAAGGGCTGGATTTTGGATATTATGAATTGTATCGATTCTCTGAATAAAAAAGAATTCACATTGCAAGATGTATACGCATTTGAAAAAGATTTGTCCACTATTCATCCTGAAAATAAAAATATAAAACCAAAAATTAGACAGCAGCTGCAGTTTTTGCGAGACAAAGGATATCTAGAATTTATTGAGCCTGGGAAATATTGTCTAAAGTGATATGAATACGCAAACAATCATTGGGCTTGAGGATTACAGCATTTCAGAATTAGAGCTTTGTATTTGCAATCATATTGCCACCCTAAAGGAAAATTTTATTTTTGAAGGTTTGGATTTTTCTATCATTAAAATAGTTTTCTTTGGAAGCAGAATATTTGGGAAGCCAAAGAAGAATTCTGATTTAGACATAAAAATTGAGTATATTGGAAAGGCACGCGAAGACGATCTATTTAACGCGCTTAATGATAAGAAGTATAGATTGTATATTGAAGATATTGCTGTGGATTTTTATCCAAAAAGATTATAATTGAAGCGAAAAGAGGTAGCAAAAAATTAGCTAAAAATAACTCGATTAAAATGCTGTAGTAAAAATGATGTTTTAAGTGAGATATAAATATGTTTATTTACGACAAGCCAATTGAAACCGAAAAGGATGACTTCCTAAGCAGGAAAAGATTTTCTCAACATCTCGGGAAAGCACTTTTGGATTGGAAAGAAAAAGAAAGTCTTGTCATTGCGATTTATGGTGAATGGGGATCTGGAAAATCTTCCGTTATTAATCTAGCCAATGAATACATCGAGGCCACAAAAAAAGATGATAAACCAACAATTATCGGATTTAATCCATGGGGTTTTTCAGAAGAAAAAAATCTCAGTACTCACTTTTTTAACGAAATAGCCAAGGAGCTTGAGATTAAACATGGCTCATCAAAAGATAAAAAGATTGCAGAAAAGTTAAAGCTGTACTCTGAATTACTAAATCTTGCGCCCAAAAAGGAAACTTTAAATATTCTTTCCTCAAAAGTGCTTCTAGGCTTGGGCTTGATTGGTATCTCGTCTAGCCAAATAATACAATGGCTAGCTATACCAGCAAACTGGATTAAGTATACATTTTTTGGGATAGGTCTAGTTTTATTTTTGGTTGGATTATTTAAAGATTTTTTGCTTGGTTTGTCAGATTTTTTTCAACAGAAATATTTGGTGAATAAAAAATATATTACTGAATTAAAAAACGAAATAAAAAAAGAGCTTTTGGAACGAAATAAAAAAATCGTTATCATTATTGACGATATTGATCGGCTAAATCAATCGGAAATTAAACAAATTTTTAGACTAATTCGGATAAATGCAGACTTTCCAAACACAATTTATCTCTTGGCTTTTGATAGAAAAATTGTTGAGCAAAATCTTGAAGAGCAAATCGGTGTTTCGGGAAAGGATTATTTGAGCAAGATAGTCCAAGTGCATTTTAACGTGCCTTTTGCAAAACCTTCAAAAATATCCACTTTTCTTTTCAAAGAGCTTGATCGGATTTTGAGCATATTACCTGAATCTGCACAAAAATATTTTGGACAAGACGAGCCGTATTGGGCAAATGTTTATCATTCGGGTTTCAAAGATTTTTTCAAAAACATACGAGATGTAAAAAGGTTCGCAAGCAGTTTGGAATTTAATATCTCCCAGATGTATCAACGTAAGACAATGGAAGTAAATCCAATAGATTTCATTGCTATTGAGGCGATTAGAATTTTTGCGCCAGATTTCTATCTATTCATGCGTGATAAAAGTGTGATTTTTACTTCGACTGATAGAAACGACCGAAGTTCAATGGATAACAATCCAAGAAAAGATGAAATTGAAAAAGCGTTGAACGCGCTACCAAGCGAAATAAAAGAATCTGTTCTTGAGTTATTGAAAAGATTATTTCCACAAGTCGACGGCATTTTTCAGTACGGTTATTCAACGCACGGACACGAATGGCAGTCCAGCTGGAGCAATAATTTAAGAGTATGTGCTACAAATAATTTTGATTGCTATTTTACGCTAATTCCCGGTGGTGACGAAGAAGAATTAAGCCAGTTTGAAATCGAGGAAATTTTAAGCAAAACAAATTCAGCAGAAGGTTTTGAAAAGATAATTAGAGAGTACATTGAGAAAAAGAAAATTAGGAAGGTTTTACAAAGGATTCAAGATTTTACAGGTGATCAAGCTCGTATTTCGCAAGATAATGCAAAGAATGTAGTTAAGGCACTTTTTAATATTTCCGATGATTTGCCCGAGGAAAAAGTTGGGATGTGGGATTTCGGAATAGATATGGATTTGATGAGAATAATTTATCAGTTATTAAAGCGAGAAACTGACAAAAACAAGAATTTCGAAATTCTAAAAGATGCTATTCTTCCGTCAAAAGGTCTCTTCGGCCCAATACAAAAAGTTTCTTTGGAGTCATCAAGGAAAGAAAATGGCAGAGATTCGGATGAATTTGTTGTGCCGGAAGATAAAATTGAAAATTTGCAAAAATTATGTCTTGAAAAAATAAAGGGGGAAACTACCGACAATCTTCTTAAACATAAAAATTTACTCTATATTCTATATCGTTGGAAAGAATGGGATAAAGAGGGAAAGTGGAAAGAATTTATAAAAGAAGTAACTGACGATGACGCAAAGTTGCTTTTGTTCACGGCTAAATTTGTTTCGGAAACCAAAAGCCAAACGATTGGAGATTATGGCGTAAAGATAACTAAAAAGCTTAATTATAAAAGCGTAAACGATTTTATTGATCTCAATGAAATGAAAAAAAAGTTGGAAGAAATAAGAAAACAAGATAACGAATTATATAAAAACAATAAGGAATCGATTGATTTATTTCTAGATAATTTTGACAAAAAGGACAACAGTGATTTAGATTAAAAAGTTCGTCCGCCGAAAATGTTTTGGGGTGAAATTTAATACCTGATGCAATTTGAAAATGAAAAAAATTAATACAAAAATTGAACTAAATTATGAAGATAAAAAGAGACTTTTGGAATACGAGATTCGTATGTTTAGACAGACTTGTGAGGAGTTTTGTGGGTTTAGTTCAAAATCTCAATTTGAGAAAAATCTGTTGATAGAATCTTTAGCGATACATTCAAGGGTGTTGATAGATTTTTTTTATGGTGAAAAGAAGAAGGGAGGCCTGTATATGAATGATTTACATGCTCAAGATTTTATGCCAGATGGAGTGGAGTGGAAAAAGGAGAGATCAAGTCAGCCCCAATTGTTTGTCGATATTAAAGATAAAGCGGATAAGCAATTAGCGCACTTAAGTGCTTGGCGAGCGGAATTTCAAAGGAATGGTCAGAATGGCTGGTCGGCTAATAAAATTCTTTTAGAAATGGAAAAAGTTATCCAAAAATTTGATAGGATTTTCGATATTCAAAATAGTTAAAATTTTTTATAAAAATTTAAAACAAATATTCTATCCAACCCTGAATCTATGGTCACTGGCTCCAAAGATTCAACCATTGGAAACAAAAAAATGCAAACCGAAACAAAAGAAGAAATTTTGGAAAGGCGTAAAGAAATTAAGAGCGAGATTTTGGAAATGCTGGAAGAAACAGAAAGCGACTTTGAGCTGAAAGATGTTCAAGATGCGATTTTCAACGAGGAAGAACAGGACGACTTTATGCATGTCGTGGCGATGTTTGATCGCGGCGGTGATGCTTCGGAATTGAGCAATGCATTGGAACTGGTCACGGACGCCTGGAATTATTTTCCGCACAAAGCTCTCGGTGGCATTTCCCCAGCCGAGCAAAACTTGGAACATAGCAATAAAAATAAAAAATAATCATGAAAAGCAACAATATTATCAAATTAAAGAACGATAAATACAGAAAAGCTAGAGGCGGTCATGCTCGCTTTCTCAATGTGTCATGCGAGAGTTGTGGAGAGCCCCTGTTTTTATATCAGAAAGACGGACCGGGTCATCTTAAGCGAGTTTATGTTGATCGGATTATCTCCCCGGCCACATCGGGCAAAGCAAAACTATTGATCTGCAAATCTTGTAAAAAAGTTATTGGAACATTTTATATTTATGATAAAGAAAAACGTCCAGCGTATCGTCTTTATCAAGACGCTGTAATCAAAAAAATAGTTAAAGCAAAAACATTATGAAAATCAACAACACATTCAAACTCATCATTTCGCTCATCATCCCGCAGTTGGCGGGAGGATTGGGAAGCTTTTTCACGATCGGTTCGGTGAAAGATTGGTATCCGGTGCTGGTCAAGCCCGCGCTCAATCCGCCGAGCTGGGTGTTTGGTCCGGTCTGGACGACACTGTTTCTTTTGATGGGTTATGCGCTCTATCTTGTCTGGACGGATGAGAGCGGAAAAAGCAAGCGCCTGGCCTATTGGGCTTTTGGGATTCAGCTGGTTTTGAATACGCTTTGGTCGGTCATCTTTTTCGGTCTGCACAGTCCGGGTGGAGCATTCGTTGAAATTATTTTCCTTTGGCTGGCCATTGTCGCCACAATCATCACTTTCGCCAAAATTTCCAAGCCAGCCGCCTGGCTTCTTGCGCCCTACATTCTTTGGGTCAGTTTCGCCGGTTATTTGAATTGGGCGATTTGGACTCTCAATTTCTGATCCGAACCCTTTGCATGGTTATTTCAGCTCCACGCCATCAAACGGCGACTCCCCGCGCATCATCTTGACCGCCGCTTCCATTTCGTAGGATTTCCAGCCGCTCAGAATAACAGTTCTAAGTTCTCGCGCCGCTCGGAGCAAAAAATATTTTAAGGCTTATTAAAGCCTTTTTTTGTTTGGAGTAAGTTTGACAATGTCTTTATAATAATGTTACTATAATGCGTTATTGCTAATAGACAAAATATGCACAGAGACTGCAAAATGAATATCAAAAACTCAACGAAGAAAGTTGTTCTAGAGCTAACGACTGCTTGCAATTTAAAATGCAAACATTGTTTTTATCAAAATAGTAATGAATTTATCTTAAATTGTTTTATAAAAAAAGAAGAAGCATTTAGATTGATTGAGAAATTCAAAAAGCATGGCATAGATAAATTAGTGTTAACTGGTGGTGAACCAACAATTCATCCTGATTTTATTGAGATTGCTATTTTTGCAAAAAATAAAATACCAAAAGTTACGCTTTGTACGAACGGAGTCATTAAAAGCGATAAATTAAAACAAGAGATTGTTGACTTGGGGTTTGACACATATACAATTAGTATCGATTCTCACTTGGAGGAAACTCATGATGAATTTAGGGGGAGGCAAGGGGCATTAAAAGATGCATTGAATTTCATTAGGCTTTTAGTGAAAAACAAAAAGAATCTGTCTATTCACATTGCTTTACATCAACATAATATTAATCATATCGAAGAAACAATCAATTTTTGCGAGCAATTTAATTGTGAAATTGTTGTTGGTTCAATTTATTATGAAAAACTTAGATTTAATGATAAGATTGTGAATGATTATCAGGCTAAAATAAGAGATTTTAAGAGTAAGCATCTACGCAATAAGAATATTATACTAGTCGGATTTTGCAAATATTGCAAAGCTAAAAAATGCACTGATCAAAAACAAGTGTTTACCGTAAATTGTCACGGCAAGCTAGTAAGCTGTTATTGGGGGGAAAATTATTAAAAAATACTAAAAAATATTATTTATGAAAATATCAGATAAATTTGCCTTTTATGCTAAAGGCGATATAAAAATTGTAAATAAAATTATTAAATCTAAAAAGCTATCTGGCACCAGTGAAGCTGTTTCCGAATATGAAAATAAGCTTGCTTCTTTCTTTAAATCAAGATATACAGTTGCTGTTTCATCAGGCACTTCTGCAATTCAAGTCGCCCTGTATGCGTTAGGCGTAAAGCCTGGAGATGAAGTGATTGTTTCATCCACGTGTCCTTCTATGTCCATTGTGTCAATTATAGAACTTGGTGCGAAACCAATTTTTTGTGACACTCATCAGGATAATTTTGGTTTAGATTTTGGGGATTTAAGCATGGTTATTTCTTCCAAGACCAAAGCTGTTATGGAAGTTCCCATGTGGGGATACCCAACAGATGCAGTAGGGTTAAAAAAAATCTTGAGAAAACATAAGCTCCCGCTCATTCTTGATTTAGCTCAAGCACATGGGACAAAGTTGGACGATAAATACCTATCCCATTTTGGCGACATTTCTTGTTTTAGCACTCATGATAGAAAAATTTTGCCGACAGGCGAAGGGGGGTTTTGCCTGACAAATAATCGACGTCATTATGAAATAATGCAAAGCTATATCAAATTTGGAAATATGAATGGTGTGGATTTTGGTCTAAATTTTAAGCTAGGATCAATGCAGGCTGCTTTGGGAAGTAATAGAATAAATTTCATAACCAATCAAATTAAAAAAAGAACAAAAAATGCCAAATATATTCTTGATAAAATTAAGAATGAAAAAATAAATGAGTTTAAAATTATCAAAAAAGGTTTTCCAAATTATTATACGCTTTTACTAGAAGTTAAGAATGATAATTGCAATAAATTCATTGATTATCTTGATAGAAACGGCATACCTTCTGATATAAGAAGATATGATTATAAGGTGCTTTACGAGTATCCTTTATTTAAAAAATATTCAAGAAAATGTACCAATTCAGAAGAACTTTCACGCAGCATAACGACAATACCAACTCACCCAGGCTTAACCAAAAAAGATCTTGACTATATGATTGACATAATAAATAAATTTTAAATTTGTATGGATAATAAGAAAAAACATTTTACTGCATCCGCTCTAATAATCGATAACAACAAGGTATTGCTAATCTACCATAAAAAATTGAACGTTTGGCTTTATCCCGGAGGACATATTGAGGAAAATGAAAACCCAGACGAAACATTATTAAGAGAAGTAATGGAAGAGACAGGGCTTGAGATTGAAATTATCAGCAATAGAGATAACTCTCTCTCCAATCAAAAACAAAATGTATCATCATTACACTTGCCCTATGCATTTTTATGCGAATTAGTCGGTGATCATTATCATAACGATCTTATCTACAAATGCAAAATCAGGAGGAGTCGTAAGTTGAAATATAACAAGGATGAGTCAAAGGGTATTGGTTTTTTCGATATACAGGAGATAGAAAAATTACAACTATTTGATAATTTTAGAACACTATTGATGAAAATTTTAATTGAAAAATAGGAGGTTCAAAATGAATATAATTGTATTAACCGGTGGAACATTGGGTGGAAAAACAACGATCATTAACAATTTAAAGATCAAGTACGAGGATAAGATTATAATCATTCCCGAGGTTGCCTGTATTTTGTTTGAGAAAGAATTTAAAAGACCAGACACATGGTCTCTTGAGTGGCACTATTCCCTGCAAAGGGGAATACTGAAAAAACAATACGAATTGGAGGAAAAAGCAAAAAATGAGGCAAGGAGAAATAAAGTGAAGCTTATTATTTGTGATAGGGGGATGCTCGATCCCTCGGCATATCTTAAGGATGGCTTAACGGAATTGGCTCGCGAGTTTGGTGTCAACGAGAAAGAAACCTTATCCAGATATGATCAAATTATTCATCTTGTGAGCCTGTCTGTTTCGAACCCAGCCTTATATGAAAAATTTGTTTCTACCAATCCTCATAGAATTGAAAGTATTGAGGAGGCAAGAAAACAAGAGGCAGGTACGATCCAGGCCTGGAAGAATCATCCTAACAGAACTATTCTAAGTGGAGAGATAAGCACGAGTATGGAAAAAATATTTGGAATAACAGAAACCTATATTTAACAGGAGGTGGGATGAAACAATATAAAGTAACAGGCAAATTCAAAATCCTAGATACTAAGGGAGGTGTGGTAAAAAACGAAGTTTATATCAATAAGATTAAAGAAGGAGGTGATTCTCAATCCGCAATGAGGTCAGTCATTAAAATAATGACTAAAAAGTTTTCTAAAAAATATGGTATTACTGTAAAACTTCAGCAATTATCGAATGTTTTAGTAAAACGCATTTGATTCTAATTTTTTACAGGGCAGATATGATATCTGCCCTTTGTATTTTGTATCCAATTTAACTCTCGGATATTTAAGGCTTTTTTAATTTTTATCCATTCCAAAGTTCTGAACATATTCACCAATGGGGGTGTAATGTCAAAACGACTCTTTGAG
>DOKE01000021.1:0-2986 GCA_003510895.1 Candidatus Moraniibacteriota bacterium
TAGCTCAGCTGGTTAGAGCACTCGCATGACATGCGAGGGGTCTCTGGTTCAAGTCCAGATACGCCCACCTTAAAATATCTCGTAAATTTTCTGGTAGAAATCTTTAATGATAAGTCGTGTTTAATTTATAGCCCCCCCTCTGTCCTTCGGACATCTCCCCCTGCGCCACCGCTAAAGCTATATGCGACACGCGGTCAATGAGGGGGAGAGGGTGCTTGTATGGTTTTGTAGAGTTGGCTTCTAGCAGAGTTATCGCTTCATGTTTGTATTTTCTTTCATTACCGCAAAAACCCAAGAGTAATGAAACTGCATCCAAAATTCTTCCTGTACTGGAAGTTTCGACGCAATTAAAATTTTGATTGAGTTGATTGTATAAAATTTCAAATTCAGTCTTTGAATATATTTTTCCAAAATTACTCACGAGCTCACGACCGTGGTTTCGTGAGTGGTTTTTAATTAAATTGTAAATCTTATTTTTTGAAAGAAATTTTGATAAAATGCTGATAATCATTCTAGTTGGTTCTTTGACTGCCAATTCACCCCCGATCATTATTTGATTTTCCAGATGCCCAATTCTATTAATTCGAAATTCGTCATTCGTCATTAGAAATTTAAAACACTCTCCGCCCCAAATTTTTCCATCCGTCCCATAACCGGTTCCATCAAGAGCGATGCCATAAAAATAATTTCTAATTTCTAATTTTGAATTTAGAATTGTTGTAAAGTTTAATATTTGGGAAAAAATGTGGGCGATGTGGTGCTGAACTTGAATATGTTTCGCTTTGTATTTTTTTGCCAAAATTTTACCCAATTCAGTTGTTTGATAATCAGGATGTAAATCGGTTAAAATAATATCCGGCTTTATTTTTTTCTCTCGCAAAAAATTGGCAAGCTCTTTTTGATAGCGCGCAAAATTTTCCGGCAATAATAAATCGCCAAAATCGTCCGAAAAATGGATTTGACCATCAACATAAACAGAAAAATTACCGGCCGATTCTGCGCCCAAGGCAAGTATTGCTGATTTTGTTTTATGGGTAAATGAGAAAGTTTGCATAATTTAATTGTAGCATCAATAATTTCCAATGGGTATATTTTATAAAAAATAAAAAGTATGATAAAATTCATCTATGCTTATGAAAACAGGAATACCAATAAAAATACCAATAAAAATAAAAAATCCGGTGGAAAAAAAGAAGCCCAAGGTTTCAATTATCAGTTTGACTTCTTGCGAAGGTTGTCAGTTTGCCCTTTTGGATTTAGGGGAAAAATTTTTAGAGTTGACCAATCAAGTTGAATTGGTTGATTTCAGGTTGGTTGAAGACGAGGAAGATCCGGGAACGGAATTGGATGTGGTGATTGTGGAAGGTAATCCTATGACAAATGAAAATGAAAAAACTCTTTTGGAAGCCAGAAAAAGAAGCAAACTCTTGGTGGTGTTGGGGAATTGCGCCGCGATGGGAGGAGTTCCGGAAATAAAAAATTATCAAGAAGGACTGAACACAATCAAACACGTCTATAAATATGTTCAAGGAATCGACAACAAAGAAGTCAGGGAAGTGGATAATTTTGTGAAAGTGGATTTTACTTTTCCCGGTTGTCCAATCACAGCGGAAGAATTTTTGCATTATTTTCCAATGCTGATTAATGGCGAGATTCCGCAAATTCCCGATCAACCGGTTTGCGTTGAATGCAGAAAAAAAGGTAACATTTGTTTGCTTATAGAAAAAAAACCGTGCTTTGGTCCAATGATACAAGGAGGATGCGATGCGGTTTGTCCGACTGCTAGAATGAGTTGCCAAGGTTGCAGAGGGCTTCGTCCGACTGGAAATGTCAAAGCAATGCGAATGGCGCTTAAAAATTTTATGACTGATGAAGAATTTGAAAACGCGACGGAAATATATGGACTGCGGGACGACATAGAAGCTCGCGACAAGTAATTTTGAATTTATATATCGATTATGCTGTTGAAAATAAATCATATTGCAAAAATAGAAGGGCACACTGGTTTTATGGCCAGCGTTCTTAAAGGTGAAGTTAAGGATGCTCGCTTTGAAGTGCAGGAAGGAATTCGTTTGATTGAAGGAATTTTAGTGGGAAGACACTATAAGGATATGCCGGTGGTGGCGCAAAGAATTTGTGGAATTTGTCCGGTGGTGCATAATCTCACATCAATCAAATCGATTGAAAATGCTTTTGGCGTCAAGGTTTCCGAAGAAACAATCTTGCTTCGCAAAGTTATGGAACACGCCCAGTTTATTCATTCACACGCTTTGCATTTATTTTTTCTTTCGCTGGCGGATTTTTTGGATATTGAAAATGACTTGAAATTGGTTGAAAAATATCCGGAAGAAGCAAAAATGGCTTTGAAAATTCGCGATTATGGAATGGCATTGGTGAAAATTATCGGTGGTCGCGTGGTGCATCCGCTCACCAACGAAGTGGGAGGATTCAAAAAAGTTCCAACGCCGGAAGAAATAAGAACCCTCATAAAACAAGGGCAAGATGTTATGGCGGACATTTGGAATTTGGCGCAATTTTTCAAAAAAATAAAATTGCCTGAATTTGCCAGAAAAACTGAATATTTGAGTTTGCAAAAGAAAGGCGAGTATGCGATTTATGACGGTGATCTGGTTTCTAATCGAGGATTGCATATTTCAGTTTCCGATTTTGAGAAAAATTTTCACGAATTGCATAGACCAAGGGAAATAGTCAAAAGAGTTCACACTGATAAAAAAACCAGCTATATGGTGGGAGCGATTGCTAGAGTAAATAATCAACACATAAAACTCAGTCCGAAAGCGACGGAATATTTTGAAAGTTTGGGATTTAAATTGCCGGATTTTAATCCGTTTCATAACATACTTTATCAAATGACGGAGGTTATTCATTGCGCGGAAGAATCAATAAAGATTTTGAAAAATTTGGCGCATATGAATTTACAAAATGCCATCACTAAACCGTATGAGGTGAAAGAAGGCTCGGCGGC
>DOKE01000021.1:3026-3344 GCA_003510895.1 Candidatus Moraniibacteriota bacterium
ACAGGAGAATACATGGTGTGCGAAGGTAGTGCAGCAGCTGCAGTTGAAGCGCCGCGCGGAACGTTGTATTATTACGTCGATATCGACGCGAAAGGATATATTAAGAATGTGAACATTATTAGTCCAACCGCTCAGTTTTTGGCGCACCTGGAAGATGATATATCAGCATTTATTCCGGGAATAATTAACGATGATGAAAAAAAGAGAGAGAAAAAAATGAGAGCTTTTATCCGAGCCTATGATCCGTGTATCAGTTGCGCAGTTCACTAAAAATGTAAAATTTTAAATTTTTTTTATGCATGATTTTTTATTAGCCAA
>DOKE01000021.1:3406-3837 GCA_003510895.1 Candidatus Moraniibacteriota bacterium
TTTTTTATTAGCCAAAGAAATAGTAGATGAGGTTTTGAAAATAGTTGAAGAAAAAAAACTTTCCAAGATTTCGAAAGTCGGGGTTGAAATTGGTCAAATCGCTTTGGCGCACGACGGGCACGAGGAGCACATCGAGGATATTTCGATTGATAATTTGATGTTTGGGATCGAAGGAATAGCGAAAAATACGATTTTGAAAGAAACGAAGTTTGATATCAAGAAGGTGAATGGGGAAAGCTGGAAATTGGTGGAAATTGAAGGGGAGTAATCAATGTCTGATATAATGTATATTGTATAATTTAATAAAATGTAAACAGTATGATAAAAATTGCTATCAATGGTTTTGGACGAATTGGAAGACCATCATTTAAAATTGCGTTTGAAAAAGACGATTTGTCCGTGGTTGCTATTAATGATTTGACTGACATTGA
>DOKE01000021.1:3923-4294 GCA_003510895.1 Candidatus Moraniibacteriota bacterium
GCGCATCTTTTGAAATATGATTCTTCCTACGGAAGATATGCCAAAGAAGTTTTAGCGGACAAAGAAAATAGCGAAATCATTGTTGATGGAACGAGAATTAAATATTTTTCTGAAAAAGATCCCGCCAGTCTTCCTTGGGGAGAGTTGGAGGTGGATGTTGTTTTGGAATGCACCGGAATATTTTTGACTAAAGAAAAAGCGCAAGCGCATATTGATGCCGGGGCAAAAAAAGTTATTTTGTCGGCTCCTCCGAAAGATGACACACCAGTGTATCTTTTGGGAGTTAATGCGCAGGAATATCAAGGAGAAACAATAATTTCCAATGGTTCTTGCACGACTAATTGTTTGGCTCCGATGATTAAAGTTTTGGA
>DOKE01000021.1:4444-4735 GCA_003510895.1 Candidatus Moraniibacteriota bacterium
GATCTTCCGCATGATGATTTGCGAAGAGCAAGAGCGGCGGCGCTTAACATTATTCCCACCAGCACTGGAGCGGCTAAAACCGTCGGAAAAGTTATCAAACATTTGCAAGGAAAAATAGATGGAATTTCTTTGCGCGTTCCGACACCGGTTGTTTCAATCACTGATTTTGTTTGCGCGGTGAAAAATTCGAAAAATGTTGATGAAATCAACGAGGCTTTCCGAGAAGCGGCTCGCGGCGGGATGAAAGGAATTTTGGAAGCTACTGATGAAGAGTTGGTTTCTATGGATTAT
>DOKE01000021.1:4891-5178 GCA_003510895.1 Candidatus Moraniibacteriota bacterium
TATGACAATGAATGGGGATATTCCAACAGATTTGTGGAAATGGCGGAACATATAATGAAATAGTTTTTATGTATCTAAAAAAAGTAGAAATATCGGGATTTAAATCTTTTGCTAATAAAACCACGCTGGAATTTGTTTCAGCGGGGAATTTTGATGGCGAGAAAAAATTTGGGATAACGGCAATTGTTGGACCAAATGGAAGCGGGAAATCCAATGTTTCCGACGCTATCAAGTGGGCGATGGGAGAACAATCAATGAAAACTCTTCGCGGAAAAAAATCCGAGGAT
>DOKE01000026.1:0-134 GCA_003510895.1 Candidatus Moraniibacteriota bacterium
TCAGGATTGAAAATTCCATCAATAAAAAAATCTCTGACGTGCCCATTGGATATATCCAAAAGTCCGTACGTGCCAATGAATCCGCCTGTCGCTCTCATCTCATTATTATTCTGAAACAAAAATAAATATTTTCT
>DOKE01000026.1:191-504 GCA_003510895.1 Candidatus Moraniibacteriota bacterium
TGAAACAAAAATAAATATTTTCTCGGTCCATTTCCTCCCAGAATATCCGTGAATATATGGCTGTTTTCCGAAAAAGCTTCCAAAACTCCTATGACTTCCGGCATACTTTTTTTAAGTTGTATAAATTTTTCTTTCATTTCTTCCGGCAAATCATCCACTTTGACCTTGGAAATATGCTCCTGGACAAGTTTCAAATTTTTTTCAGAAATTTCAACATTCACCTTGGTATTTTCAAACAACCCCAGCAAAGAAATGCTGCCGCCGCTGGTCACGGAATTTTTCAAGTTTATAAATTCTTTTATGGATTCATTCA
>DOKE01000026.1:557-1332 GCA_003510895.1 Candidatus Moraniibacteriota bacterium
AAATTCTTTTATGGATTCATTCATCGCTTCCCCCGCCAAAGAAAAATATTTTGCCGCTTCGATCATATTTTTTCCTGAAGAAATCTTGGAAACATACGGAATAAAGCGCGTTCCCTTGTTAACAATAGTTCCCATTTTATCCATTTCCAAAGAAGCCTCGGAAAAATATTTATGCGCCAGCGCAAATTTTTGAGCCGAACTATCGAGATCTTCTCTGGAAATATCTCCCACGGCCGAAACAAGATTCTCATATCCTTCCTGTCCGGTTCCCAAAACTTTTCCTTGAATCCCTAGTCCCTTGTAAACATAAGAAATTCCGCCTATACCCAAAGCAATCAGCGCCGCCGCCAATCCAAAAGAAAATCTGATTTTTTTAAAGACAGTCAAAGGAATTTTTTCTTTCGAAAGTTCTATTTTTAATTCCCGCTCTTTTTGTTCCTGATTTCTTTTCAAAATTTTCTCCCTCAACTCTCTCGCCTGTTTTTCTTTTTCCAATCTTTCTTCTTCCTCTTGCATTCTTCTTTTTTCCAAAATTTCCATTTCCGATTTTTTCATTCTTTCATCCAATTCTTTTTTCCTGGCTTCATCTTCTTGCTTTTGTTTTATTTCTTTTTCATCCGCCTGCTTGTCATCCAGTCTGACATAATTATTATTGATTCCATTTATTTTATCCCAATCTAAATCACCGGTTTTTTTAACCGGCCTAATGTCGAACATCTGCGGAATGATTTTATTTTTCGACACGCTGAATCAAATTATATTTTTATATTTATTT
>DOKE01000026.1:1404-1818 GCA_003510895.1 Candidatus Moraniibacteriota bacterium
TTATTTTTTGATATATTTTTTTTGTGATAACCGCCATTTTTTCCCAACTATAACTCCCGCTTTTCGCATAACCTTTTTCGATCAAATTTTTTCTTATCTGCTCATTGAATAAAACCGTGGAAATTCCTCTGGCAAGAGAATGAACATCTTGCGCTTGGCAAAACACAGCTCCATCGCCCAAAACTTCTTTCATACATTTATGATCGGAAGAAACAACCGGAACGCCTTTGGCCATAGCTTCCAATGGGGGCAAGCCAAAACCTTCATACAGCGAAGGAAAGACATAGGCTTTCGAATTTTTATAGACCATATCCAAATCCCTATCAGGAACAAAACCGGGAAAAATAATTCCATCAATGGCTTCTTTTTGAACAAAATTTTTAATTTGCAAATAAAAATAATCTTCTTTCCCCA
>DOKE01000026.1:1970-2335 GCA_003510895.1 Candidatus Moraniibacteriota bacterium
TGAGGATAAGCATTGCCGACATATAAAATGTATGGCTTTATTATACCACATTCTTTCAAAACTTCCGTCTCTGACTTTTGAGAAATTGAGCAAAAATTTTCACAAGCCTCATAGGAAACTTCTATTTTTTCCGCCGGAATTTTATAATTTTTCAAAATGTCGTTTTTGGTAAATTCAGAAACAGCAATAACTTTTTTCGCTCTTTTTATGGCGGAGTTTATAACAATTTTGTACATCAAAAATTTAATCCAATACAACAATGGGCTCAGGGTCGTTCCTTTCAAAGTTGGAAAGTGAAGCAAAATCAAATCGTGAATCGTAACAACAATTGGTTTTCTGTAGAAAATCGGCACATTGAAATGCGG
>DOKE01000026.1:2395-2607 GCA_003510895.1 Candidatus Moraniibacteriota bacterium
GGCACATTGAAATGCGGAAAATGAACCAAGTCCAATTTGTGTTTCAAAAAAACAAGCGGCAACAAAAATTGCTCTCCAAAACCATACCACCTATAATCTGCCAATATTTTTTTAAAGTTATCCGCTTTGGAAACATATTCCTCAAAATTTTCTTTTCGAAGAAAAACAAAATAATCGTTTTCTCGGTCGATTTTTTCCAAATTTTCTATTAA
>DOKE01000026.1:2664-2851 GCA_003510895.1 Candidatus Moraniibacteriota bacterium
ATTTTTTCCAAATTTTCTATTAATTTTTGAGTGTAACGCCCCAGTCCTTTTCCGGCTGAACCAAAAAAGCGAGCGTCAATTCCTATGCGTGCCATTTTTTCATTCAGATTGAACCACATCCCCATTCTACCATTTTTCACCCCTTTAAAAAAGCAGCCATCCTGAGCCAAAACAAATGGCTATCACA
>DOKE01000026.1:2945-3091 GCA_003510895.1 Candidatus Moraniibacteriota bacterium
CATTAAAAAACAATACATCAAACTATCCAAATCACTTTTTTTCGTTTTATCCTCTTAAATTCAGTTACCATTTCTATTCTAATCACCAACTGACGACCATCAGATTATGTTCTGTTTTTGAAGAAATGTTTTTTGAGTTTATCTTC
>DOKE01000026.1:3236-3372 GCA_003510895.1 Candidatus Moraniibacteriota bacterium
GTTAATTCCAAAATCATCTTTTCGAAAGGATGTGGAGAAACAAAAACACTGTTTTGAAGTCTGAAAAATTTGAGTTCGTACAAATGTTCTCTCAAAATACCGCGAAAAATTCTATCTTTTTCCGGAATATCAAAAA
>DOKE01000026.1:3431-4001 GCA_003510895.1 Candidatus Moraniibacteriota bacterium
TTCCGGAATATCAAAAATAACAAGCCTCCATTTTCCATCCCATCTTTTTGGTTTCTTGAAATTTATTGATTTTCCCAACAAGCTTAATCTCCTTGCTTGCCGTTCCCCTTCTTTAGTAAGAACCAGCTTCAAGGATCCGTCCGGTAACTTTTTCTCTATCAATAATTTTTCTTTCACGAGTCTTCTGACGGAGCGGTCGAAACTAGACTGTTTTATTTTATTCCAATCTTTTTTTAAAACCCTAAATGTTTTGAAGAATTGTCGGGGAGAAGAAGACAGACCCAAAGCGACTCCGCCCAAAAGCGCGACCATTATTCTCTTTTGCGTCTGACCAAATTTATACATATTTTGTTTTTATCACTGCACATAATCTAACGACCGTCAGATTATGTGGGATTCTGATTTTATGTCACGAACTGACGGTCGTCAGATAGTGTGCAGAGGTGGGACTGGCGGCACGAACTCACAATTATAAAATTGATAATGTGTTGATTGATTATTGTGTTATATACCTGACCACTGGTAGGCATATAACTAGGAACGATATTTTTGGAAAATTGGGACAGGATT
>DOKE01000026.1:4058-6572 GCA_003510895.1 Candidatus Moraniibacteriota bacterium
AATATTTTGGAAAATTGGGACAGGATTGATGTCAGATTACAGGGCGCAAGTGTTATATTAAAGTAAATCCAAAATAAAGCACAAAATTAAATTATTCCTGGTTTTCGTTTTCCATTTCTGCCCCTGCTTTTTCTGGATTCTTCGCATAGCGAACCACAATTTCATTTTCCTGAAGAAATTGAAAAACTTTTTTCACGAAATCAAACGGTGCAGGTTTTTTAGGATTTTGGGGATCATTAATAACCAAAACAAATTCCCCCGGAACTCTGCCGGATTCACCAACATCAACTCCCTTTACATATCTTTCAGTCATGCATGGAACTCCATTTTTCTTCAGCAACTCTTCTGCTTTTTCAATATCCTTTCCCTCGGGAATAATAAGGTCGTTTTCTTTTAGCTCACGTTTTAGCTCTCTTTCGCGAGATATATTCTCTGAGGATTTTTTTTCATTACTCTCATCACCGCCAATCGTGTTTTCGCGTATCATACGCTTTGTTTCTTCACTAAGTGGTGCTAATCCGAGTTCCGAATTTTTCCTTTCCAAGTTTGCCAATTGTTTGCCAAATTTTTCTTCCCTAATTTCCAATAGATCTTCTTCTACTTCTACTGAATTAGAAGTTCCTTCAAAAATATGTCTTTCTGCAATTTCTTTTTCCCCACTTAATGATTCCATACCACCAAATCCAGTTTCGCTCATTTTTATATAAAATAAATTTAATATCACTATTATAGCACAGTCCAAAAGCTACTTCGCTATAATAGACATGGAGAAATTCCCAAGGACGGTTCTCTGAAAACCTCCATAATCCTACTTCAATTCTTATTTCTCAAAAAAATACCCGATCCATTTCCTTTTCTATCTAATCACGAATTAACGGTCGTCAGATTATGTGGGATTTTTTTATTAATACTTATTCACAATGTTTTTTCTACACAACCTTATTAATATCCAGGGGCTCTCCAAAATTTATGCTTTTTATTTTGCTCTCTGACAAGATTTTCTTGCTCGCTCCAATCCTGTTTCTGATTGCCCTCATCTGTCATTCGATTAACATCTTCGCCATTCAATCCGGCATACAGCGCGGCGATTTCATATCTCACTCCCTGATTGTCATTAGGGTTCAATTTCAGCAGCAGTCGAAACAATTCGATTGCCTTGTCATTTTCTCCATTGTCCCAATACCATTCAGCCATATATTGAATAGCTCTTAAATAGGAACGATTTTCCATCCAACCCCATTCCATAATCTTCGGCCATTTCGGAAATTTCTTTAGTGTTTTTTCATACGCCAACTTAACCATTTTTTCATATTCTTTCTTTTTTCCCAAATTTCCATAGACAGAAACAAAGCCGATATATGTCTGGACGTAATCTTCATCCATTTCCAAAGCATCCTCCAAAAGCTTAATGGCCTTTTTCGTTCCCGCCTTGCCGCAATCTAGAAGCTCCAAAGCGTCATAATAATATTCGTCTTGTGTTTTCATAATTGTATGTAAATTAATTTTTTAGTTATTCATAAAATTATTTCATTTTATAGAAACTTTCTGCCTTAGCAAGAAGAAAATTTTTCTCGATGATATTTATAAATTTTTTTAGATTTTCATAAGTTTCTATACAGTATTCCATTAAGTCATTTCCGCTATCAGAAAATTTTGGAGCGTTGAGTCCATTTTTATCAATTAGAAACATTTGTAAATTTTTAACTTTTGAATGATGGACTATTTTATTTCTTAAATCATAAGCCACTTGAATCCATTTTTTTACCTCATCATCTACATAATTAGCCAAATCAACCTCGCTCACGGCTCGCAAGACATCTATTGTTCCTTTGCCAGCAACTCCCTTTTTGCCCTTGAAACCAATTATATATTCGTCTTTCAAATCAAGAGTCGGGTAAAATAATTTCAACAGATGCACAAACACATCAAGCGAAGACAGAATTTGAAAAAGAAAAGACTCGAATTCAAACAAAACAACATCGTCAAAAAATTCTTTTTCTTCAAGATCCATTGGTAATTTAAATTGCGGTATGGGCGGATTTTTTATTTCTGATTCAATAAGTGAAATGCTATAATTAATTGCTTGAATTTTATGTCTGCAATTTTCAACAGCCTCAATAAATTTTTTCCAGCGTTTATTTTGCCATTCAATCGATTCTTGCGTGGCTGTCAGTGATGTTGATGGAGGACTTCCAGCAAGCTCTTCCAGTTTACTGAAAAATGAAAGTGCTTCATCCGCATAATGATCGAACCTTACGTCCATAAGCTTAATTCTATTCATAACAATTTTATATCTTGGCATATTTTTTATACAAATAAGTGTTGCATCAGACCTTGTTTCATTGCTCGGTCTGGGTAATTTATTTATTATTTAAATTTTATTGAATTACAAAAATTAAACATATTTTATGTATTTTTATCTTACCTCCGCCAACCCCTTTAATCAAATTCAAAGAAATCTAAATTTGCAAAATCCCCCTTTCAAGCCAAAACAAATGGCTATCACACCGTGAT
>DOKE01000026.1:6644-9316 GCA_003510895.1 Candidatus Moraniibacteriota bacterium
CCCCGTGATAGCCATTTGGAAAGGCTGTGAGAAGAAGTGTTATAGCTCTTCAATATGGCTCAAGAATTCTTTGGCGGTGTTTTTCCAGTTGAATCTGAAGGTTCGGCGCCAGGCTCTTTCTTTGAAATATTCTCCCAAGTTTCTATCTGTCAAAATATTTTTCAAAGCCAAGAATATTTCATCCGGCTTTCCTGGATCAATCAAAATGCCCTCGCTCCCGACAACTTCCGGAATGGATGAAGTGTTGGAAGAAATAACCGGAACGCCGGATTTCATCGCTTCCAAAACAGGGAATCCAAAACCTTCCAAGAAAGAAGGATAAACAAAAACCGATGCCAGATTATAGACATAATTTTTGTCAGCGTCCGGAAGACCGTTGATAAAAATTATATCATCGGTATATTTGGAATTTTTCATTGCGGTTATTGTTTTTTCAAACTTCCATCCCCTTCTTCCGGCAATAACCAATTTCATTTTTTCCAAACCGGACAAATTCAAATCTTTCAACTTGTCAAAAGCGCGGACTAATGAAATAATGTTTTTTCTCGGTTCTATTGTTCCCAGGAAAAATATAAACTTGAAAGGCAATTTATATTTATTTTTTATTTCCACTAATTTTTGGTCGTTCCTGTCCAATATCATAAAGTTATCAGAAACTCCACTATGAATCATTTTCACTTTTTCCGGAGCAATGTTGTAGACGGAAACAATATCATTTTTGGTGGATTCGGAAACAGCAATGATTGCATCGGCTCTTTTGCACAGACGACGCGGATTTATGAAAGTGTGCCATAATCTTCTTTTCAGTGAAAACATCTCCGGCATATGTTCAAAAGAAAGATCGTGCATCGTCAAAACTAATTTTGATTTTTTGGAAATACCGACAAAACTTATGTTAGGCATAAAAAAAATGTCGATTCCGCCCAACATCTTGTCCACATTCGGCCAGCCGAAATACCAAAATAAAAGATTCAAAATCTTATTTGGAAAACCGAATTTTTTCACGGAAACATTTTTATATTTGGAAATAAAATCCAAATTTATTTTCGGACTGCGAAAAGAATTGAGAAACAAAATATATTTATTTCTGCTGTCTATTTCAAAAAGATTGGTGAGAATATTTATGGTATATTCTTCAACTCCAGTTTTATTCCCTTCAATCAAACACCGGATATCTATGCCTATTTTCTTTATCTTTCTTTTTTTCATATCTTTCATCAGCTATTGGTTACTCCCTTTGGTTTTCTAAAACCCCGTCAAAAGCCTATCTTTTTTCATTCCCCAAATAGTTTTTTATCATAACACTCCAGAAAGAAAAGAACAAACCGATCGCAAATGACCCCAGCAAAGAAACCGGCAGACTTATTCCCCCTTCCGCTATCACCGGTTCGCTCGCAACCAACATAAACCAATTTTTATTTTTTTGAAATTTGTTAAGCTCTTCTATTTGCCGGTTTAATATTTTTTCCGCAGAGGAAGACAGCGCAATTCCATCTTCCCTATTTTTCGTTTTAAATGTAACTTCAATCACTTGAGAAGAAAGCCGCGTCGCTTTGATAGGTTTTCTGAATTCAATTTTGGCATCTTCATAAATATTTTGATAAATTATCGGAGAATCAATCCAGCGCGCCACTGTGTCGGCAAATCTTTCATCCGCTTGAAGCCGATAGAAATCATCATATTGATAGTCGGAAGTTTCTTGCAATCCGCTTCTCGTCACATTAAGCATCAAAGTTGAAGTGTATGTTTTCGGTTGAAAATAAAACGAGATGAAACCCAAAAAAACAAAAACCAGCAAAGTTCTCCAAAAAATATTTTTGTGTTTTTTAAATATTTCAATAATTGCTCTTAGTTCCATAGGACTTGATTAAAAGTTAGGGCTTAGAAATTTTTTCATTATGTTTGCGCAAAGCATTTTCAATATATTCCTTGATTTTTTTCTTAAATGTCTCCCGATCAAATTTAAGCGCCTGCGATCTTATGTAATCCGCATTATAACTCCCTTTTTGAAATTTTTCAACCGCACCAATCATTGATTCTGCGGTTTGCTTGTTGAAAAATACTCCGCTTTTTTCATCCTCCATATGCTCAGGAATATCTCCTCCCCGAAAAGCGATCAACGGTTTTCCGGAAGCCATCGCCTCAATGGCAACAATTCCAAAATCTTCTTCTTGAGGAAAAACGAAAGCCTTGCATTCGGAATAATATTTAGGCAATTCGCTGTCCGGCACTCTGCCCAAAAATTCAATATTCGGTCCCGCTATTTTTTTGAGCTTTTTCATTTCCGGACCCCGGCCGATTATTTTCAACGGCAAGCCTAACTTGTTGAAAGCTTCAATGGTGATGTCATGACGCTTATAGGCAATCAATCTTCCCACCATCAAATAATAATCCTGGGGATTTTTATTTATATAAAAATTTTTCACTGAAACCGGCGGATGAATAACCAAAGAATCTTTTTTATAATATTTTTTTATTCTTTTGGCGACAAAATTGGAATTGGCGATAATCTTGTCCGGTCTGTCGGCGCTGACTCTGTCCCAAATCCGAATATAATTCATAGCGAAAGGAATTATTTTTTTGATAAAATCCGGAAAGTTGAAATCTTGAGTATATTTCTGACAATCATCCCAGGCATAACGCATCGGCGTGTGCATATAGCAAATATGCAA
>DOKE01000026.1:9380-9684 GCA_003510895.1 Candidatus Moraniibacteriota bacterium
TGCATATAGCAAATATGCAAAGTGTTTGGTCCGGTGATAATTCCTTTGGCGTAACTGGAAGAGTCGGAAAGAACGATGTCATAGTCTGAAAAATTAAATTGTTCGATAGCAATCGGCATCAACGGAGGAAAAAGCCGATGTTTTTTTTGAGCAAAAGGCCACTTCTGAAGATAGGATGTATAAATTCTTTTGTCTTCAAAAACTCCGTGCATAGCCTCCTTGTCGTGAACAATCGTATAAATCGGGGCATAGGGAAAAAGTTCGCAAAAACACTCCAGGACTCTTTCCGCCCCGCCATATTGAA
>DOKE01000026.1:9750-9894 GCA_003510895.1 Candidatus Moraniibacteriota bacterium
TCTTTCCGCCCCGCCATATTGAACCAAATAGTCATGAACCAAAGCAATACGCATATACCCCCATCATAGCAAAAAAATCAAAATATAGTAAGTTGGCTGAAAAATTAAAAAACCGCGATCCAGATTTACCGGATGCGGGTTTTT
>DOKE01000026.1:9966-14622 GCA_003510895.1 Candidatus Moraniibacteriota bacterium
GGTTTTTTTGTTGAGTTTTGCGCTCCTCGCTGGAAGCTTATCTAAGCGATGAAGGCTTCTGCTCTTCTTTTTTGAAATATTTTTATCAAGGTTTTTACGCCTCGACTGACAACAAACGAGAAAATACAAGCCAAGGCAAGAAAAGTAATATAATCGTTAATTCCTACATTGGCATATTCCAGATTGCCCTTATTTATTAGAATGATTAAATTGCCAAACACACCAAATAACCCACCTAAAAATCCAGTGATAAGATTTTTATCAATAAAAAATCCAGCCAATCCACAAACCATTGTGATTCCAATAGTGAAAAATCCTCTCGCTTCTGGAGTGTCAATATCATATACCATAAGCATGAAACTGGTAAGCAAAATGCTAGCGACAACAACCATATAAAAAAAGATTAAACGCTTAGAGTTGATACTAAAAAAACTCACCACCACCAAACCAACCAACACGACTCCACGCCAAAAAAAATCAACTGTGAAATCACGAAAAATTTCATTGGATGAAACAGCAATCTCATCCTTAAAAATTTTCCCCTCCTTATTTAAGGCATACTTCCATTCCCTTTTTTCATACTCTAATCGCATAGGAAACTCGCGGTGATAAATTTTTTTTAATATCATTGAACTGTTTTTTTCCGGAACGTATTCCGGAATTATGCCTTTAACAAGCATCAGAGCAGTTTGCCCGTCCAATTCATCTGACTTCACCGACGAATCAAAAGCCTCTAGAATCCGTTTCTCTATTTTCGGTTCTGCTCGTGGTCCATATACCACCAAGTCATTACCTTCCCTTTTTACTTCTGATTGAGCATAGGCAGACGCCAGCGTGCAACTAAAAACGATTCCCGCGACCACGGTTACTGCCAAAAAAGCTGATATTTTCCTCATTTTCTCCTCCCTCGGTTATATTTTCAAAAAATTTGTTTGAAAACTGAATTTTTAAGTTACTTCCTCTAATTATATATCTTTTTGGTCATTTTGTCAACAGCCCTTTTTTCCGTTTCGTATTTTTATTTCAATCAAACGGTCAATTGCCCTTTCGACTATCAAGAACAACAAGAAAATTATTATTAACGCCAAGACAAATTTGTTCACCCCGCGAGAAATTCGCAAAGCCGTGAAACCAAAAACATATCCCAGGGACAAAAAAATAATCACCCAAAGAAGCGATGCTTTGATTTGCGTTTTGATAAAGTCTCGAAAATTTGTTTTCAAAAAACCCAAAACCAATATCGTCGAATGATTGAAACCATAGAGAAATTTAGAAATGAAAACCAATTTGAAAGGATTTTTTTCAATGGAAGGTAATGTCTTTTTCACGCGATGCACAATGAAATTGATGAATTTTTGTTTCGGATATTTCTCTTTCAAGAATCTTCCCGCCGAATACCACAAAACATCGCTAAATAAAACTCCGGAAAAAGAAATCAAAAAAACATCCCCGATATTAAAAGCTCCCAATTGAGAAAGTATTCCGGCTGCCAACAAAAACAATTCTCCCTCAATAATCATCGATAGAAATAAAATAAAGTAACCCCAATATTTGTGAGCTTCGACAAAAGCTATAAAAATGTCCACCGTGTGATAATGCATTGGAAAATATTAATTTATTGTTTTTTTATGTCCACCAGCAACAATTGAGTTTTTTTGTTGCCATTCCATTCATCTTTTTGCAAATTGAAAGCCACATCAACAACATCCCCCCTTTTCACGTGAGCAAAAGATTCTGTCATATAGAAACCGATTGTATCGAATATTTTTTGATCATTGTCTTGCGACCGCAGAGACAATTTCAAATGCTTCTCTCCACTGCCGACGGTTCTTATGTCTTCCACTGTCAAATTATTCATTGAAAAAATCGGCTCCGGATTGCCCACTCCAAAAGGTTTTATTTTTTCCAAAAAATCCGTCAAAGAAAAATCAATATCTTGCGATTTTATTTCCGCTTCAATTTCCAACTCGGGAGAAATATCTTTTCCGACGAGTTCTTTTTCGATTTCCAAATTCATTTTTTCATAGAAAGCTTCCAGATTTTCATTGGCGATAGTGATTCCTGCCGCTTGACTATGTCCTCCATATTTATGCAAAAGATCGCCGCATCTGCTGATAATTTCTATGATATCAATTTGCGGAATACTGCGGAAAGAACCTTTGCTTTCTTTTTCTCCTTTTTGAATAACCGCCGTCGGCTTGTTAAATTGCTGTGCGATTTTTCCAGCCACCAAGCCAACCACTCCAATGGAAAAATTCTCACCAACAGCAAAAATAAATTTCTTGTCTTTAAACATATTTTCCGCTAATATCTTCACTTCATTCACAATCGTTTCTGTTATTTTCTGTCTGCTTGAATTGTGGCTTTCCAATTCCAACGCAAAATCCCTGGCTTTCACAACGCTATTTTCCACAATTAAATTGTACGCCAAATTTGCGTGATTAATTCTGCCAGCCGCATTGATTCTGGGAGCAATATGAAAAGAAACATTTCTTTCACTGGGAACATTGTTCTCATCTATTTTCATTCTTCCCACATTAAAAAGTTCTCGCAATCCGATTCTTTTTGTTTTTGACAGAACCAATAGTCCGTATTTGACAAAAAGCCTGTTTTCTCCAACCAAAGGAACACAATCCGCGATCGTTCCAATGGCGACCAAATCCAACATCCATTTGGTTTGTTCTTTTTTGCCGGGAAGAAGTTTTTCAAAAATAGCTTGCGCCACTTTGAAAGCCACTCCCACGCCAGCCAATTCTAAAAACGGATAGTTGGAATTCTTCATTTTGGGATTTATGATCGCATAAGCCTCCGGCAAATTTTCCGGAATGTGATGATGATCGGTGATAATAACATCCATTCCCAACTCATTGGCTCTTTCAACTTCTTTCACATTGGTTATTCCACAATCAACCGTGATAATCAATTTAACCTCGTCTTTTGCAAATTTTTCAATAGCCGCAATATTCATCCCATATCCCTCTGTTTTTTTATCTGGAATATAAATATCCGCGAATAATCCCAGCAATTCCAATGTTTCTTTTATGATAATCGCCGACGTGATCCCGTCAGCGTCATAGTCTCCAAAAATACAAATTTTTTCTTTTTCATCTTTAGATTTTTTTATTCTCTCAATGACTTTTTTCATATCAGAAAACAAAAAAGGATCAAAAACATCCCTTTCATAACTGGGAGAAATAAAATTATTCATCTCTTCGCTATTTTTCAATCCTCTTCTGGAAAGAAGATTGAAAACAACCGGATGAATGTTTCCACAATCCGCAGCGCTATATTCACTTTTGGGAAAAATTTTCCATCTGAACATAAGAATGTTTTTTAACAAACAATTTCCGGAACCATTTTGATTCCGGAAATATTCCTGCCATCCAAGTCTTTATCCTAAATTATTATTTTTACGTCTATGGCAATGGATTTTTCTCCGCTATTATATATCAGCAGCGGGTTGATATCAAATTCTTTCAAATCTTGGGCTTCCGCGCCAAATTCCATCACTCCTTTTATAATCCTGGTCAATCCCTTCAAGTCATAGGGTTTTTGTCCGCGTGTTTCTTGAAATAAAAATGCCAACTTGCCTTCAAGCAATTTTTTTTCAATTTCTTTTTCATTCATTGGCGAAATGAAAAAATCAGCTATTTTAAAAACTTCCGTATAAATTCCTCCCAATCCGCACACCACTATCGGACCAAATATGGAATCATTTTTAATTCCCAAAATTAATTCCGTTTGAATTTTTTTCATTTCCTGAATAATCACATCCGCCGCGGGAAAATTTTTCCTCAATATTGAAACCGCCTTTTCCAATTCCTCTTGATTCTTGACGCCCAAAATCAATCCTTGCTTGTCAGTCTTGTGAAGAACGCTGTCGCTGTCAACTTTGACTGCCACCGGAAAGCTGATTCCAATTTTAATTTCTTGTTCAAATCCCAATTGAACAGCGCCAATCGTGTTTATTCCATACATTTCCATAACCTCTTTGGCTTTCAAAAAAGACAAGGCTTTTTTATTTTCTATTTTAGCTTTTTGAATAATATCATCAACAATTTCTTTTCTTCTTTTGTTTATTCTTATTTTTCCAACTTCTTTATTTTTTTCAGATATCCAAGAAAAAAACTTGTCCAATGAATCAATGGCTGCTTCCGGAAAATTAAAATTAGGAATATTATTTTGTTTCAAAATTTCCAAACCTTGCGCTATTTTATCCCCGCCGATAAAAATAGTAACTACAATTTTTTTTGTTTTTTTTCTGAAATCAACTATTTTTTGAACAATTTTTTCCACCGGAGTCTGATCCTGGGGAGTTAGAACGCAAATAATAATTTCCGCATCTTGTTTTTTGCAAACTTCCAAAGCTTTTTCATATCGGTCATCTTGAGCATCGCCCAAAAGATCGATTGGATTCTCAACCGAACCTTCCTGTGGCAAAAATGTTCTCAACTCATTTCTGGTTTTTTGATCAATTTCCGCCAGAGATATTTTCTTATCCTTAAACGCGTCCGTAGTCAGAACCCCTGGTCCGCCGGCGTTGGTAATCACAATAGCCTTGCCATTTTTCATTTTTTCATATTCGGAAGCCAATCTTATCAAATCAAAAAAGTTTTCCAAATTTTCCGCCCGAATAACTCCGGCTTTTTTGAAAGC
>DOKE01000026.1:14743-15576 GCA_003510895.1 Candidatus Moraniibacteriota bacterium
GTGTGAGAAGAAATAGCCTTTTGCGCTTTTTCTGTTTTTCCCGCTTTGAGAATTATTATCGGTTTTTTCTGTGAAACATTTTGCGCCGCTTGCAAAAAACTTTCTCCATTTTTGATTCCCTCCAAATAGAGAGCGATAACTTTCGTGTTTTTATCCTCGCCAAAATATTCAATCAAACCCGCTTCGTCAATTTGCATTTTGTTTCCGACCGAAACGATACTGGAAAATTCAATGCTTTCTTTTTTGGCTATATCCATAATCGCCACTGCCAATGCGCCTGATTGAGACACAAACGCCACAGAACCAGAATCTGGAATGCCGCCGGCAAAAGAAGCGTTGAGTTGTATTTTTGGATTAATAAATCCCAAACAATTAGGACCCAAAATATTCAACTTGTTTTCTGCGGCAATTTTTTCCAGCTGTTGCTCACGTTTTTTTCCGTCTTCTCCGATTTCTGAAAACCCAGCCGATATAACCACAAAGTTTTTTATTTTTGCTGCCGCCTTGGAAATAGTTTCCACCACAAAATCAGCCGAAATAGCTATAATAGCCACATCCACGCGTTCTTCAATTTCTTCCAAAGATTTGTAGCATTTTCTGCCGAAAAGATTTTCGCGCTTGGGATTAACCAGAAAAACTTTTCCGGAATATCCCAATTCCAAAACATTCCTGGCAATCACATTGCCAACCTTTCCTTCATTTTCAGTCGCGCCAACAATCGCAACCGACTTGGGAGCAAATAATGAATCAATTTTATTTTTTATTTTAATTGCATTCAACATAAAACCATTATACCTTATTCAAAAAAATAGGTAAAATCTGAAAAACAAAAA
>DOKE01000026.1:15662-22108 GCA_003510895.1 Candidatus Moraniibacteriota bacterium
CCCCAAGAAAAGGAGGCGATTTTTGAGGAATGTTTTCAAGTGCGCGCGAAGCCTATTTTTTCCAATGAATTTTTTCTATAAAATCATTGAAGTCTTTTTCATAAATTGCATAGTGCGGTTGCCCTGCGCCACAAACCAGCAAATAACTTTTGTTGTTATGCGTAACCATCACTTGCGTTATACGCAAAATATTTCCTAGCGGATCCGTCAATAAAAAGCTGACTCTCATTGCCGACTCGCCGTCAATCTCAATTCTTTCGCCTGAAAAATCAGCAAAACCTTTCACATTAGCAGCCAAGTCCTTGGAAATAGCATCTTTTATTTCTTGATCATTTTTGGAAAAATTTATTCCAATATCAGTTAAACGAACATCACACCCCGTTCTCTGGTCAGCCTTAAGATAAAAACCGGCCAAATAATCCTTGCTGTATTTTTTCTTTTCATTAGCATCAAAAACATACTTATCAGAATAAGAAAAACTTAAATCAAGATCTTCGGATGAATAAGTTTGATATTTAATCAATTCAATTGGAGATTTGAAATGCGCGCCCCAAGTCAAATAAGGTTTTAATTTTGACACACCCTGATAAATTCCCCCTGCCACCAAAAGTATCAGCAACACATAAAAGATTTTTTTCGCGTCTTTCTTCCATCCGGAAACATCCATAAACATTCCAGGAATATGCCGTGATTTTTTTTCAAGCTTTTCTGATTTTTTTTGCATCATTTCCATATCTGGAAAAAATTATTTTAGTTGCAAGTCGATCCAGTGATAATTCCACCTTCCACTGTAATTGTGCAAGGGGTTGTTCCATCGTTTTGCACGGTATTAAGGACTGCGTTTATTCCAGAATTTCCATTGACTCTAAATCCACCATCCGATCTGGTAACGCCACCAGCAGTAATATCATCCACGGAAGAAATGTCTGTTCCATTGGCGTCAATTCCTCCATCTGTTACAAGTGTTCCAGCCAAAGTCAAGCCTCCAGCTCCGGAAAAATCAGTTCCAGCATCTCCAATATTTTCGATAACATTACTGTTCATATTAATATCTCCGCGCATATCGGAATCCCCGGTAATATCAAATCCGTTAGCAGAAACTGTAAATCTTCCGCCGCTCAAAAGAGTTCCTCCGAATGCCCCGTTTCTTTGAACATCCAAATCGGCATTGCCACCGCCTAAATTAGTAATCGTGAAAACAGTATTGGCAACATTATTAAAATCAAGAGAAAAAGATGAATTGGATGTAATATCTCCAGTCAAATCAACTCCAGAAAAAATAGCTTCTCCATTAGTTCCAACTTCCCAATTGTCGCTTTGAATTCCGACTGACGCGGAAGGATTTCCAATATGAATCTGGGAAGCATCAGCTCCGGCAGTTCCAAGATTAATCGCAGATGGAGTTCCATCAGTATTGTCAGAGTTAGTAAGTCCGGTAAGAAAATTTATAGCATCCGCATAAATTGTTGACCAACGACTTCCAACTGTTCCCAATGATCCTCCAGTAATATCTCCTTCTACGTGCAAGTTAGCTGTTCCCGCGCCTGTATTTCGAATGTAGACATCAGAATCAACTCCATTATTTGCAACATCAACATTCATAGAATTGCTTGTTGATTCAATATTTCCTCCAGTCAAAGTGGTTGTTCCGTCGCTTAGTGTCGCAGCATCAATTGTTCCGGTTGTGGAAATATCAATCGCTCCATTTAAATCCGCTCCAACAATTGTTCCGTCTGAAATTTTTTCAGTTGTAACCGCATCAGCCGCTAGTTTCGCATTTGTTACTGAATTATCAGCAAGATCAGCATCTGTAACTGTTCCATCAATAATCTGATCTGAGTCAACTGAATCATTCGCCATTTTTATATGAGTAACAGCAGCATCAGCAATCTTATCTGTTGTAACTGCCGAATCAGCTAGCTTTGCCGGATTAATAGCGCTGTCAGCAATTTTTCCGTTTGTAATAGCTGCATCTAAAATTTTACTTGTAATAACAGAATCATCAGCTAGTTTTGAAGTTGTAATTGCGCCATCAAGCACTTTTGCAGTAGTAACACTATCATCCGCTAATTTAATTGTTGTAATTGCGCCATCCGCAACCTTGGCGGTTGTTATGTTGTTATCAGCAAGATTAATTGTTACAATTGTTCCATCAGCAATTTTTCCTGAAGTAACTGCGCCATCAACAATTTTCGCTGTTACTACACTGTCATCTGCTAGTTTAGCTGTAACAATAATTCCATCTTGCAAGTCAGCTGCCAGGATTGTTCCGTCCACAATTTTTGCAGTTGTTACGCTGTCGTCTCCCAATTTCAAAGTAGTAATTGTTCCATCAACAAGTTTTGAATCAGTGATTGTTGCATCTAATATTTTTGCAGCCGTAACACTTCCATCAGCCAGCTTGGCAGTTGTTACTGCCAAATTAATAATTTTAGCTGTTGTAACACTATTATCTGCTAGTTTAATATCAGTAATCGCATTATCAGCAATTTTAGCTGTCGTCACACCACCATCAGCAAGATTAATTGTTACAATTGCTCCATCAGCAATTTTGCCGGCAGTAATAGATCCATCTGCAATCTTAGCTGTTACCACACTATCATCTGCTAATTTTGCAGTGATCACCGCTCCGTCGGCAATCTGCAAACTATCCACTCCGCCATCGGAAATTCCAATAGTATCAACATCAACAGAAATTCCAGTTCCCGCCCCAATATCCAAAGTAACATTCCCAGCCACTCCTCCTCCAGTGAGTCCATTTCCAGCCGTCACTCCGGTTATAGATCCTCCGCCAATAACAGACTCCACAGTCCAAGTACCATCATTATTATTAGTAACCAAAACATTTGGTCCAGCCACAATTGATTTCACCATTGATCCGTCATCAGCTAATTTTCCTCCCGTAAGAGTTCCATCAGCCACTTGCGCGCCCGTAATAGTTCCTAATATTTTGGAAGCATCTATTCCAGTTAACCAAGCTGGATCATTATAAGCTCCAGTAGTATACACACCATCAGTAACTGTGTCAGCATTTCCCGTCAAATTTCCCACCACATTTCCAATCAAATCTCCAATAAAACTAGCGGCTGTCACAGTTCCAGTTGTTGTCAAATCACCGGCAGAAATTGACATAGTTCCATCAGTAAAAGAAATTGCAGTTATGCTGCCTGTTGTATTAATATCAATATTAGCCGCAAGTTTTTGTCCACTAATTTCATTATCTCCAATTTTAACACTTGTAACAGCTCCATCGGCAAGCTTAGCAGTTGCCACGCTTCCATCTACAAGATTAATAGTAGCAACAGCATCGGCTGCCAATTTTCCATTCGTAACTGCGCCATCTTGAATCTTTGCTGTTACAACTGCATCATTAGCAATTTTAATTCCCGTAATTGCATCATCAGCAATTTTCAATGTTTCAACAGCTCCATTTTCTATTTTATCTGAAGTAACCGCTCCATCTTCAATTTTAGAAGTTATCACACTGCCATCGGCTAATTTCACAGACACGATTGCTCCATCGGCAAGTTTTCCGCCTATGATTGTTCCGTCTTCTATCTTAGCTGCGACAATTGCTCCATTGGAAAGTTTAGCTGCCGTAACCGCGCCATCTTTCAAATCAATAGTTTTAATAGAATTATTTTTGATGTCGGAAGATTTTATTTTCCCCTTCAAATCCAATTTATGATAAGCAATATTAGCATTATTAGCGATATCGCTGTTATAAATTCTCTTGGCAAGCACTTCTACATAATCTTTTCCGTCTCTAAAATATTCAACAACTCTTTCATATCGCACTTTTGCATCTGCTCTCAAAAATCCAAATCCTAATAAAAAAACAATCACGGCTAAAATTACCGCGATTCCTTTTACTGCAACAATCATTTTTGACGCTTGTTTCTTACTAATAACCCACTTGGTTTTTTGATAAACATTTTTTTCCTCAGACATAAGCTTTTATTTAATTAAATAAATTTATTAAAAAATTAAACCTTTCATTTGGTTTTTTAGTCAACTCCTCTTTGCTCTTTTTGTCAAGCTTTTGCCTCATTTGACAAAAAATAACTTTTATTTCGAAATAAAAAAACATCTTTTGCAAGATGTTTTTTTATACAAAAAGTTTTTATTTCTATAAACCAAGTTCGTGAAGATTTTCAATCAAGTTTTTTTGCTGACGCGAAATATTTTTGGGAACATCAACAATAATTTTTACCAAATGATCTCCTTTCGCATCTCCTTGCAGCGATGGCACTCCCCTTCCTTTAATTTTGAAAAGTTCTCCTGATTGCGTCCCGGCGGGAATTTTCATAATCACCGACTCGTCAATTGTTTCCACTTCTATTTTTCCGCCCAACACCGCCTGTGAAAATGAAATATGCTCAGTTGAAACAATATTGTTCTTCTCTCTCTTGAATTTTGGATGCGGTTTCACATAAATATTCACATACAAATCCCCATTACTCGCTCCACGCTCTCCCGCTTCGCCTTCTCCGCGAACAGAAATAGTTTGCCCTTCAAAAATTCCAGCTGGAATGTCTATTGAGATTTTTTTATTTTCCTTAGCTCTTCCATCGCCTCCGCATTTTCTGCATCTTTTTGAATATATTCTGCCGCTGCCCTGGCAAGTCGAACAAGTTGAAACTTGAGCAAATGAACCAAAAAAACTTCTCATAGTTTTTTGAACTTTTCCACTTCCTCCGCAAGTCGAACATTTTTCTTCTTTCGTTCCCGGTTCTCCGCCAGTTCCATAGCAAACATCGCATTCAACTTTTTTATATAAATTAAACTCGCGCTTTGTGCCGTGAGCCATTTCCTCAAATGTTATTTCCGCATCCACTTGAATATCTCTTCCGGATTGCTTTCGGCTGCCATTTTTTCCACCTCCAAAAATATCGGAAAAAATATCTCCAAAACCTTCACTAAAATCAAATCCCTGCCCATCGAAGCCATTCTGAAAACCAGAAAAATCCCAACCCGAACCTGATCCGCCTTGAGAGGAAAACCCTCCAAAACCGCCTGCTCCACCACCAGGACCGGCGCCCTCAAAAGTTTGACCGAATTGATCATATTGAGCCCGCTTGGACTTGTCGGATAAAACCTGATAGGCGGCATTTATTTCTTTGAATTTTTTTTCGTCTCCGCCGGATTTATCCGGATGATATTTATGAGCCAATTTACGATACGCTTTTTTTATTTCATCATCCGAAGCGCCTTTGGAAACACCCAAGATATCGTAATAATTTTTAGACATAAGAAAATATTTTATATTAACAGAGCGCCAGCGGCGCCTATAATCAATCTATCACGTTTTTAAAAAATTAGCAATCCCCTAATGAGAGTGCTAATTTTCTTTCCTAAAAAAATCGTTCCTATTTCAAAACTTCAACTTCCCGCATTTCTCGAACAATCTCCACTATTCCAAATTTTCGCAAAACAGCCACTGCCACCGCAACTATCGGTATCCAAATTTTTGAAACAAGAATACCCACCGACATAATTGAGAAAAACAAGATTATCGCCAAAATAGCCGGGAAAAAAGAAGACTCTCGCGCTTCACCTATATTATCTTCGGAAAAACTATCCATTTTTTTGTTCAACATAGCCAAGAAAACATCCGCCACTTTTTCATTGCCGACAATTTCAATTCCGGCGGAATTGGAAAGCTCTTTCTTCCATTGCTCAATGGCAATTTTTTTTGTTTCAGCCTGCATTTCCAAATTCTGCTCAGGATTCTTTCCAGTTTCAACAAAATTGGCAACATCCTCTTTCTCCGCTTGAGTCAGCTCCTTGCCCATCTGAGTTTCAAGCAACATATTTATTTCTTCCAAACTTTTTCCCTCGGAAATATTTTCCCCATTCTCCATTTGTTTTTTCAATATCATATCAAAAGCCTCCCCCAAAAACTGATCCACTGTCAAATTTTCTGTTTCAATATTTTTAAATTCCGGATTTATCTTGGAAAAACCAAAAGAAATAACCTGATCCATAACCTTATTTGATTCGAGCTTAGGAATAAGCTGCTTGGTTTCTATATTTTTAATGGAAAAAAAATATTGACTCGAAATCAAAACCGCCAAAGCCAAAACCATCGGATAAGCTCCACGATAGACACTTTTGTACGCGCTAATCTTGATGCTTAAAAGCAAATCGCTTTGTATTGAAGCGTAAGCCGAATAGAACAAACCCAAACCAATAAGAGCACTTAGAAGAAAAAATATATTATGAACGAAAAAAAAGTTCAAAGAAATAGCCAGAAAAAAAATTATGGATAAGAATAATTTTTCTTTAATCAATAGCATCGCCAATCCCAAACAAACAAAAAACAAAGAAAACCAAATCAAAGGAACAAAAAAATCACTGGCTCCGGAAATAAAAACAGCCCTATCAACCGATTGCCAAGAAAAAAAAGCGAAAAACAAAATTAAAACCGCCAAAACATAAGAAAT
>DOKE01000028.1:0-2593 GCA_003510895.1 Candidatus Moraniibacteriota bacterium
TAGCTCAGTTGGTTAGAGCACTTCTCTTACAAAGAAGGGGTCGCTGGTTCGAGTCCAGCAACGTCCACTCGAACAAAATGCCGAAGTAGCTCAGTGGTAGAGCAGAGGACTGAAAATCCTTGTGTCGCCAGTTCAATCCTGGCCTTCGGCACCATGGGACCATAGCTCAGTGGTAGAGCAGGCGGCTCAAGTAGTTCATTCTAAATTGTGTTGCGGATTATGTATTTCTGAATGGCAGTTATGACAAACAAGAATGCATTTGCTAACTTCCTTATTGATCCTGGACTGTTTTCGATTGGATAAAGACCTTAAATCTAATTGAAAACTTTTTTTCTTCGGATTAACATGGTGGAATGTTAATGCAGAAAGATTTTTGTTGTAACCGCAAACAGAGCACCGTCCTCCTAATTTTTTTGTGAGAAATTTTTTTCTTTTCAATCCTCGAATTTGTTGTGCTTGGTATGATTGATTAGATTTATTTTTGCAAGAAGGAGAGCAGAATTTTTGTTGCTTGCCTTTCAGAGGTTTATCGCAGATTTTACAAGTTATGATTATATTCATAACTCAATAGTAGCACAACATGGATGATTTTAATAGGGCTGCTTGAAAAGTAATTTTCAAGTTAATTCTGTCAAATTCGGGGAAACCTTCGTCTTTTATATTCATGGTAATCCCGAGCCAAGCTTCAAGATTATTTTTTTGAAGAAGGTGTAGAGACTAGATGGCAGACATCCTCGTTTTATATATTGAATTAGAGGATGAAGGGATAGTCCAGCTTACAAATTCGAAAGAAGTTGCGAAAGCAATAGTGAGAAGCATAACCGCTTGGTCGTAGGTTCGAATCCTACTGGTCCCACAGGAAGGTGTAAAATTAAAAAATGAAAATTTAAAAACCGCATTTTAGATGCTTTAATATTCTATGTGAATAGAGAGCGAGCGTCGTATAGTGGCTATTATACGTCCTTGCCAAGGATGAGACGCGAGTTCGATTCTCGTCGCTCGCTCCCTGATTATATAAGAAAGCAGAAATAAATTTGTAGTTTGTGTTTGAAGTTGGAAAATCCCAAGCTTGTCTTGTGGATTTTTTGGTATATTATGAAATTAGTATTAACCAATATTAATTATGTTGAAAATAGGACATCGGGGGGCGTGTGGATATGAAAAGGAAAATACATTGGCTTCATTTCAAAAAGCCTTAGATTTAGGTGTGGATATGATTGAGTTGGATGCGCGCAAAACAAAGGATGGAAAAATTGTGGTTATTCATGACGAATCTTTCAAAAGAATTTTCGGGAAAAAAGGAAAAGTGGCACAAACTGATTTTGAAAAAATCAGAGAATTGAATATTAAAGCAAAAGAAAAAGTTCCCACTTTGGAGGAAATTTTGGATTTAGTGAAAAGAAAAAGCAAAATCAATATAGAACTGAAAGCCAATGGGACAGCTCAATTGGTGGCGAAAATTTTGCAAGACTATGTTGAAAACAAGAATTGGAAAAACGAGGATTTTTTGGTTTCCTCCGCTATTTTTTCGGAGCTGATGGCTTTCAACAAATTGTTTCCGCAAATTAGAATCGGAGCTGTTGTTGGAAAGTTCAGGGGCAATTATTCAAAATTTGTTAAAAATCTCAATTTATATTCCGTTCATTTTTCGAGTAAGGTTATTAGCAAGAAATTTATGGAAAAAGCTCGAAAAAACGATCTGAAAATTTTTGTCTGGACAGTAAATGACAGAAAAAATATAGAAAAATTTAAAAAGATGGAAGTGGATGGAATTTTTTCCGATTATCCGGACAGAGCCTGAAAATATCCCAAATTTTTAAACAAAAAATGCTTTATATAAGCCACGAAGCCAAGTTTGCGCTTGACTTTTTTTGTTTTTTGCGCTATAATTATAGGTTAACAATTGAGACATTCAAGCGTTAACCCGGTCTTTTGAAAAATTGAATAATTTGGTCTTTTAAAGACTGGATAATAAGTAAGCGATAAACTATGGGTATCGTGAATATTATCGCCACAGCTTCCGTTATTTTAACTAATATGGTGGCTCCGATGGCAATTGATAATATAACAAACACGAATACCAATACAAAAACAGAAATTTCTAAGGAATTTGCCGGAGAAACACTGGCAATAATTGAAGAAAAAATTGAAGAAAAAGAAGAAGTGGTTGTGAAAAGCGAGGAGGATATTAAAAATGACAATATCCTTGCTAGATGGAAAGCTAAACAAGAAAACAAATGGTCTAGCCTTCCTAGAGAAAAATTTACAATCAATGCTTCTGCCTATACTGCTGCCGCTGATGAATGCGGTTGGAATACGGGAATTACTGCCAGCGGTATTATGGTAAAAGAAAAAAGAACTCTTGCTTGTCCTCCTGAATATCCTTTCGGCGCTATTGTTGAAATCGAAGGGATGGGTCAATACAGATGTGAGGATCGCGGGGGAGCGATTAAAGGAAACCACTTTGATATTTATATGGAAACTAAGGCGGAAGCTTTCAAATTTGGAAGAAGAAACCTGGTTGCTTGGGTGGTTGAAAAATAAAGACAAATTGAAATTTTGATAAGCAAAAGCGTCCCAATAAAAGGGGACG
>DOKE01000028.1:2681-9047 GCA_003510895.1 Candidatus Moraniibacteriota bacterium
GCTTTTGTGTTATAAGTGAATTGACTAAGGATGTCTTTTTTGATAACCTTACGAGGTATTTGAAATGTTTTTTGAGAATGGTCGCGTGGCCGAGTGGTTAGGCAAGAGTCTGCAAAACTCTCTACTCCGGTTCAATTCCGGACGCGACCTCAAATTTTTTAAACCAACTCATAGAGGAAGAAACAGAAAAAAGAAATAAGGGCGGATGGCGAAATGGTATACGCTCGACACTTAAAATGTCGCACCGGAAACGGTATGAGGGTTCGAGTCCCTCTCCGCCCACATCGTAAATTTATGCATCTTTTTTAATTTTTTTCAAAATAGCGGGGATTTTTTTGAAATCTTTATGAAATAATACGCGATTTTTTTTGTTGATGCGCGCGGCTGCTGGGTGATAAAGCGGAAATATGTTTAGTTTGCCGATTTTTTCAATATTGATATGAATAATTTGACCATGCGTCTCAGAAATTTTGGCAGTTGGCAGAAAATAATTAAGAGCATATTTTCCCAAAGTAATAATAATCTTAGGGTTAATAATTTTAAGTTGTTTTTCTAGCCAGAGCCAACATATATTTATTTCTTCCGGCAATGGGTCGCGGTTTTCTGGCGGACGACATTTGCAAATATTGGTAATATAAATATTTTCGCGCTTGATATGTATATCTGCGAGCATTTTATCTAATATTCTGCCACTGCTGCCAACAAAAGGTTGACCGGTTTCATCTTCTTTTTCTCCGGGCGCTTCTCCGATAAAAAGAATTTCCGCATCGGCGTTTCCTTCGCCAGGAACAATGCGGTTGCAGCCAGGGCGAAGAGCGCAAGCTGAACAGCGAGACATTTCCTCGTTTAATTTATTTAATTTTTCTTGTTTGGACATAAACTTTAAGACTTCAGTTCGTTTACTATAATCAATTTGAATTTGTCATCAAGACTATCCCATATTGCAAATGTCGGCTGATAAATTTGATTGGCGACATTGCCGGGATTAAGCATTTCGCATTTTCTGGTTGATCCATCCTTAAATGATTCAACTATTTCTGTCCAGGGCTTGTGCGTGTGTCCGTAAAAAACAAAATTAAATCTTCCGCTTTCCGCCAATTTTTTGGCGTATTCAGGAAAATGGACGAAAGCCATTTTTTTGTTGGCGATTTCCACCTCGCCGTGCGTTCGGAAAAATTTGAAATTCCAAAATTCTTTTTGATCGAAATATTGATCGGCGCAATGTCCGCGGTCCATATTGCCGAAACTGACAAATATGTCGCCGGAAAAATTGTCCCGGAAAAATTTCAAAGTTTCCACTTCCGCCACGTCTCCGCAATGGATTATTTTTTCAACATTATTTTCCCGACAATAATCCAAAACCTTTTTGATGTTAGCAATATTGTCGTGAGTGTCGGAGATGATAGCGAGTTTCATATTTTTTCGGTTCGTATTTTCTCGCGAAAGGATTTTAGGAGGTTGATATCTTCCATAACTTTTTCGTGTTCGGTTTCGAGGATCATATCGATATTATTTTTTTCAGCAAAAGCGACAATTTTTTGAAAAGCTTCTTTGTCAATTAACCCTTTGCCTATATGTTCGTGGCGATCCTTGTGTGATCCGCAGTCGGTCATTGAATCATTGCAATGAATGAGTTTTATTTTTTCCAAACCAATTTCCTGGTCTATTTTTGTCAGAGTATTTTTGAAATCTCGCCAATCATATCCGGAAGCGAAAGAGTGTTGCGTGTCCAGACAAATTCCGGAAAGTTTCGGATGAGCGACGCCTTGAATAATTTCAGCTATTTGAGAAAATGTCGCGCCGATTATTTTTCCCGCTCCGGCGCTGTTTTCGATGAGCAATTCCGCCGATCCAGTATAGCCGGCCAGGGTTTTTTTCAACATTTCAATAGTTTTTTCGGTGGCGTCTTTTTCGGAAAGTTCTCCGGCGCTGCCCAGATGAGTCATCACATATTTGGCGCCCAAAAGACTGGCGCGTTCCAATTCGTCACGAACGACACTGATGCTGCCATAGCGGATTCGATTATTAGCGGAAGCGAAGTTGATGTAGTAGGGAGTATGGATATAAATAGCTTGCAGCTTGCAGCTTTTGGCTTGTAGCTTAAATTCCTGAATTAATTCAGGAATTAATTCAGGAATTAATTCAGGGGCTTTGCCGCCTTGTGGGGAACGAGTGAAAATCTGCATTGCTTCACAACCTAAATCCGCCGCTCTTTCAGGAGCTTTATCTATTCCTCCGGCAATGGAAATATGACAACCGATGTTCATATGAATAGTATAAAACATAAAGAAGAAAGCAGAAAGCTCTGTCTAAACTATTTTCCAGCCTTCTTCTGTTTCGATAAGTTTGCCTTTTACGGTGAATCCGCTGGCTAATTTGTGTCCGCCGCCGCCGAATTTGTGGGCGATTTCAGAAACATCCACATTTTTGTATTCCTCGCTGCGTAAACTTCCTTTAATGGATCCGTCTTCTCTCTCGGAAAGAATAAGTGAAAATTTTGTTCCCGGAACAGTGTTAAGAATGGAAGCTACCTGGCCAATATCTTCAGTGGAAGCATTGCAAGTTTGGATATCTTCTTTTGTCAGAACAGTTGAAATCATTCCGTTTCTCGGATTTATCTTGGCTTTTTCAAAAGCGATGCCCCAGAGCTTGAGAGTGGACATTTTTTTGTTGGCAAAAGTGGATTCTATTATTTTAGAAAAAGAGGCGCCTCTTTTCATCAGATCGGAAGAAATTTCCATAACTTTTGTGGTGGTGTTGGAGTGCTGAAAATTTCCAGTGTCTGACAAGATTCCAATCATCAAATAAGTTGCCATAATTCTGGTTATTTCAATTTTGGCAAAGGTAAAGAAATTATAGATTATTTCGCAAGCGGATGATTTGGAAGAATCTATAATTTTTATATCCGCATTGATGGTTATGTCCGGATGATGATCAACGATGGCGGTAACTGTGTCGGAAGAAATATTTTGAACTATTTCATTAAAGCCTCTCTCCACACTGTCGCATCCGATGATGGCGTCATAGGAAGTGATATTTAAATTTTCCGGTTTTTGAAATCTTTCTTTGGAAAGATCAGTCAAAAAAAGAGGGAAGTCGTCTTTGCAGGCTATGTCGACTTTTTTTCCCAGGCTTTGGATATATTCTTTCAACGCTAAAACCGATCCGGCAGTGTCTCCATCTGGACCGGAGTGAGCGACAAGAAGAATCTTGCCGGATTTTTTTATAACATATAGCAGTGTGTTGAATTCAGTAACAAAGGATCGCATAAGCGTCTTGAGAAGAAAATAAAAAAAAATAATTGTAACGCTTTTTGTTTTAGATTTCCAAAAGTATTTTTTCTATTTTGTCAGCTGCGGCTTCGGTGGTGTCCACCTTAAACACTAATTGAGGCAAAGGTTTCATTTGGAGCCTTTTGTTTAAGGATCCTTGAAGAGCATAAGTCTCTTTTTTTATGGTTGCAACGACATAGGCAGTTTCTTTTTCCGGAAAAATACTCAGGAATACACGAGTATAGCGAAGATCGGGAGTGGTGTCAACTTTCGGGATTGTCAAAAAAACTCCAGGCTTGAAACTGACTTCTTTGATCAATATTTCTGAAATGTGCTTTCTTATCAGAGAATTTATTTTTTCGATTCTTTGAGACATTTTTTAGAGTGTTTTCTTTTTCGATTCTTCTATATAACTGAGCAAGATATCGCCGGTTTTTATTTTAGTATCCCCGTCAAAAACCAATCCGCATTCATTTCCTTTGGAAACTTCATCGGAAGGAATTTTGTTTTGTTGAAGATTGGAAAGTTTTCCTTTGCCAATAATTTTTTCTCCCCGAATAACTTCAATGAAAGAATTTTTCACTATTTTTCCATCAGTAACTTTTCCTCCCAGAATCATATCTTGTTTTCCGGTTTTAAAAATAGCTAGAACTTCCATTTTTCCATAGTCGGTTCTGATTATTTCCGGAGGCAAAAGTTCCACCATCATTTTTTTGATTTCTTCAACTAATTCATAGATGATACGGTACACTTTGACGGTTACTTCATTTGTTTCAGCTAGTCTTTTGGCAACCGGAGTAGGTTGAGTGTTGAATCCGAAAATAATGGCTTTGCAAGAAGCGGCTAATTTAATATCCGATTCAGTAATGCTGCCGACCCCCATTGCTATATAATTTATAGCGATTTCATCGGATTTTATTGTGGAAAGAATTTGTTCAATCGCTTCAAGAGATCCCTGCACATCGGATTTTAGAATAATATTAAACTTTTTGACTTTTTCATCCTCAATTTTCTTGATCATATTTTGAGAAGTGAATCTTTCTCTCTGATCATTGATTCCTTCGGACAGCCCTTTGGATTTTAGTCGGGCAGCTATTTTTCCGTCAGCTACTTGTAAAACATCATTAGTGTTTGGAGTAGAACCCAGTCCCATAACTGATACTGGGGTGGATGGTCCGGCAGAAGGCAATGTTCTTCCCATAAAATCTTCTATTTTTCTGACTCTTCCATAAGTTTTTCCCACAACAATATCTTGTCCAACCTTAAGTGTTCCCGTTTTGATTAAGACTGTCGCCACCGGACCCTTGTTAGGATCAAGATGCGATTCTAAAACAATTCCCAGCGCGTCTCTCTTTTCGTCAGCCTTGAAATCCTCAACTTCTGCCACAAGAAGAATGCTTTCCAAGAGTTCATCGATTCCGATATTTTGCTTGGCGCTAACTTCAGCGGAAATATAATTTCCGCCCCATTGTTCAACGAGAATATCGTTATCAGCCAATTCTTGTTTTACTCGTTGGATGTTGGCATCCGGCTTGTCGACTTTATTGATAGCAATAACTGTTGGAATTTTTTTTTCTTTTAAATATTTTATAACTTCTCTGGTTTGCGGACGCACTCCATCATCGGCGGCAACAACCAAAACAGCCACATCGGCAATGCTAACGCCTCGTTCTCTCATTCCGGAAAAAGCTTCGTGTCCTGGAGTGTCAACGAAAGTTATGAGCTTGCCTTTCTTTTTAGTTTGGTAAGCGCTGATGTGCTGGGTTATTCCCCCGGCTTCTTTTTCTGCCACAGAAGCTTTTCTGATGGTGTCTAAAAGAGTGGTTTTTCCGTGGTCAACGTGTCCAAGGATAGTTACTATAGGCGCTCTGTCTTGGAGATTTTTTCCCGATTCTTTTTCTTTTTTACAAATTTCAATAAGATTTTCCAATGTCATTGCTTGATTATCGGAAATTTCAACATATTCTTCAGTTTCAAATCCCAGGTCGCTGGCGATAATACTGGCTGTTTCAAAATCAATTTCTTCATTAATAGTCGCTAAAATCTTGTTTTTTAGCAGTTCTGTTATAACTTGAGCAACCGGAACATTCAAAAGATCGCTGAATTTTTTTACAGTTACAGTGGAAGGTATTTTTACAATTTTTTTGGCTTCTTCTGGTTTATTCATTAAGTTTTTTTAAAGTAAATGTATTAAATATTTAAAAGTTTATATTTTTGTTCCTTTTTGCAAAGATGCGGCGGCGATAGCTTTTATTTCTTCTTCTGTTAGTTGATATTCTTCGCAAACTCCTTTTTTGATAGGCTTGGAGTAAACACGAGTACCGTCTTTTGTGTGTAAAGAAGAAATAACAACGCCGGAATTTTTCCCATCCAAGAGGGCAACCACAAAGCTTTGATTTCCACCGATATCTTTGAAAGGATTGAAGCGAATAACACTAAATTTGTGCAAACTTTTCATAGACAATGTGTGGATTTGGTTGGAAATTTCAAACAATTCTTGAATTTCCTTGTCCACCTGCTTTATGTCTTGAACATTTTTGAGTATAACGGACTCAATATCGGTAACTTTTTTTCCTGAAAAAATAATCTCGTTTTTCTTATTGATATTTCTAATTTTAAAAAGCGCCACAATTGACAATGCTGTCGCAAGCAAGCCAAAAAAGGCGATAACTAAAAATAAAATTGTATTTGGATTTCCGATTGAAAACATCAGCTTTCCTCATAGTAGTTACTTCCAGGAATATAGCACTTATCTTCCTTTATGTAAAGGAAAATCCATTTTTTTTAAAAATATCCGCAGTTTTTAAAGTTGACAAATAAGTCGATTTTTACTAGTTTTTAGTTAGATCTTTCTAATTCAGCGGGAGAATACCACATTGCTGGTTTGATAAAGTCTACCGGCACGGGATGTTCTTGTTGAAATATCTTTTACTTAAGCCTTAGGAAAAAGCTATTTCAGCAACCGTAAAGAATGCGGATGTCGTTGGTTCGAATCCAACGGAGGGTCAAGGGAGTCTTTAGGCAAAAACCTAGGGGCTCCTTTTTACATTGATTGTGAGAAATATTTGGTAAAGAAAAAAGGCGGAAAAGCTGT
>DOKE01000028.1:9101-9971 GCA_003510895.1 Candidatus Moraniibacteriota bacterium
AAAAAGGCGGAAAAGCTGTGATAAGCTTTCCGCCTTGTGAATTTTTAAACAATCGCTTCGTCAATTTTTTTATGTGGATTTCTTCCACGTTTTACGTCGGTTATGCGATTCAAGCCCGAAGGAGATTTAGCATGACACAAAAATCTCAAGAAACGACCCATATTTCTCAATGAGGACACCGATGCCCTCTTCTAGGCAATTGTAGTTATCCTCTCTTGGGATACCTACATCAAACCTCACCTCTTCGCAATCGAGAAATGCCTGACTGTGAATTGTTTTACTTATAAGATACCACTTTGGCTTGAGTAGTCCCTTTTTCCTTAAATAGTCAACAATAAGATCAACGCGGCACGTGTCATAATGCATTATTTCGGAAAGATCTCCGAGATCTTTTTGTTTTTCTTTATTCATGTAACACTTATATCCGATCTGGACAACTTTTTTCCATGCCATACTTTTTCCTCCCCGATAGTTCTCTGTTATATAGAAAAGAATTTTTCGAATTCATCCAGATTAATTGTAATCACTTCAAAAGAAGCTTGGTTGTGATGTTCCACATTCACAATTTCTTCTGGAAGAGATAATAGTTTTTTTATTCCTATAGTTCTTGCTACAATCTCTATTCCTTCGAGTTCGTGTTCCCATGTTACGCAACCCACAAGGAAACGAAACTTGTTATTTTCTGTCATTTTGGCTCTTTTTACTTCCACAAGGAAGCGTTTTATCTCTTCGGTCTTTTCCATACTTCCTCCTCCCCGATATTTCTCTTTGGCCTCGGGTGCGAGCGCTTATATTTTATTGTCAAAGAATTTCTCCTATGAATTCACTACCCTAGCGAACTCAATGAGAGGGGCAAGAAAGTTAGAATCA
>DOKE01000028.1:10056-11823 GCA_003510895.1 Candidatus Moraniibacteriota bacterium
CCATCAACTTTCTTGCCTATTTTTTAATCTTTTATCACCTCCCTGACTAACGCCGAAACATTAAATCCATAACAGCATCCCAAATTCTTAGGAATGTCTGATAGGAATTTATCAAATCTCTTTTCTTTTTCATCTTCATCTTCACATTCACCTATGATAGCTTTTATAATCTTTTGGCATTCAAGACAAGGACCGCCGAAGTCAAGATTGCCAATAATCATATCTCCTTTTTGAAGATTTAAATCACTCACCAACTTAAAAACATAATGTTTTTTGCTAGACTCTCCCACAAAAACGAATTGATGATTAGTATCCAGCGCCAGAGCTGCTAATGCCATTACGATTTCTTCTACAGTCCGTGTCGATTTCATGATCATTCTCCTCTTCAAAAGGTTGTTGCCCGAAAATGGGCGGAAGTTTAGTTTGAAAGAGCTGTCTGTCACGATTTCTTTTCCTGTTCTCATCATGACTCCGTAGTATAGCACCAAATGGACAATATTTCAATAGAAAGCTTGATATTTTAGTAATTATGTGCTAAAATAGGATTATAAGTATAAGATTTAAAAAATGAACCTCACAGAACTCGACAAAAAAATCCTTTTTGAACTCGACAAAGACGGCCGGGTCAGTTTTTCTGAAATTGCCCGTGTTATTGGCTCCACTCCACAGGTGGTGAAGTACCATTTTGAGCAAATGATGGAAAAAGGCTTTATCAAGCACTTCTGGGCTTTTACTGATTATGACAAGCTCGATTATTCCTTTTTCTGGGGATATTGGCTGAAATTCGCCGGCCTGACCAAAGACAAGGAGGCGGAAATGTATTCCTACTTTAATAATCATCAAAACATCCCCATCATCCAGCGCGCCGACGGCTATGCGGATGTCCTGATTGGCATCATTGGCCAAGACATCTTCCAGCACAATGAAGTCTTGCAAGATATTTTTTCCCGCTATGGCCGATACATCACAATGTCCGACATTTTCATCGGATTGGGCTTTGTGAAATTCCCCCGCACCTATCTGGTCGGAAAAGACAACGAATTCCAGAAATTCGCCGTTTCCGGCGGCACTACCGAAAAAATCAAATTGTCTGAAATTGATCGCAAGATTATTTCTCTTTTATTGATTGACGGACGCATGGAATTCACTAAAATTGCCAAAGTCCTCGGGGTCAGCACCGGACTCGTCCATAAACACTACAATAAATTGGAAAAAAGCGGCGTCATAACAAAAATCACTTTCACGCTAGACTATCAAAAAATCGGCCTCTTACTCTATCGTTGCTGTTTCAAAATTGTCCAATTTGATCAAGCCCGCATTGATGAACTCTATAAATTCTGCTGTCTACATCCCAATATCATTAACTATGTCAAAGGCATGGGCAGTTGGGAATTGCTTTTGGATATCGAAGTGGAAAACCGCGAAGCGTTGCGCGACATCATCCGCGAAATGAAAAATCAATTCCGTGATGTTATTCAAAAAGTGGAAATCAACGAAATTTACCAGATGGATAAGTTTACTCAAATGGCGTTAGAATACCCAAAGCTGCTTTCGGAGTATGAATCAAAAAATAAAATACTTGATGAAAACAAAGCTGCTGAAGAAGATTTATATTACTAAAAAATATTATGCAAATCGCGATTATTTTAGATGCTCACGACTATATTTTTGTTTTGAAACCTTTTTGAAAAAATTGCGGAGGAGGTGAGATTCGAACTCACGCGAGCTTATTCAGCTCAAGGGGTTAGCAACCCCTCGCAATGGACC
>DOKE01000028.1:11838-11977 GCA_003510895.1 Candidatus Moraniibacteriota bacterium
AGGTGAGATTCGAACTCACGGTGTCGTTTCCGGCACACCACTTTTCGAGAGTGGCCTATTCAACCGCTCTAGCACTCCTCCATATTATTTGCTGCACAAATGTAAAAAACTGTGGCTATCGCGGTTCCCGGGTTTCTTT
>DOKE01000015.1:0-404 GCA_003510895.1 Candidatus Moraniibacteriota bacterium
ACATTGTTGAAAAAGATCAATTCAATGAAGCCAATGAAGAAGCGAAAGCTAATGGAGGAGAAGGATGCACAGGGGAAGTTATGATTATGGGAATCACCAAAGTTGCTCTTTCCACCGAATCTTTCCTTTCTGCCGCGTCCTTCCAAGAAACTGCCAGAGTTTTGATTAACGCTGCGGTGACTGGAAAAGATGACAAGCTGCGAGGACTCAAAGAAAACGTAATTATTGGACGCCTTATCCCTGCGGGAACAGGCTATCGCCAATAAATAGAAAGTAGAAAGCGGTTGAATTTTATTTGACCAGGGGAAAACTTAAAAAAACACTTCGCGCAAGCGAGGTGTTTTTTTGATTAAATACTTGCGAATAAAAAAATAAAAATCCCAACATAATAATGCGACCGCATT
>DOKE01000015.1:524-5927 GCA_003510895.1 Candidatus Moraniibacteriota bacterium
TTACCTGGTACGTTACCAAAACGATGGCGGAGTTATTATTGATTTTTTGCGTGTTTCGTTGGCAGGCTTTTTATTTTGGAGAAGTTATCCACAGGGAGGGGTTGCAGTGATATGACATCAGTGATAGAATAACATCAAGGAGCGCGGGGGTGCTCTGAAATAATAATTAAAAAACAAACGCATTCTTAATTTTTAGAAAAAAAATATGAAGTTAACAATCAAGCAAAAAGATGTTTTGGAATCCATTCGCGATTTCGTGGAAAAAAGAAAAAAAAATCCGACAGGCTATCGCTTGCATAAACAGCTGTCTTCTATGGGGGTAGAAGACAGTTTGAAGTCGATTATGCAAGTTATTGAAGCTCTGGAAAAAAAGGAATTAATAACTCGCGACAAAGATAAGAAAATTTATTTAGTGGAAAACGAAAATTATTCGAATATACAAAATATGTTTTCCGTTCCGCTTTTTGGATTAGCTTCCTGCGGCGAAGCGTTAGCTTTTGCTGAAGGAGATGTGGCGGATGATTTTTTACAAATTTCAAAAAATTTATTTTATCGAACCGATCCTAAAAAACTTTTTGCGGTTAAGGCGTTGGGTGATTCGATGAATAAAACAGGAATCAATGACGGCGATTATGTTATTTTTGAAAAAACGGAAGGCGCCGGGGAATACGATGGAAAAACTGTTGTGGCGGTTATCAATGGAATGGCGACAATCAAAAGGTTTAAAAAAATGGGAGACGGGGTTATTGGGCTTTTTCCTGAATCAACCAATAAATCTCATCACCCTATTTATATCTCTGAATCCGATTCGATTTTAATTGCCGGCATTTTCAAGAAGGTTTTGCCGGTGGCTTTTGTCAGTATATAAGACAGGATCAAAAAAGTTTAAATAAAAATAAAAAATGTGAAATAATGCCAGTTTATAGATTTTTATCGGCAAATTTTCACTAAACCAAAACATATGGGCGCAGACAACACACTAGAAGAAATGTTTTTCATCTGGGTTCAAGGGACTTTGCCGGAACGTAGTAAGGAGAATGTTTTTATGATAGAATAAAGTTGCTATGGGAAGAAGAAAAAAACAAGAAATAGAAATAGAAAAAAAAGAAAAAATCACAAGCATCAAGGGTGATGTAAAAAGAAGCGCGGTGGCGATAATTCTGTTCGCCTTAGCCATCCTTTTTGTGTTGGGATTTTTTGAGCAGTCGGGAATTCTGGGAGAATATTTGAATATTTTTTCCGGGTCTCTTTTTGGATGGGGTAAGTGGTTATTGCCCTTTGTTTTGATTACGGCTGGAGTAATTCTTCTTTTCAGAAAAGAAACACTTTTTTATGTTTCCAAGTTAATTGGTTTATCGGTGGCATTTTTTAGTTTATTAGGATTTTTTCATTTATATTTTGACACAAAAAAACTTTTAGCTATTGCGAAGATTGGCGAGGGAGGAGGATATATTGGTTATGCAATTTCTTATTCTTTGGTTAAATTTACGGGACGCATTGGCGGTTCGGTGATTTTAGGAGCGTTGTTGCTAACAGGAATTGTCGTGGCTTTCGATTTTTCCCTGGTTAAATTAATCAGAAGATTTTTGGAAAGAAAAATCGTTGACCGTAAGGAAAATCCAGAAGAATTGGCAGAAAATGACGGGGAACTTTTGATTGAGCATAAGATTGATGCTGAAATAGAAACTGAAACTGGCAATGAAAAAAAGGAAGAAGTTGAATATGTTAGCGAAGAAGATGAAAAAAATGATCAAGAAGAGCAACTCCCGTTGCCTATTTTGGAAAAATTATTTAAACGCAAAAGGAAGGTTTCTGTGCAAGATTGGGAATTCCCGCCAATTAGCATCTTGGAATCATCGACAGAGAAAGCGCTGAGTGGCGATGTGCAGAGAAATGCGAAAATAATTCAAGATACTCTTAAACATTTTGGAATAGATGTTGAACCGGGTGAAATAAAAACCGGTCCAACTGTCACTCAATATAGTTTTCGTCCCGGAGTGGGAGTTAAATTAACCAGAATAACTTCGCTTGGCAATGATTTGTCTTTGGCATTAGCGGCTTATCCAATCAGAATCGAAGCTCCTATCCCTGGAAAATCTTTGATTGGAATTGAGGTTCCCAATAAAAGCGTGGCTAAAGTAAGATTGGGCGAGCTTTTGATGACTCCCGAGTTTGAAAAGAAACAGTCTAATCTTCTTTTAGTGCTTGGCAAGGATGTCAGCGGAAATTATATTTATAGCGATCTCAAAAAAATGCCGCATCTTTTGATTGCCGGCTCAACTAATTCCGGCAAGAGCGTTTGTGTTAACACGATTATTCTTTCAATGCTGTATCAAAATTCTCCGGATAATTTGAAGTTGATTTTGGTAGATCCAAAAAGAGTTGAACTGTCTCTCTATAATGGTATCCCGCATCTTTTGTCGGATGTTATTGTGGAAAATGGAAAAGTGCTTAGCGCTCTCAAATGGGCGATTGGAGAAATGGAAAAAAGATACAAAATGTTGCAGCAAACTGGTTCCCGGGATATTATGTCCTATAATCAAAAAGCTGAAGCGGGTGAAAAGAAAACCTATGTTGATCCAGACACTAATGAAACAGTGGAAGAAGATATTGAAAAACTTCCCTACATTGTTATTGTTGTGGATGAATTGGCGGACCTTATGGCATCGCACGGAAAAGAGGTTGAAGGAGCCATCATCAGATTAGCGCAAATGTCTCGCGCTGTGGGAATTCATTTAATTCTCAGCACGCAAAAACCAGTAGTAACTGTTATTACGGGACTTATTAAATCCAATATTCCGACACGCATTGCTTTCAAAGTTCCCTCTTTGACTGATTCGCGAACAATCTTGGATGCCGCTGGAGCGGAAAAACTTTTGGGTAATGGCGATATGTTGTTCTCTTCCGCGACTTCAAGTGGAATGAAAAGAATTCAAGGAGTTTTTGTTTCAGAAGAAGAAGTGAAAAATGTTGTAGCTTTTATTAAAAAGCAGAAAATTGAAAAAGGCGAAGAAGAAATTGGTGAAAATATAACAGCTGGCGCTCCGGGCGAACAGCAAAAAATTAATTTGCCAGATGAAGATAAACTTGATTTCGGATCAATGACATTTAATAACAATCAAGAAGAAGATGTGCTCTATGAGGAAGCGAAAAAAACAGTGATTCAAACAGGAAAAGCTTCCACTTCTTTCTTGCAAAGAAAACTTGGAGTTGGGTATGCGCGAGCCGCCAGACTTATAGACACATTGGAGGAAAGAGGAATTATCGGACCGGGAGATGGCGCCAAGGCAAGAGAAGTTCTGGTTGGCGGGGAAAATGGACTGGCATATCAAAGTGAAGTTGACGATCAAATAGTTAGAGATAAATGGCAGATGTAAAAGTGAAAAACTAAAAACAAATACAAATAGATATTACGATTGCATATAATAAATTTCTTTACGCTTTGCGTTTTTACAGTTTAAACTTTTATGGTCCGATTTACTACAAAAAAAATTGATTCAATGACTTTGGGTGAGCGAATGAAAAAACTTCGTGATGATCGTCGCTTGAGTTTAAATGAAGTTTCAAAACACACGAGAGTCCAGTCAAAATATTTAGAATATCTTGAAAAAGGACTTTATTCAAAATTGCCACCCGAAGTTTATGTGAAAGGTTTTCTCAGAAACTACGCGACATTTATGGGGATTAATGAGGGAGTATTGTTGAAGCAATATGAACGAGAGAAAAAAATTCAACAAAATATCAATAAAAATGAAAAAAATGAAGGAAAGCAAAAACCAATTAATTTTTCCAGTTTTGTTGTAACGCCAAGAATAATGGCTGTTCTTGTTGGATTTTTATTGTTGATTGGTGGATTTTTTTATTTATATAGTGAAGTTAACAGTTTTATTTCCACTCCGAGATTAGTTATTTTGAAACCCGCTAGCGGAGTTACGATTGATGGAAGAAATGTCAGGGTTTCCGGAGTGGCGGAAAAAAATTCAAAAATTTTTATAAATGAGCAACCAATCGTTGTTAATGAAAAAGGTGAATTTAGCGAAGACGTTGGTCTCCAGGAAGGACTGAATACCATAACAGTTAAGGCTAAAAATAAATTTGATAAAGAAACATCTCAGACAATAAATGTTAATGCTAATTATCAAAAAAATGTGCAGACTGAAACGGTGGAAAATATTAATCTTGAAAAAGAAGAAAGCAATGGTGAATTTGAATTGGAATTGTTTATAGGAATAACTCCGACCTGGGTATCGGTTGAAACTGATGGAAATTTAATGTATAGCGGAGTTTTAGTTCCTCAGGCGGCGCAAAAATTTAAAGCTAAAGAAAAGATAAGTATAACATCGGGAAAAGGCAATGACACATATATAAAATTAGACGGAAAAGAAAAGGAGATTCTAAGCGCTGAACCAGGAGTAGTGCGCGACATAGTTTTCACCCCCAATGGACGCGCTCTATAAATTAAATTATTAAACTGTTTCACTGTTAAATTGTTATATTGTTAATATGCGCTTAAATTTTTAGTCATATAACAATATAGCTATATAACAAAACAATAAATATGGTAAAGAAAATAACAAAAACAGAAGAAATAAAAAAAGAAGATAAGAAAGAAGAAAAGAAGGAAGAAAAAAGAGTGGATATGGTTGTGAGTGAGATAAGAGAAAAATTTGGAGATGGAATGATTATGAAATTGGGAGATGTCCGCAGAGTTGATGTTGAATCTATTCCAACTGGTTCGGTTTCTCTTGATATAGCTTTGGGAATCGGAGGGGTGCCAAGAGGAAGAATTATTGAAGTTTATGGTCCGGAATCATCAGGAAAAACAACTTTAGCTTTACATATTATTGCCAATGCGCAAAAAAAAGGTGGAACTTCAGCGTTTGTTGATGCTGAGCACGCTCTTGATCCGGAATATGCCAAGAAAATAGGTGTTGATATTAATAATCTTTTAGTTTCCCAGCCGGATACTGGAGAGCAGGCCTTGGATATTGTGGAAACATTGGTGCGTTCCAATGCAGTGGATGTGATAGTGATCGATTCTGTTGCCGCATTGGTTCCTCGCGCTGAAATCGAAGGTGAAATGGGCGATCAACATGTTGGAAGACAAGCTAGATTGATGTCGCAAGCGCTCAGAAAACTTACAGCCATTGTTGCGCGATCAAATGTTATTGTTATTTTTATTAATCAGATAAGAATGAAAATTGGCGTGATGTTTGGCAATCCGGAAACAACCAGCGGTGGTCAAGCACTTAAATTTTATTCTTCAGTCAGATTGGAGGTTCGAAGATCAGCTCAAATAAAAAAAGGCGAGGACGTGGTTGGTAATCGGGTAAAAGTCAAAGTCGTCAAGAATAAAGTGGCTCCTCCATTCAAGGTGGCTGAATTTGATATTATGTATAATGA
>DOKE01000015.1:5983-6768 GCA_003510895.1 Candidatus Moraniibacteriota bacterium
GAATTTGATATTATGTATAATGAGGGAATTTCATTGGCGGGAGATATTATTGATTCCGGGGTGAAATATGAAGTGGTCAAGAAATCTGGAAATTCCTATGCCTTTGAAGAAATCAAGTTGGGAGTTGGCAGGGAAAATGCCAAAACTTTTCTAAAAGAAAATGAAAAAGTTGCGCAAAAAATATTCAAAGAGATAGCTGCTAAAGCCAAAGTGTAAAAAAATTATAAGAGCAGTTGTTTTTAAAAATAAAAAACCGCCAAGCGCGGTTTTTTATTTTGTTATGAAGTTTGTATTTTAAAAAATACAAACTAAATTTTTTCTATGCTCTCGAAACATATGTTCCGGTTTCGGTATTGATGATTATTTCATCCCCGGCTTCCACAAAAAGAGGAGTGGTAACTTTAGCGCCTGTTTCCAGAACAACAACCTTGTCTCCGCTGGAAGCGGTATCGCCCTTAAGTCCCGGAGGAGCTTCCATAACTTTCAATTTTATTTTTACGGGAAGTTCAATATTAACCGGATTGGCATTAAAATTAAGCACAGTAACTTCTATCCCATCTATCATATATAGAGATAAATTTCCGATAACTTCTTTGGGAAGAGAAAATTGATCGTAGGAAGCGGTGTCCATAAAGTGATAACCGTCTGCATCATTATATAAATATTGAGCTTTTGATTTGGAGATATCAGCTTCTTCGACTTTGTCAGCTCCCTGAAAAGTCTTGTCAATCATTGACCCATTGATTAAATTTTTCAATTTGGTGCGAAGCACGGCCCCGGCTCTT
>DOKE01000015.1:6857-10977 GCA_003510895.1 Candidatus Moraniibacteriota bacterium
GGCCCCGGCTCTTCCTGTTTTGGAATGTTGGCTGGAAAGAACAACAAAAGGTTCTTCGTTCCAAAGAATATTCTTCCCGTTTTTTATTTCATTGATATTTAACATTGTATTTCCGATATTATTTTACTACAAAAGGAACTAGTGCCATTGTTCTGGCTCTCTTGATGGCTTTGGCTAGCTCTCTCTGATGTCTTGTGCAAGTCCCGTGTCTCTTGGGAGGGTATATTTTTCCTTGGGAGTTCATAAATCTTCGAAGCATATAAGCTTCTTTATAGTCTATTTTATCTATTTTTTCTTCGCAGAAAAAACAACTTTTCTTTTCCATATTATATTATGCGTTATTGGTTTATTAAAAAGGCACATCTTCTAGTCTGATTTCTTCTTGTTCCTCATCCAAATTAATGGTGGGGATTTTTTCTGAAGGAGTCGGGCTTTTTGTTGCTCCGAAAGTTGGCTTAGGGGCGGATCCGTAAGAAGAATTTCCTCCTCCTTGCGGTCGGCTGCCGAGTTGCATCGCTTCAGCAATAATATCGGTTACTTTTCTTTCCACTCCATCTTTGCCGGTGTAGGTTCTTGATTCGAGGCGTCCTTCGATGTAGGCCTCCTGACCTTTGGTGAGATATTGTCCGGCAACTTCAGCTAATTTTCCCCAGAGGACAACATTATGAAATTCTGTTTTGTCTTGACGTTGTCCAGCCTTGTCTTTCCAGAAACGATTGGTGGCTATTCCCACAGAGGCCACTGTTTGTCCGGAAGGCGTGGTTCTAAGTTCCGGGTCTCTTGTTAATCTGCCGACAAGAATTACTTTGTTTACATTCATTATGATATTGTTCACGAATCAATCTCTAATTTTATCTCGAATTATCTCAAAACTATTTTATTCGCGACTATTAGTGACTGAATTCGTGTTTGATTAGTGATTTATATCATTAGATGTTGAGAATTTCTTCAAGTTTTTTGTCGATGTCTTCCTCTTTTTTCGCTTCTTCTTTCGCTGGAGCTGCTTCCGGTTTTCTGGTTTTTTTGAATTCTTGCGGTTTTTTTTCTGCAATCGCTTCTTTCTGTTTCAATTCTGGAAGCTCATCTGCTTTTACGATGATAAACCTAAGAACGTTTGAGTTGAGATTTAATTTTCTGGTGGCGATTTCAATAGAAGATTTTTTTTCTTCAATTTCTTTTTCGGACAATTCTTTTTCCGGCATTTCAAATCTTCTGGCAATGTAAGCGCCTTTAATTTGATGCTTGATTTCATAGGAGAATTTTCTTTTAGTGATCACTTCCGGATCAAGAAATTCCGCTCCTTCGTCTGTGAGTGTTTTTTCGACTTCCTTTTTTATCGCTTCCAAATTTCCTTCATTGTTTTGTCCAATGAGATAAAACAGTTCGTACTGCATATTTATTATATATTATTAATTAATAAAAAACCGCCAAACAAGAAAATCCAGTTCCTTTAGCGGAATTTTTCTAACCTAGTCCCTTTCAAAAAGAAGGGCGGATCAGATTCGGACTTTCTCAGTTGTAAAAACAGTCTATCACAGAAGTTTGATTTTGGCAAGGGTCTTGATATTCGATGCTTGACATCGGCTAGGGGGGTAAAATGAAGATAAGTTAATAAATATTTTTTTAAATATATATTTTATGGAAAAATTTAACATGTTTGATCCGAAAAATCCTGATTATGAAAAGCATTCCGACCTGCCTAAGGCTATGCAAAAAGATTATGCAGAAGCAGGAGAAGGTTTTGTGAAAAAAGAAGCAGAAGAGAAGTATGTTCAAGCCGAAGAAGTTGCTTATAAAAATTACAAATCAGGAAATTCAGAAGATTTAAATCCACTAGATATTTTGCACAGCGAAGCTTTAGTTGATGAAAAGAAGAAAACAGAGGAAACCCCAGAGTTTAAAAGAAAGGAGCTGCATGATTTGATAAAAAAACTCGACCAAATAGGAGAAAGGGGTGAAGGACATTATGATGTTCGCGAAGAAATCGCAAATATGGTGATAAAGTGGTTTAGAGATGACAAAGAAATTGTGCTAAAAACGATACCACTTGTAAATATGAACAAATTAGATAAACTTGTTTATAAATTCACAAATGACGATGATGTAGTGGCGGCTGCGATTAAGCGAAGAGGTCTAATGCTAGGATTCGCATCAGAAAGATTGCAAAATAACAGAAAATTGGCTCTTGAAGCTGTTAAAGAAGATGGGCATTATTTTGAATATGCAACGAAAAAAATCAGAAGCGACAAGGAGATTGTTGGCGAGGCTGCGAAAAGTGATTCATGTGCTGTGATGTATGTCGAGGGCGATTTGAAAAATGACAAAGCGTTTCTTTTAGACCTTGTGAAATTGAATTGGTATGGAGTAGATACAATAAAAGATATAGAGACTAAGGATAATTATGTAAATTCAATAAAAGACGAAGGTATAAAAAAGTGGTATATGTTTGTTAAGTCATTATTAGATGAGTCCATTTTAAAAAATAAAGATGTAAAAGATCAAGGGGATATAATCGTGCCTGAGAAAAAAGGCGGGTTATTTAGTAGAATTTTTAAAAAATAAATTTATCAAACAACAAATGAATTAAAGATGGAAATGCAAATGGAGTTAACTTCACAATCAAATGTTGATGGCGTTGTTAATGTCTTGTTTGTTATGGTGGGCAATAAGTTGTCAGAAGAAATTTGAAAAAATGATACTTTCTGAAAATATTGCAGGTAATCCATATTTACAAAACAAGGTATATGATTATTTGTTGGATTATGGTGATGAAATTAATACAGAAGAGCATCTGAAATTGGCAATATTAGAAATAAAAAAATAATTTAGCACTTGATTTTTTGGAATCCTAGTTTTTAACAAGAATTATCTTTAGTCTTAGTTTAGGTATAATTCATGGGTTTCTACAAAGTTGTTTTATCTGAAAATTTAGGGTAGATAAAGAAGTTAAGTGCTTTTTACGTAACAAAAAATATCAATCATTTTTCATAGGAGTGGATTTTCATAATCCGCTTTTTTATTTTTTGCAAAACCACCAATCAAAATTTATACTAATTTACGCATATGCGTAAATTAGCAATATTGGTTTGGTGTTGTCTGATAAAAATAAAACGAAGCATAGAGTATAAAATAGAAAGATGTTTTTTAGTTTGTAAATATCGTTATTTCTTTTTTGCGGACATTGTTTAGTTTTGTGGGAGTTTTTCACAACTTGTGATAAAATACGCATATGCGTAAATTAGTAATATTGTAATTGTAAAAATAAAAAATGTTGAGGAAAAATAAAAAAATAAATAAGAATAAAGCGAATAATAAAATAAACAATAAGACAGACAAGAAGGCCCCTCTCATAAAAAGGATAGAAGATTTTTTTTATTCCGATACTCCGGCTGCGACTGCCACGAAATTTTTGTTGATGTTTGCGGCTATTGGGGGAATAGCCGTCGGAGGAGCTATCGTCCCCGGCATATTAAAAGCTATTAAAGAATTTGAAATTCCGGCCGCTAAAACCAAGAGATATGGAAAAAAACAAATTAATAACGCGCTCATAAATCTTAAAAGGCAAAAATTGATTGACATTGTAAAGGAAAAAAATGGAAAAATTCAAGTGAAGCTTACAAATAAAGGAAAAAAGCGATTATTGGAATTTTCTTTGGATACTGTGAGGATAAAGAAACCGAAAAAGTGGGATGGGAAATGGAGGATAGTTATGTTTGACATTCCAAATGAGTTGAATGCGGCCAGGGAGTCGCTGAGAAGAAAGATAAAAGAATTGAATTTTTATCAATTTCAAAAAAGCGCTTGGATTTTTCCCTATGAATGCGAGGACGAGATATTGTTCATCGCAGAAACCTTCAATGTGCAGCAATACGTGGAAATCATAACCGCAGACAAATTCTTGCACGAAGAAATAGTGAAGAAAAAGTTTAAGCTTATTTGAATTTTTTAAAATGATCTTAGGTTGTGATATTTTACGCATATGCGTAAAATAATCATATTGAACAAGGAGAGTTAATAAATAGCAGTGTTTAAATAAGTTTTTTCTTTCTTTCTTTCTTTCTTGTTTTTTCTTCCGTTTCTTTTTTTATTAATATTACTAATTTACGCATATGCGTAAATT
>DOKE01000006.1 GCA_003510895.1 Candidatus Moraniibacteriota bacterium
TTCATATCAATACCAAAACGCATGCGTAATACCTTTGCTTCGCGGGGAGTTAAGCTTGTTAATACTTGCCTTGTCGCTTCTCGTAAGCCTTCGTTAATCGCAGAATCTAAAGGCGAAAATAAATTTGCATCTTCAATAAAATCACCTAGATGTGAGTCTTCATCGTCACCAATCGGTGTTTCCATCGAAATAGGCTCTTTCGCTATTTTTAAAATTTTTCTTACTTTGTCTTCAAACATTTCCATTTTCAGAGCCAAAACTTCTGGCGTGGGTTCTTGTCCCGTTTCTTGTAAAATTTGTCGCGAGATACGGTTTAATTTGTTGATTGTTTCAATCATGTGCACGGGGATACGAATCGTTCTTGCTTGATCTGCAATGGAACGCGTAATCGCTTGACGAATCCACCAAGTTGCATACGTTGAAAACTTGAAACCTTTACGATAATCAAATTTTTCAACGGCTCGAAAAAGACCGATGTTTCCTTCCTGAATCAAATCCAGCAGAGACAAGTTATGTGAACGTCCAACATATTTCTTAGCAATACTAACCACCAAACGAAGATTAGCTTCTGTAAGTTTTTGTTTGGCAGAAAGGTCTCCTTTTTCAATAGCTTTCGCCAACTTAACTTCATCTTCTCCTTTGAGAAGTTGCACTCGTCCGATTTCCCGAAGATAAATTTGCACAAGATCGGAAGAAAAATCTTCTCCCCCTTCAGCAGAAAGCATCGAGTCGGCAATTTTTTTATTTTTTTTGCTTTTTTCAAAAGTTTCCGCTTCTGTTTCCGATTCAACCTTGAGCATATCATCACTACTAATAACTTTGATTCCGGAAGTTTCCAATTTTTCATACAAATTTTCCAATTCTTCCACTTCTTCTTCCACGGTTGGAATAAGATGAATAATTTCATCTTCAGTAACAAAGCCTCTTTGTCTTCCGCGAGCAAGCAATTCAGCAATCACATCCACCGCTCCTTCTGCGGATTGTTCCTGGGAATTTTTTTCTTGTTTCGCAACTTTGGATTTTTTTATTTTCTTAGTTGCCGGCTTAGCTTTTGATTTGGATTTTTTTCCACCACTAACACCAGCCTTGATTTTCACAGGAGATTTTTTCTTAGCTTTCACATTTGCTTTAACTTTTACTTTTTTGATAATTTTGTTTTTCTTTGATTTAGGATTTTTTTTCTTGCTCTTAGCAATAATAGTTTTTTTCTTTTTCATTGCTTTATTCTTTTTTTCTTTTCTCATATTCAAAAAATTAAATTAAAAAAATATATTTCAATACGCAAAAAACAAGAGCCACTCAATTTTCAGCACTCTCGCTATTTCAATTCTTTTGAAAGTTTTGAAAATTCATTCATCAGCAAAAGAAGTGATTCTTTATCGCCGTTCTGCTCGGCTTTTTTGATATCCCTAATGATACTATTTATTCTCTCTTTTTGCAATTCTTTTTTATACTCCTCCAAATAATGGTCAAAAATTTCCTTGATTTGGTTTTTATCAAATTCTTCCACTCCATTTTGACCAAATTTATACTTCGCGTCAAAATACATTTCTTGCAATCTGTTTTGAACGCTCTCATTGACTCTCATAACCATATTCTCATAGGAAAAATTCACTGATTTCCCTTCTTTCAGAATAAACCGCAAAATTTCATCCTCCAAAAAAATACTTTTCAGTTCATCATCGGAACTGACACTCTCCCACAAATCGGAATTAGCCAAAAGCAACCCAGCTATTTTCTCGCAAATCATTTGCGATCTTTTTGCGAATTTCAAATCATCGCCGCCACCGGAAACATTCTTTTCTTCAAAAGTCCTGCTTGTTTCCGGAGATGCATTTTTTATTACGTCTGCAATAATATTTTCTTCCACTTCCAGCTCTTGGGCTAATTTTGAAATCCAGTGCATTTTCTCTATTTTATTGGAAATATGCCCAATAATTTCCGCCAGGCTCTTGGCAATCGCCTTTTTTCCTCCAACCGTATTCTTGCTGTTGTTTTTCAATTCTTCCTTCAGAAAATATTCCAACGCTTGAGTCGATTTAGAAACAGCTTCCAAAAGTTTTTGCGGATCTTTGGCGACAACATCCGCCGCGTCTTTTCCGTCTTCCAAAGCAACCACAGCCGGAGAAAAACCTTTTTCAAAACAAAGCTGAGCGCTCCTTCTAGCCGCCGCTTGTCCGGCGCTATCCATATCAAAAAGCATCTTGATATTTTCCGTATATCTTTTCAAAATATCCAGCTGTTCAAAAGTCAGGGCTGTTCCGGACACCGCCACTGTGTTTTCCAATCCTGCTTGATGAGAAGCAATGACATCCAAATTTCCCTCCACCAACAAAACAAAATTTTTATTTTTTATTTCTTGTTTAGCCTGAAATATGCCATACAATGCTTTGCTTTTATGATATACGCCTGTTTCCGGGGTATTAATATATTTAGCTTGCGATTCATCTCCTCCCGGAGCTACTCGCGCGGAATATCCAACAACTTTTCCCATCACATCCATAACGGGAAACATAATTCGATCGCGGAATCTATCATAATATCTGCTTGTTCCAATTTGCTTGTCGATAATGAGTCCGGCTGCCAAAATATCATTGGCGGAAAAACCTTTTCCCAAAAGAAATTTCAAAATATTATCCCATCCTTCGGGAGCGTAACCTAAACGAAATTTTCGGATACTTTCTGTTGAGATTCCCCTATCGGAAAGATATTTCAATATTTTTTCTTTTCCCGCTCCATCCCAAAGTTGTTTTTCATAGAAACCGGTCGCCAACTCCAACGCTTCCAAAACTTTATTCTTTTCATTTTGAACTTTAGGATTAAAATTCGCCAATTGCACACCGGCTTTTTCTGCCAAAATTTTGAGCGTTTCCTTAAAATCCAAACTTTCTATTTCTTTCACAAAAGTAATCACATCACCTCCCTTATTGCAACCAAAACAATGGAAAATCTGTTTTTCTTCATTCACCATAAAAGAAGGACTTTTTTCATGATGAAAAGGACAGTTCGCCTTCCAATTGGCGCCCGCTTTCTGCAATTTCACATACTCGCCCACCACATCCACGATATTCAGGCGAGATTTTATCTCTTCTACGGGGGAGTTTAACATAGTATATTCAGATTAAAGAACTTTGCAATAAAATGCAAACGTTAGAGAATAAATTTCAAAAGAGGACTTTTTCTGTCTACAATTTGATATTTAAGACCGATATTATCCATTCTTTTCATTAATGGATGTAAATCTTCCCTTTTTGATAGTTCAATTCCAACTAAGGCTGGTCCGGTTTCACGGTTATTTTTCTTGAAATAATCAAACAAAACAATATCATCATTAGCGCCCAACGCTTCATTTAAATATTTCCGCAACGAACCGGCTTTTTGAAAAAATTCTATAATAAAATAATGTTTCAGTCCTTGATGCGCCAAGCTTCTGTCAATAACTTCCGGATATCTGCTAATGTCATTATTTCCGCCGCTAACAATGCAAACTACTGTTTTATTTTTAATTTTATTTCCCAGTTTTTCCAAGACCGCAGAGGCAAGCGCGCCAGCCGGTTCCGTGACTATTCCATTATTCTGATACAACGAAATCATTTCTTGACAAACTCTTCCTTCTGAAACCAGGAAAATATCATCGACTAATTTTTGAGAAAATTCAAATCCTAATTTTCCAACAGTTTTGACCGCTGTGCCATCAACAAATTTATCAATATGTCCAAGCGTCACCACTTTTCCTGCTTTGATCGATTCAGACATTGAAGGAGCTCCTTCCGGTTCAACCCCAATCAACTCGAGTTTTGGATTTTTATTTTTTGCATAAATTCCCAAACCAGAAATCAATCCGCCACCGCCAATTGGAGCTATGATATAATCGGGAGATTTTGATAATTGTTCAAAAACTTCAATGCCAATAGTTCCCTGCCCGGCAATAACATCCACATCATCAAAAGGATGAATAAAAACCGCCTTATTTTTCTTGCAAAATTTTTCCGCTTCGCAACAAGTTTCGTCAAAAGTATCGCCCGCTATAATAATATTTGTCCATTTTCCTCCAAATTTTCTAACTCTTTCTATTTTCTGATTCGGCGTATTTGACGGCATAAAAATATTTCCTTTGATTTTCAATCTATTGCAACTGAAAGCCACCCCTTGCGCATGATTTCCCGCGCTGGCGCAAACAACCCCGCTTTCTTTTTCCTTATCCGAAAGTGATGATATTTTATTGTAAGCCCCTCTAATTTTATATGACCTGACCGCTTGCAAATCTTCTCGTTTCAAATAAATTTTAGCTTGAAATTTCTTTGACAATTCTTCATTCAATTGCAACGGGGTTTTAATAATAACATCTTTAATGCGGTCATACGCCTCTTGAATCAATTCCGTGTTGATAGTTTTCATACAATTTGTTTCTTATGAGCAATACAGGCTATTTCTATTAAAACATCCTTTGGTAATCTGGCAACCTCAACTGTAACTCTGGCTGGATATGGTTTGAAAATAAATTTTTCCGCATATACCTCATTCATCGCAGAAAAATCTTCCATATTTTTCAGATATACTTCAGTTTTAACCACGTTTTCCAATCCAATTCCAACTTCTTGCAAAACTGCTTGCAAGTTTTTTATCACCTGTTCAACTTGTTTCTTGATATCACCTTCAACAATAAGACTCGTTTCGGGATTGATTGGAATTTGTCCTGAGCAAAATACAAAATCATCAACAATTATTGCTTGTGAATATGGTCCAATAGCCTGCGGAGCTAATTTTGTTTGAATTTCTTTCATAATACTAATTTTTTGGCGGTGTTTTTTGATTGATGNNAAAATTGCGGAAAAATACCATGCCGAGGCGCTTTGTGCCGAGGCAACTTCTTACGATTTCACAAAAAGTGAAAATTGGCGGTGTTTTTTGATTGATGTTCGAACTTTTTTTGACGAAAATCCGAATTCCGAATTTTGAAATCCAATCGCTCGGGCGGGCAAAAAGGAAGGGGGTTGGGGGGAAGGAATTTTTGCCCGCCCTCGCTTTCCGATTCCAATTTTTTTCCGCCGCCGCCGAATTTCGTGCCAGTGAAACTAGCGCGCCGCCTTTAACTTTCAACTGAACAATATCACAATTCTCGAACAATTACATCTTTCAAATACTGATTTTTGAAATCTGTTTTTTCTCCAATTTTTGCCTTGCCGTCAGAAACAAACCTTGCGGAAAGTGGTTTTTTATATTTATTGCTAAGCTGTTGCACCAATTTCAAAATTTCAATAACTCTTTCTTTGTTTTGATTGACGGCAATCGGATATGTATCAATTCCCAATCCAGAATGTAAGCTCAAAAATATATTTCGTTCAATGCTGAAATTTCCTTTTTCGTATTCTTCCGCTAATTCAAAATCTTCCAAACACGGGAACATCAAACCACAAAGACCAATCCGTTTTGGATTATTTTCCTTAATAAATTTTGAAATTGTTGTATAAATATCGGTTGTTGCCGAATGGCTAAAATCCAAACCTAATCTTTTTACAAAATTTATCAAACTGCTTGAACCTTGAAACAATGGGGCAATTGATGAGTCAATTCCCAAATAACCGTCAACGGGTTTTAAGAGCAAATCAATTTCTTCCCAAACAGCTTTCATTTTTTCTAGCCATTCGGCAACACTTTTGCAATTCTCTGATAAATCAGTCGGTTGCAAGCCAATGGCAAATCCTTTTTTACCAAATTTTGCAGACGGAAAATAAGGGCTTGAAACTGGTAAATTAAATCCGTAAGTAAATCTAAAAGTATTATCAGACTTATCATCAATTATTTTAAAGAGAATATCTGCGTGTTCGGTTGTGATATTTTCATTTGTTAAATCCAAATTTATCGCCTTATTTTCCGATTTTAAAAAGTCCGCAAAATTTTCTTTTAATCCTTCAAAAGTTTGTTTGCTCAGTCCTAACAAAATTCCTTTATCGGATAATTCTTTATCGTTTGCTTGTGTTTTATAAGCCGACAAACAAATTCTTTTTGTTTGAATTGAAAAATTGTTCTCTTTTAAGAGTTGAGAAATTTTCTCAAGTTTTTCAATATCTTGAGTTGTTATTTCATCTGAAAATAAGCAAATTGTTCGAATAATTTTTTCCATATTTTTACTTCAAAACTTGATAATGTAATTGAATTTCATTATCGGTTATTTTCTTTTGACCGATAAGTTTCAACTTTTGCTCGAAATCCTTATCTTTAAAAATCGGTATTCCTTGACCAAAAATTATTGGTTCAATATCTAAGAAAATTTCATCGACTAACTTTTCGGCAAGAAAAGAAGCATTGAGAATGCCACCGCCAGCCACGATAATCTCTTTATAATCTTTCAAAAAATCCAATGCTTCTTTTGGCGAGTGAGCAATAAAATGATTAGGTGCTAATGTTGCAAAATCTTCTTGAGAAACTGCAACGAGTTTGACATCCTTAAACTCTGCAAATTCCGGTTGTTTAGTGAGAATATGGTATGTCCTGCGTCCCACAATCAGACATCCTGCTGTGCGAACAGCCAAGCTATAGTTATCCCATTCCTCTTTGGATATCCAACTGGTATCATCATCTCCTTTGGCGATTATACCGTTTGCACTAATTGCCATGTATAAAATAATTTTCATAATTTTCCCTTTACTTGATTAAATCATCAACTGAAACATCTAATGCTTTGGCAATTTTCTGCAAAGTTTCAATTGTTGGATTGGTAATTCCGCCAGTTTCAAGTTTAATAATTGAATTATAAGAAACATCCGCCGCTTTTGAGAGGCGATCTTGCGACAAGCATTTGGCTTGTCTTAGTTTCTTTATATTCTTGCCGATTTTATTCTCTTGTGCCATACTTGTATTATAATACTATTATTGATAACATAAGGTTATGCGAACTTATATTGAAATCATATTATTAGAATACATCTTTTCTTTAATTTTAACAAGAGAGTTTTGTTTGTTGTGTGCGCACGGGAGGGCGGGGCAAACACAACATCTTTTCTCTTGGCGGCGCATTTCGCAAAGCGAAA
>DOKE01000031.1:0-13507 GCA_003510895.1 Candidatus Moraniibacteriota bacterium
TTTTTTATTTATAACATCAATTCGTGCAAGAACCAATCAAATATGCTAATATAAAAATACGCAAAAATTGCCATTTCAAATTAAAAAAATATCTACAATGATAAAAATAATCGCTATTTCCGGTCTGGATGGATCGGGAAAATCAACTCAAATAGAACTGCTCAAAAATTACCTGGAAAACCAAGGAAAAAAAGTTTTCTATTTTCACGCTATCCAACAATCTTTTGCCAAAAAATTGCGACAATTCAAGGCCAAATATTGTCTTATTTGCAAACTGACCGGAAAATGCAGGACATCCGTTGAAGAAAAAAGCGTTATTGAAGCCAATTGGGTTCAAATACAGCTCCGAAAAATATTTCTTTTGATTGACATTGCCAGGTTTAAAAATATGAATGAATGTCTGGAAGAACAAAAATATGACTATATTCTCTCTGACAGATATTTTTTTGACAGTGTCCTAAACATCAAATACCTCGCTAAGAATAATCGGGCGATTTTTGCCGAGAAGTTTATTCCGACTCCCAGCGCCGCCTTCTATCTTGAAGCTGATCCGGCTATAATAATGCAAAGAAAAAGAATTCCCGATCAAGGCATTGAATATCTTCGCGCTAAAAGAGATTTGTTTGAAAAAAATACGGAAAAATGGAATTTGAAAAAAATAGACGGCAACAGAAATCCTGAAGATATTTTCGAAGAAGTTAAAAAAACAGTAAAACTATTTCAATAAAAAAATGTCAAAAAATTTTCTCCTCAAATCCGCTTTTTGGCTGACTGTTTCAGAGATAATATATAATCTCTCTGGTTATATTATCCACAGCGCTATGGGACGCATATTGGGTCCCGCCGATTACGGACGCTATGGATTGGTTATCACATTGACCACGATGATAATAATTCTCATCGGCAACGGGATTCCAACCGCAATGAGCAAATATCTCAGTGAATTTTTTGAAACCAAGCCGGAAATGGTTTCCGCTATCAAAAAACAAGCGATTTGGCTGCAAATTTCAGTAATCGGGATAACCACACTGGTATTTTTTCTTATCTCTCCCGTCATCGCGAATATCTTGGGAGATCCGTCATTGACAAGATTATTTAGAATTTCGACTCTCATAATTCCCTCTTTCGCCGCTGCTTCTTTTTATTTTTATTTCTACACAGGAATACACAAATTTCTTTTACAATCGATTCTTAAAACATTGCGTTCGATTTTCAGGGTTATAATCATTGTTGCTCTCGCTTATTTTTTCAAGGTCGAAGGATCTATTTATGGATATGCCATCGCTCCTTTGGCAGTTTTTTTAATTGCTTTTTTTATTGATAAGACAAGAGTTTCTTCCCAATATCCAAAAAATTCAACAGCGTCTTTTGATTGGAAAAAATTAGCCAATTACGCTTGGCCAATTACTCTTTTTATGCTTTTCTATGAAATATTTATTTCTATTGATCTTTATTTAGTTCAAGGAATCCTAAAAAATGAACATATTACCGGAATATATAACGGCGCGCTGACAGTAGCCAGAATCCCCTACTATCTTTTTTATGCGCTGACAATAATTCTTTTGCCAACTATTTCAAAAACAACTTCCCAGGAAAATCATAAGGAAACTTTTTCCATCATATCCAGCTCGCTGAGAATTATGTTGGTGTTGCTTTTCCCCGCGATTATTTTGATGTCGATTTATTCAAAACAAATTCTCAGCTTGTTCTATGGAAATTCTTTTTCCGAAGGAGCGACAGCTATGTCAATTTTGGCCATAGGTGTCGGATTCTTAACTATTTTTTACGTGCTCAGTTTCGTCGTTAATGGAGCTGGAAAAGTAAAGATTCCTATGTGGATAGCTTTTGCGGGATTTATCGTCAATTCAATATCAAACTATTTTTTCATTCAAAAATACGAAATTATCGGATCAGCCATTGCGACTTCCATAACTTCTTTTGTCATAATGACAGTAATGCTTTATTTTATAAATAAACTTTTTTCCGTGCGCATAAAAATAAAAGATCTTCTAAGAATAATTACCGCTTCCTCCGCTTTACTTCTTGCCACATTTGTTTTGCCTGATTCCAAGTTGCTATTTTTATTTTCATCATTGGTAGCCTTTGTTCTATATCTAATAGTTCTTTATTTATTGGGAGAAATTAAAAAAGAAGACATCGTCTTCCTTCGAAATATAGCGCAAAGAAAAAAATCAGCAGCCTAGTTTTTTATTCATTCATATTCACTTCATCCATTCCTTCTTCGTCTATTTCCTTTTCCATACCAAAAACATCTTTCCAGAAAAGCCGGTCTGTCGCTTCAAATTTTTTATTTATTCTGAAATCTTTGGAAGTTACCCTGTCTGAAAAATTTATTTCATACACCGATATTTGTCCGACATTTTCAAAAGACAATTCTTTAAACTTCTGATCGAACTTGCTTTCCAGGGAATTCAACTTGGTATGTGAAGGTATTATCGCAAAAAATTGCGCGTTCGGATTCACAGTTGGAGTGGATCCTAGCGTCGCAAACTGCAAGCTTAGATCATTTTTTTGATTAAGCAAATATTTTATCGGCTGTGTATGTTCGGGTTTTACATAATAATAAACCATATTCTGCTCTTTTCTTTCGGCATACATAAAATCTACCGCTTTTTGCAATTGTCCCAATGTTACACCATCCTTAGTTTTCAGGATTATTGTGCGATCCACTTCAACATCTTTGATTTGTGAATTTTTTTGCTCCCCAAACCAAGCCAGTGTTCCATAGACATTTGAACCAAAAATAATCACGAAAACAATTGTAATCAAATAAGTTGCTCTTTGCGGAAATTTTTCCTGAAAAAAATCAAAGATTATTCCCGCCAAAATAAATGGAATGGCAAATACTAAAATAAAAAATCTCGGACGCAACTGAAAGGACACCGGGATTGTCAGAATAAAAAATATTCCAATCCAAACAAACAACAAGACCAGGAAATCTTTCTTTATTCGCTCCTGCTCCTTTCCTAGAGCGCGAATAGTCAAAAAAACTCCAATAACAAGCAGGGCTAGCGTAAATATGACCGACATAAGACTATTTTCCGCTTTTCCAACCGTAAAAAATGACGTGGTTATAATAGTGTAATATTTAGTATTTTCCGTAAAGTTTTTGACAACTTTGTCGACAAAAGGCTTGTCGGTTGGCTTGGAACTAAGAGCTTGAATAAAATTTTTCGAATTTTCCCCTTTTCTCATCACATCGCTGACAATCACCGGAGTATATATAAAAGAAAACACGGCAACAAAAACAAGCGCATATGCCGCAATTTTTTTAAAGTAGTTTTTAGACAGGATTATCGCCAGATTTTCTTTTTTCCAAAATTCACTGCGAAGCAAAATACAGAGTCCGGAAACGCCGACCAAGACAAAAAATCCGAAGAAATGCAATTGCGACCCAATTGCCAAAGCCAATGACCAAAGCGCCAGCCAACCTAGCTTGGCTCTATTTTCCTGCGCGTTAAAAAATTTTAACAGCGCAAAAAATGTCAGCAAAACGAAAAATTGCAATGGATTTGGATTCCAAGCAAAACGGGAATACTCAATAATTAGAAATGAGAAGGCGTACATCGCCATAATCAGCAATGAAATATTTTGAGAAAAATAAAGTCTTGCAAAATAATAAAGCAATATTATAGCCAGCATAGAAAAAAACAAATCGGGATAAGCAAACACTTCCGGACTAGTAGAGTTGAAAATTACTCCGGAAAGATATTGGAAATAGTAATAAATCGGTCCAAGCCGCAAAAATCCATTGTCCACATCCGTCGCGCCAGCTCTTGGTCCCAAAAGCGGAAGCATAGCCGCCCCTTCATTCACAGCGTGACTGATTAATTGGGCATCACGGCCTTGATCCATCTTAAAGTATAGCCAGTCCTTGAATTCATAAGTTCTCGCAAAAAAAGCGCCAACAATTATGACAGCGAAAATTATTCCAAAAATAAGTTTTTTATTTTTTTCCATAACAATATAATAACCCATTTTCATCTCACTCGTAAAGCAAAGACTGAAAATTGCCTGTATATTTCACATTTTTCAATAATATACTTTTTCAAAATTTTGTCCGGCAATTCGCATTTTTCACCGGCGTTTTTCAAATAAAACAGTCTTGATCCGCTTGCTAAATTTATTTCTTTGCCAAATTCAACCAACTCAATGTCTGATTTTTGAGCCACATATTGCAGTGATCGAAATGCTTTAAACAAATATCCAGCTTGCGCGTCCATATACGCGACACTGTCTCCGTCATTATTCTCCTTGATATATTTAATCACAAAATTCGCTTCGCCTAATGTAATATATTCAAAATCTCCATTCACTTCCCTGCCTCCAAATTGCAAATCATTGAAAACCGAATAATTTTTTTGTAAATTCAACAAGGAGAACAACGCAATAAACGCGATTGTAATCCAGCGTTTTTTAAGTTTTTCTTGCGCAAACTTCAACCAAAATCCCAAAAGTAAAAATGGAACAAATTCCAAAATCAAAAAAAATCGCATCGACAATTCTGTTGCCCAAACCGTGAAAAATACAAATGTCAAAAAAACATAAGAAAGAGCTAATTTTGCAAAAAATTTCCTGTTCAAATCAGTTTCCTTTCTGAATTCGCGAAACGCCAGATAATATCCCCCTAAAGAAAAAATTGTTGCCACAAATAAATATAACGTAAAGATAATTTTGTCGGAAAAAACCATTTTCTTGCTGTCTAATTTTTTTGACTTTCTGACAATATCATCATACCCGCAATTTTCTTCATTGCTATAGGATGACAATATTCCATAGTTAGCCCGAATATGACAAGTTGCATTCAAAATAATATTATTTCCAAAATTATTATTGCGTCCATTTTTATCCATAACTCCCCATATAAATGCCCGTGTATTTAAACCGCCTGTTTGTAATTCTCCCACAATTTGCGGAGCATTAACTAGCATTGCTCCAATAAAAACAATTCCGACGCAAGCCTTGGTCAGTGTTTTATTTTTGAAAAGATAATACGCGAAAATCAAAGCGCTGATCGGCATAATTATCATCAATGTTGTGTGCAATTGAACTCCGATTCCCATTGAAACTCCCGCCAAAATCGCCCACAAATTCTTTTTCCTTCCCTGAATGTTATTTATTTGATAGACAGCATAAATAAATAGCATCACAAAAAACGGGGTTGAATTCGGGTTCCATCCAAAACGAGAATATTTGATGACAAAATATGAAATAGAAAAAAGACCGCTCAAAGAAAGCGCGATTGATCGGTTGAATAAAATTCTCGCTAACAAAAAAAATAACGGGATTGAAAGAATTGAAAAAAACAAATCCGGATAGGCAATTGAAACAGGATCAGCGCTAAATATCTTAGCCGAAATAATCTGGAAATGATAGAAAATTGGGCCAAGCTTAAAATCGGTTCCTCCCGCTTTCGGTCCAAGCAATGGCCAAGAATTTTCCTCGATTGATTTTTCAACCAGATTGATGTCGCGCGACTGATCCATATTAAACCGCAGCCATTCGGAAAAATTATAGGATCGAAAAACAAAGCCAACAATCACAATAACTGCCAACAGCAAAATTGTTTTTTTATTCGGAGTCATATTTTTCCAAAATTTACGCATAGATACTTTTAATAAAAATTATTCCATTTTACCATCAAACAAATCTTTCCAAAAAACTCGATCTTCCCTGCCGACATTATCCAGCAATAAACTTATGTCTTCGCTTAAAGAATTTTCATCACCACTATCGCTTATTTCTTCAAAATTATTATTGCCAGTATCCAAATCAATATTTTCTTCCTCTTCAATAATAACAGCATTATTATATTCAATTTCAATCCCTCTCTTATTGTTTTTTTTGAAAGGATTTTTAATTTTCTTTATAGCTTGATCATCAATAATAGAAAAACGCGTTACTGCCATATCTCCAAATTGAACATATTTTATTCTTTGAAGCGCGTCGCCAAATCTGTCTGAAATATCATTTTTCGCAAATCCAATCACATAAAAACAAGCATTGTTATCTCTTTCAAATGAACCCCATTGTATGGAATACGGTCTTTTTTCTCCCACATATTCCATAGCATAATCATACAAACTCCGATAACTTTCTTTGGGAGGAATCATAACTATTCTGCTTTTTTCGCAATCATTATGCATAAATTCGGAAGTTTTTTTCAAATGCCACCAGGATTCGCCACCAACCGACTTCAACAGTGATGATTTTCTATAAGTTGAAATTTTTTTCTGTGAATCCGAAATTTCAGAAAACCAAACCTTCATATTGTATGCATTTGTGATAATTGGAACAAGTAAAACAATCATTGCCAAATATGCGACATATTTAAATTTAAATATCTTTTCCAGACTGTGCGCCAACAAACCGACAAAAATAAAAGCTAGCGGAAGAATCACCAAAAAATGCCTGGGTTGCAGTTTTGATCCGAGCGGAAAATAGGTAATAAAATAGGAGAAAAACCACACAAATACCAAGGCGATAAAAAATTTCTTCTTTCCATCATTCTCTCTTTTGAGCGCGAAAACACCAGCCGCAAAAAGCAACACTAACACGCTGATAAATAAATTTATTGTAATTTTTGTGGCATCGACAATCCCAGTCAGAATAACCAGGAAATATTTTGAAAACACAAAAGCGTCTTTTTGCAACAATGACGCCAGGTTTGTCGTGTCGGAATTTTTTTGTCCTATTGATTTGATAAAATTAAGCGTATTATTTCCGTTTGTTTGAAAATCGCTCAAAATTGCCGGCAAATAAAAAATCAGACACGTCAATAATATTACGCCCAAATATTTCAGCCACTGCTCTTTGATATTTTTGAACGATATTTTTCGAATCAAAAAAATAGCCGCCAAAGCAATCGGCAAACTCAACATACTGACAAAATGCAACTGACCAACTATGGCATACGCCGCTCCAATTAACGCTGCCCACCAAAATTTCGCTTTTCCATTGTCTGTCTGAAAAAATTTATACACAGCATAGAAAAAAAGCAAATTAAAAAACGGCAGCGAGTTCGGATTCCAAGCAAAACGGGAGTATTGAATTTCAAAAAAACAAATCGCATATCCGGCTGTCAACAATAATGAATATTTATTCGAAAAAAATTCTTTCAAAAACAGAAATAGCAGCGGAATTGAAAGAATGGAAAAAAACAAATCAGGATACGCCATAATGGCAGGGCTGCCGATTCCAAAAATCAAAGCCGAGAGGTATTCAAAATAATAGAAAATCGGACCGAGTCGCAAAAATGTCCCGCCCGCTTTCGGACCAAGAAGCGGCAGCCATTCTGGTCCGTTATTGATTGCTCGACTAACCAAATTGAAATCGCGCGCCTGATCAGCCTGAAAAAACAACCAGCCATCAAAATTATATATCCGCAAAAAAATTCCTACGGCAATGATTAGAACGAGACAAGCTATGATTATTTTAGATTTTGTTTCCATTTATTAGTTATCAAGAAAACATTTTTTAATGTTTCTTTTGAAAAAATAAAGAATTAACCAAATAGCAGTTCCCGCTATCAAACTGGAAATTATTGCGACATAAAAAGTTTTAGGATAATAACGAATTTCAATCAAATGCTGACCTTTTTCCAGTGGAAAATCAAAAAAGATATCGTTTTTGACTATTTCAGTTTTTTCTCCATCAATAGTCACTTTCCAACCGGAATCATACCTCAAATATGTGCTTACTACCATATCCTCAGGATTATCGACTTCCAAAATCAAATGACCTTCTTTCTTTTTTAAATAATCACCCTTCAAATCATTCTTTATCAAATCAAGCTTATTATTGTTTAAGTTAGTGATTCCATTAGGGGTCAAAATGGAAGCAATCCCTATTTCTTTTAATTTTTGATATTCCATCGGCAACAAGTCACTGGAAAGGGATACTCCCCGCAATTTAAAATCGAATCTATTGCAATAATTCACATATTCTTTCGATTTGAGCTGGCTGCTTCCAAGCGGACTCCAGTTTTTATAATAAAGAGATTCCATTCCCGCCACCGAACGTGAATTTAGTATGGATCTTTTATTTTCCAATTCTTTGGGAATGGAAGCGATTTTAAAATTGGAAATATTATGCAATCTGGAAGCCAGCACATCCTTGCTAAAATATATCAAATCAAAAAACACTATGACAACAAAAACAATCTTGATTACCGTTAAAATTTTAGGAAGAATATCGGGACGCCATTTTTTAAGAATAACAAATAACGTCAAAACAATAGCCAAAACCAACACTATCATCCATAAAGCGAAAAAATACGGATAATTTCTGATATATTGAAAAGAAACATAAGGATTAATTTCTTTGACAATTCCTCCCGATTCCATTTTAATCAATATCCATATATACGCCAATGGAACCAACACGAAAAAAATATTTTTTCGTATATCTTTATAGGAAATTTCGTTTATTTTTTCAATAAATATTCCCACCAGAAGAGCGATTCCAAAACTGGAAAGAACTGCTGTTCTTACCCAAAATCTGAAAAGAGTAATAACCGGGGTGTTATCGGGAAATATTTTATTGCTATCCATAAAAGCAAATATCAAAAAAACCCAAATAAACACAAAAGATAAAATAACTTCCCTGGTTTTTTTTAAAAAAAGCAAAGTTAAAACAGATAATATCATTGAACTAATGCCAACGTAGGTATATATTTCTCCATAACCAAAGCCGTTTTTTATTTCTTCTCCAATAAAATTCGTATATCCTCCAAAAAGATATGGAACAAAAGAAAAAATAGCCATACGAGGGCTTAACGAACCTTTCAAGTAATCCGTTCCGGAATCCCGAGTGCTTTGAGCAAGCAGTTCATAAGTGGGAACTATTTGAGGAAGAGTTATGACAATTGCCAAAAAAATAACAGTGACCAAATAAAAAAAGAATGTCGCTAAACGCATTTTTTTGAAAGAAAAAACAGCCAAATATAAAAATATTCCCATACCCAAAAGAACCACTGACTGCATATGACCCCATAAAATCGCATTGGTCAAAACCAAGGATTGAAAAAATATCAGACTAAGTTTTCTTTTTTCTATAAACAAATCCGTCAAAAGAATTGCTGTCGGAAGCAAATAAAGCGACATAATCATATTAAAATGAACTTGGTGATTGATAAAAAAAGTATTGAAATAAAAAATCGCATTAGCCGCCGCATAACCCCAAATTCCAATCCCTTTGCGTCTTAAAAGAAAAAACAAGCTCAATGATCCTATTAAATATTCAAGTATGTGCAAAAATTTATAAGAAAGCCACGGACCAAATATTAAAATACTCGCGTCATTAACAGGATTCAAATAAGCGTTTTCCGGATCGGCATAAATAGGAAAACCGGAATACATTTTTTCTGTCCAAAAAGGAAAAGAATGTTCTTGAACAATTTTTTCATAAAAATACACCCTGGCTGGAATATGTTTTGTCTGGGCATCCGACGTTTGTCCGTCATTGCTCCAAAAGTAATAATCCGATTTCAGAAATTGACCAAAAAAAATAAAGTAAGTTAAAAGAGACAGAACAATGGCAAATAAAAAAATTTTATGACGCTTGTCAATTTTCATATTTATGATTTCAAAAGTTGAATTTATTCGTCTTTTGTTTTCCTAATCCTTATGCTAAAATTATCTAGGATACAAAAAAATGCTTTACATTTTTTTATTATATAAAAATTTTAAAAAATAAACAATCAACGCTAAAAAGTTAGATTGCATAAGCTTATGAATAAAAAAACGATCCACATTCTTATAATTTTCACAGTAATCGCTGTCAATCTTTTTTTCGGTCTTCCAAGAATTGCTCAATATACAGCCGTAGATGAAACGCTTTGGTCGTATGATCGGGTTCCGAAATTTTGGCGCAGCATTGAAAAAGGAAATTGGCGAGGAACAAATTTGTGCGACAAACCGGGAATTGTTTTGGCGATGATTTCCGGAGCCGGACTGCCTTTCATTCCCGATCCCAGAGATTATGAAGAATTACAATTCAAACCAAAAACTCCGGAGCAGCTAGCTATGATGAGCAAAATTTATTTCTCCCTTCGTTTGCCAGTCTATTTATTTACTCTTGCTTCCCTGTTTGCTTTTTATTTTCTGATCAAAAGACTTCTCTCTGAAAAAATCGCTCTTTTGGCGGTTGTTTTTATGGGACTTTCACCTATTCTTTTGGGAATTTCTCTCATTGTAAACACTGACGCTATTATCTGGATTTTGATGCCGCTGACGCTGCTCAGTTTTCTGATTTATCAGAAAGAAGGAAATAAAAAATTTTTATATTTAACCGGCCTCCTTCTGGGATTGGGAATTCTTAACAAATTCATAGCCAATTTATTATTTCCTTTCTTGCTAGCCTTAATCTTCTTGAAATATATTTTGAGCGACTACGAAAAAACGGAAGATAAAATAAAATATTTTAAAAAATCAATGCGCGACTATCTGATGCTTGTCGCTATCGCGCTGCTAACCATCTTTGTTTTTTATCCATCCGCCTGGATCAAACCAAAAGAACTTTTGAACACAACCATATACAGCCTGGCTCTCAAAAAAGTATGGCCTTTTGTCGTCGGCGCTATTGTCGCTTTTATGGCAGATGCGTTTATTTTGAAAAGTTTCATTTCCAGAAAAATTTGCGATTTCTTTTCAATCCACAAAACGGCTTTCATCAGAACTCTCAGCTTCGTCATTCTGGCTGTTGTCGCATTTGTTTTTTTCAATACCTATTCAGAAATGAAATTCTACGATTTTGAAGAAATACTTTCGGCTCCAAAATCAGATATGCCGTTATCGCAAGAATTTCCACTTAATTTCTCCTCCGCTTTCTATTCATTGTTATTCGGACTAACTCCGTTGGTATCCGCTATGTTCACGCTAGCAATAATATTATTGATAAAAATAAAACGCGCAGAAATCACAAAAGACAACTCATTGATATATGCATTTTCCTTGCTCCTGTTTATATTCATCTATTATTTAGGCAATTCTATTTCCAACATAAGCTCCACTGTTCGATATCAAATAGTGAACTATCCCATCGCCTCAATTATTGCCGCCATTGGATTAAGCGAATTAATTGGCTTGAGCATACTGAAAAAATATTTTTCCGGAATAAAATTCTATTTTCTTGTATTTTTTATTGTTGCCATTTCCATCCTTTCACTTTTTCAGACAAAACCATTCTTTCTCGCCTATTCATCCAAATTGTTGCCGGAAAAATTCATAGTAAACTTGAAGGATATGGGCGATGGAAGTTGGGAAATCTCCCAATATCTCAACAGCCTGCCCAACGCCAATCAACTAGTGATTTGGTCGGATAAAAAACAGGTTTGTGAAAAATTTGTCGGCAGATGCAAAACCGGATTCAACTATAAAGATCTTGCCAATTTTAAATTTGACTACATCGTGGCATCGACAAGCGGGAAAAAAGAAACAACCAGTCGAGCATTTCGCAGTAATTCGCCTTTCTACACCACTGTCGGAGCCGTTGATGTGAAAAAACTTTATTCACCGAATGAATTTTACGATTTCAAAATCAATATTAACAATAAAGAAAGCGACTTTATTAAAGTTGTTAATCCTGCTACAATACCTATAAACTAATTTTTATCAAATTATTATTTTTTATGAAAAGCAAATCAATCATCACTGTTCTTATTTTCATTTCTATAATCTCATCCAGTTTATATTTTGGCTTATCAAGGCTGAAAAATTTCTCCGGCGTAGATGAGCCCTATTGGTCATATGACCGGGTGCCAAAATTTTGGCAAAGTATTAAAGAAAAACAATGGCGCAGCACCAACATTTGCGATAAACCGGGAATACCGCTAGCAATAGTTTCCGGCGCCGGACTGCCTTTTATTGATGATCCGCGAGATTATGAAAGTTTGCGAGAAAAACCAAAAACACCAGAGCAAGTCGAAACGATTCGCGATGCCTACTATCATTTGCGTCTACCGGTCTTTCTTTTCACTTTGTTGAGTTTGCCTCTTTTCTATTTTCTCATCAAAAAATTGCTCGGAAAAACCACGGCTCGATTTGCCACTATCTTCATTGGTTTCTCCCCTATCCTTTTGGGAATTTCTCTGATCATCAATTCCGACTCGATGCTTTGGATTTTGACCGCTCTTTCCACTCTTAATCTATTTGTCTTTCTGGAAAAAAATGAAAGGAAATATTTGCTTGCCTCCGGATTTTTTCTCGGACTTTCCGTCATCACTAAATATGTTGCCAATATTTTATTTGTTTATTTCTTTTTTATTTTCCTTTTGGAATACATCCTGCATACACACAAAAATATCGAATTAAGAAAATATCTACCCCAAGCTTTCAAAAATTATTTGACTCTTTTCGGTATCGCCATATTGACAGCTTTCATTTTTTTTCCTGCCACTTGGATAAAATTTTCCGTTCTTTTCAATGCCACGGTCGGCAATGAAGTTTTCTCATCCACCTGGCCAATTTTCGCGACGATTATCGGATTGCTTGCGCTGGATATATTTGTTCTTAAAGAAAAAATTTCCACTCCAATATTCAACTTTTTCATTCGCCACAAAATATTACTTATGCAAATTATCGGAGGGATATTTCTAGCTTTTGCCGCTTTTGTTTTTTTGCACGTTTACACCGGAATCAATATTATCAATCTTGAATCAATCATTGCTTCGCCCAAAGGGATTGGCGAAGGCAATGTTTTGCAAAAATACACCAACGCAATCTCCGGAGACTTATACAGCTTGATGTTTAGCGTTTCACCACTTGTGTTGTTTTTTATTATCTTTTCAGTGTTTAGAATTTTCAAAAATCAAGAATTAAAACGCAACACCATCACTGTCGTTTACATCATCATTTTCATTTTGATTTTCTATCTCGGTTCCGCTGTGAATGAAGTTGTCACCACCGTCAGATATCAAATTATGACTTATCCGCTGGTTTTTGTTCTGGCAGCAATCGGAGCCAAACAATTTATGAAAATCAAAAAAATAAAAGATTTTGTTCCGACCTATGTCGCCTATTTAATTGTTATTCCGATTCTCCTGCTTAGTCTTTTTTACATCAAACCGCACTTTCTCGCCTATGCTTCGGAAATATTGCCAAAAAATATGATCGTCAACCTCAAGGGTATGGGCGAAGGCAGCATTGAAGCTGCCTACTACCTCAACACATTGCCAGGCGCTCACGAAATGACAATTTGGTCGGACAAGGGCGCAGTTTGTGAAGCCTTCGTCGGCCGATGTTTTATTAATTTCAAAAGTAAAACTTTCAAAGAAAACGATATAAAATATTTTGTTGTGTCTACCGACAGAAAATCACGCAGCTTGAAAATGTCTGGCGGAAAAGTCGATGACGTTGATTTTAATAAACTATATTCCCACCAAAATCCGGAATTTGAAATTATTATTGGCGGACGAGACATCAACTTCGTCAAAGTTATCAAAGCCGAATAAAATCACTTCGTTGTATTTTAAAAGGGTGTTCAGAAA
>DOKE01000031.1:13593-16143 GCA_003510895.1 Candidatus Moraniibacteriota bacterium
GCCCTTTTTTGGGAATTATTCCCCGTTCACTTTTTTTCACCTCGTCCAACTCCGACATAGTGAAACCCGGCTGCTTTCATCTTGCCCGGATCGTAGACGTTTCGCAAATCTACAAATACCGGATTTCTCATCAGAGATTTGATTTTTTCGAGATCCAACGCCCGATACTGGTTCCATTCGGTCATAAGCACAACTGCATCAGCGCCGCGACAGACTTCATAGGCATTCTCCTTGTAAGAAAAATATGGAAAATCTTTTTTCGCCTCTTCCATCCCTTGCGGATCATGAACTTGAATTCTGGCGCCTTTTTCATGCAATGCCGGCAATATAGTGAGCGCTGGTGAATCACGCAGGTCATCGGTTTCCGGCTTGAAAGTGAGTCCCAGCACACCTATTATCTTGCCGGCCTCACTTCCTCCCATTGCATCTCTGATCTTTTTCACCATCCTCGCCTTCTGGGCAGCATTCACTTCAACAGCTGTCTCAACAAGCCGAGTAGCCGTTCCGTGTTCCTGCGCAATCCTCAGTAATGCCAACGTGTCTTTAGGGAAACAAGAACCGCCATAACCCGGTCCGGGATGCAAAAATTTACTGCCGATTCTGCCATCCAGACCGATGGCCTTAGACAAATGCACCACGTCTGCGCCAACTGCCTCACAAATATTCGCCATTTCATTAATAAAACTGATTTTCATTGCCAGAAAGGCATTTGCAGAATATTTGATAAGTTCAGCAGTCTCCGGAGAAGTTACGACAAAGGGCACAGAAATCAGGTAAAGAGGATTATAAATTCCCTTCATCACCTCGGTTGCCCGTTCAGAGTCTGAGCCGATTACCACCCGGTCTGGCCGCATAAAATCATTAATAGCAGCGCCTTCCCGCAGGAATTCAGGATTTGAAACTACATCAAAATCCGCTTGCGAATTCAGTGTCCTAATCATCCTGGCAACCTCTCGCACCGTACCGACCGGCACTGTGCTTTTATTGACAATAACAGTGTAATCCCGCAGATAAGGGGCCAACTCCATAGCAGCGCTATGGATATAGCTCAAATCCGCATAGCCGTTGCCTCTCCGAGAAGACGGAGTGCCAACAGCAATAAATACAGCGTCAGCAACCTCTATGCTTTCCAACTTTGTTGTGAAAAATAATCTTCCCTCTTTAACACCTTCTTTCACCAAGGCTTCCAGACCCGGTTCATAAATAGGAATTTTTCCTGCCGCCAGGTTTTCAATCTTGGCGACATTCTTGTCTATGCAAGTTACGGTATGTCCAAATTCTGCCAGGCACGCTCCCGTAACCAACCCTACATACCCTGAACCAATAATAACAATTTGCATAATTTCCCTTCTCCTTCTTGTGTTGTATTGTTTTTAAGCTAAAATTAGCTCTCTTGTTAACGAACTACTCTTTTTGCCACATTATACCATTATAGCACAAAAAAACAGTCCAGTCAACTCTATTTTTCCACAATCTCCTTGATTGAATAATTCATCTTTCCGTGGGTCTTGAAATAATTTTTGATAATAATATCCGCTAAAAGTCCGGTAACAAAAAGTTGCACACCAACTAAAATCATAAACAATCCTACCAATGGCCAAATTTTTTCGGACAACTCTTCTCCCATAAATATTTTTTCAATCGCCATCCAAAAAAGAATCGCTCCTCCAGCCAAAGAAAGAAAAACTCCGCTTCCGCCAAAAAGATGAAGTGGTCTGTTGGCATATTTTCTCCAAAACCAAACAGAAACCATATCAACGGTTCCTTTCACTCCTCTTTTCCAATTATATTTAGTTTTTCCGTGAATTCTTGGATGATGAGAAACTTTCACTTCCCCGACAGTGAAACCTTCCAACTGCAAAATCGCCGGCATAAATCGGTGCATCTCTCCAAACAAATCCACTCCGTCAAAACATTCTCTTTTGTAGGCTTTCAGAGAACATCCGCTGTCATGGATATTATCGTGAATCAAAATTTTTCTCAAAATATTAGCCGCTCGAGAAGACAGATGCTTTCCTAATGAATCTTTTCTTTGCCAACGCCAACCGGAAACAACATCAAAACCTTCCTCCATTTTTTCCAGAAGGAGACCAATGTCAGCCGGATCATTTTGCAAATCTCCATCCATAGTGACCACAACTTCGCCTTGCGCCTGTTTTATCCCAGCATCAAATGCAGCAGTTTGTCCGAAATTCTTGCGAAACTTTATTAGAGTTAATGGAGACAATCCTTCACAGTCAGCAACTGTTTTGTCTTTCGATCCATCCTCAACAAAAATAATTTCAAAGGGTTTTTCAAGCTTTTGACATGACTCCAAAATACGCCTATGTAATTCTTTCACATTCCCCTCTTCATTAAATAATGGCACAACAACTGAAAGATACGGTTTTTCACTCATAATATTAAGCTGAATAATAGTTATTTAACTTAGTTAATTTTAGCCAATTTTTTCAATAAAAGCAACCAGAGCCCTCCCCTGATATTATTGATATTAATTTGTATTTTGCATCCTGATGACCTTCATTGATCATTGAAAATTTATTGAAAATT
>DOKE01000031.1:16235-16446 GCA_003510895.1 Candidatus Moraniibacteriota bacterium
GAATTGTGAATTGTGAATTGAAATTCCACTGCATCAATCTTCCCTACTGTGTATAACTTCCTTGTTGTCATATTCCATCAGCAGTATAATAAACATGTCAGACAATCTGGCAGTAAATATTAAAAAATAAAAAAACTATGCACAAAAAATTAGCATTGTTTTCGGCGATTGCAACAATTGCAATTCCCGTTACGGTTTTCGCACAAAACGG
>DOKE01000031.1:16532-17135 GCA_003510895.1 Candidatus Moraniibacteriota bacterium
CGGAAACCAATCAGGAGCCACATCAGAACCTACTAGTGCGGAAATTAAAACCAAAAACCAAGGTGAACTTTCCCAAATCAAAAAACAAGTAGAAGTTAAAAAAGAAGAAGCTGCCAAGAAAAGACTTGAATTCCAAGACAAAAAAGAGAAGATGGCCGAAGAAAAATGCAAGAACATTGAAAAGAAAGTTGCAACCAGAGCAAATCGATATGAAAACAACGCTCAAATGACAAACAAGGTCTATGGAAACATGAAAACTAGACTTGATCGTTTGACTTCACAGCTTAAATCAGCTGGAGCAGACACAACTCAATTGGAAAAAGATCTTGTGACACTTTATGCCAAAATCGAAAAACTAAAGACCGACCAAGCAGCATACATTGCAACGATCAAAGAATCGCAAGTTTCTGCCTGCGGAAAAACAGAAGGAGAATTTAAAACCAAAATCACTGAAGCCAGAAAGGTTCCTGAATTAGTGAAGACTGCACGCGCAGATATCAAAAACTTTTTCCAAACAACAATCAAAGCTGATCTTCAAGCTATTAGAGCAACATTAACTGAGGAAGAATCTGCCGAAGTTAAAAGTTCAATGCCAAAGCCTGA
>DOKE01000034.1:0-152 GCA_003510895.1 Candidatus Moraniibacteriota bacterium
CTGAACCGCATGTGCCGTGTTGTCTGATGTATTTTTTCATCTTCTACTTTAATTGCGCAAACTTTACTTTTCGCAAAGAAAATTTGTTTTTTTAAATTAAAAGTTTTTGTTTTGCCTTTAGACAAAACAGATTATTTGGGGCTATTTTTTAT
>DOKE01000034.1:275-5046 GCA_003510895.1 Candidatus Moraniibacteriota bacterium
TACTGCTGCCCCTATCCCAGAACCGTCCTTAGATAGAATAAGTTTTACTTGATCCTCCTTCTTGCCTAACAATCTATAAATATTATCCGCAAGACTTTCTTTATATCCAGTGGCTTTTTCATAAAGCGAGCCATCTATTGCTACTGTATGAGGCCGATTTAATTCTGGATCCATCTTTAAAATAACTCCAGCGATAAGAGTTGCGGCAATCCTAGCGGAACGATCAAAAACACTCTTGCAAATGCTTTTTAATAACAACCTATCATTTAAGCTTGTATTAGTAACCTCAAACTTTCGCATCTTTTCCTCCACCAACTCTAATTCGGAAGAATTATCGCAAATAATTTCAGACATGTCCTGAGCACTAAATGATTGGATTTTATCCCAACCATTCATATTGGCTGAAAAAACATTTTTGCTAACAAAATCTCTTACAATTATTTTTGTTAATTCCGCAATGTATTTTGCTGATACCATTTTTTCCATTATATGCCATCCTTGATTTTCAGTTGTCGCATCTAATTGTTCATCATAATTAGTCCTAGGTAATTTATTGAAGTTACCCCATTCCATATTGATTATCATCTTTCCTCCGATTGATCCATGTAGTGCATTGTATGTTTTAATTTTTGAGATATCTTCGATGTATGCAGCATTAGTTCCTGTTCCCAAAATTACGCCAGTATCGCAATCTTCATCCTTATATCTTCCATGAGCCAAGGTTCCCACAGTGTCATTCACCAGGGAAACTATTTTTATATTTTTAATCCCCTTTTTTCTCATAGATTCATTTAGCAATTCAACAACATCCTCACCAACAACTCCACTAATGGAAAAACCCTTAGTCCATGAAATTAATTTTCCAGAGGTTAGACTTGTTTGCTCAATGGGAAATGAAAAAGTAAAACCAAGCATTTGCTCGCCAGAATTATCCAAATTATTTTTTGTTATAAAATTAGCCAGAACATCTGAAATATAATCAAATAATTCGTCTTTAGTTCCAGCTAAAATTTCTTTGTTGATGGTATTATTTTCTATCTGGGGTTCAGTGATGTTGCCATTTTTTTCTAAATCAACAGCTATTACCCTAAAATTTGTTCCCCCCAAATCAAGAACTAAATATTTTCCAACTTCATATCCCTTCGGCGGCTCAACAAATGATGGTATCATTTTGAGCGAGCTTGTTTCTCCAGCTAAGCCCATGTCCATTTCTGTGTGTAATTTTTCTATTATTTCCAGTTGTTCGCTTCTACTTATCTCAAAATTTTCCACCAAAGTTTTAAACAATTTTTCCATTGTTTCATTGTTCTCAGGATGTTTTTTGACTAGCTCATTTATCGCTCCTGTTAAAGATTGTGGTTTTTCCATAAATTTATTCGTAAGTTATCAAAAAATAGCCCCAAATAATCCCGCCGTAGGCGGAAAACTTTTAATTTAAAAAATCAAATTTTCGCCGCTATTCAATGCACTAAAGCTTGAAATTTCCACTAAGATGAAAAAATATTTCAGACAACGTTAGGCATATCTGAAGTTTTTCTGAAGGCATAGCCGAAAGAAAAATTTGGGAGAGAAAATTTTGCTTTCCTTAATTTATTATAAAGTGCAAAATTTTTGAACCGGATATGCCTTGTTCATATAATAAACTCGTACTATTGATATAATAGTATGAAGGGGTACTACGTATGCCGTGTTGGGAATCAAGTTGATATCCCGTCGCCTAACCTGTAGCCTCTTTGCAAAGCTTGAAAAGCGGATAAGTTAGTTGAAGAATTCTTTTTTGGAAGAATTACTTCGTATGAAAAATGAACCTGCTTTTGGCTTTGACGAAGAGGCGACAAACTACGCTGCCCGGTTCTCTTTTCTTCTCTTCTTTTCTCTTAGTTCATTTTACCTTGAATAAAACAAAAATCAACACTATGAACAAATATATTGGTGTGGATATCAGCAAAAAGGATTTTTATGCTTGTTTTGAGGAAACTGAAGATCCAGTTTTGTTTGGAAATAATAAGATCGGAATCAAAACATTTGAAAAATATCTTAATGCGCATGATTTTAAAAAAGATCAAACTGTAATTGGAGTTGAATCCACCGGAATCTATCACTTACCCATGTCATTTGGCATGAGTAAGGCAGGATTTCAAGTAAAAGTCATTAACCCACTGATAGTCAAAAAACAAAATCAAATCAGTTTAAGACGCGTTAAAAATGATAAGAAAGATGCAGGACTAATCAGATATTGCACAGCCAACAATGCTGGTTACAAATTTATTGATACAAATGAAACGCTAACAATCAAAAGTCTTGTCAGACAAAGGGATTCTTTAGCTATGATGAAAAATACACTCAGTCGCAAACAGGATAGCGTTTTATACAAGGAAACAAATCTTGGGATTAATGTTTCGAAGTCTAATAAAAGATTGATTGCCGCTATGAACTGCGAAATCAAGCAATTAGAAAAAGAATTAAAAGAATTTCGAAAAGATGAACAAAAGCTTTTGCAAAGCATTCCAGGACTAGGTCCAATTACTGCTATTAGTTTCATTTCTGAAATCAATGATGTTTCAAGATTCCCGCATCCTAAAAAAATGATTGCCTACATCGGCTTGGATTCGCGCGTGCATCAAAGTGGAACAAGTATTCATGGCAAGGGCTACATTTCCAAGCGTGGCAATAAAATCTTGCGCACAAGGCTGTATAATGCTTGCTCCGTGGCAGTTTTGCATGACAATATTTTTCGAGAATTCTTTCAAAAGAAAAGGGGCGAGGGCAAGGCATACAAAGTTGCCCTTTGCGCTACTATGAACAAAATGGCCCGTATTATCTATGCAGTTTGGAAAAGTGGCTTGCCTTTTGAAGATAAAAGAAAAAGTACTCCAATCATTGGATAGTTGGAGTACTTGACAGGGATATAGTTAGTTAGACGATGTAAATTTATTTTATTTTTTAAATTCGCTTTTTATTCTAAATAGATTAAATAAGTTTTTTTGTTTTGGATTTTGGGCAGAGGGGTCAGGGGTGAATGCCCCAAAATTCAAAACTCCTTATTATAATTTTAGATGACCAAATTCCTAGTCCATCGGGAAAGACCGAAATGTCCATTTTAATAAATTCTCTTTAAAATCTTCGTCTGGTAAAACAGATAGATAAAGTTGAATCTTTTCTTTTATTTTTTTAAGCACTATCTTTGACTCTTCAATGGCTCGTGTTTTAGCAATCATTGCTACTACTTTTTTAGTAATATCGGCTTTATTTTCTTCAGAAACATTTTTCGTCCAATTGTTATAAAACCATTTTCTTTCTTCTTCTGATAGTTCTTTTGATTTTCCCGTGATAATTAGAATTAGATTTGGCTGATGAGTAAAAAAGTCTTCCATTCTTGCTCCCTTTTTACTCACATCTTTTTTATTATAATCATATTCAGGTGGCACTTCCAAGAAATCTTGAGCGTCGCTCACATATTGGCGTACAATTCCAAGTTGATACCCAAAACCTTCAAGTTCCTTGACATATTTGTTTACAAAATAGGCCGGAACTGCAGAGCAATACTGAAACAGAAGGCTTGCTTTTTGTTCGGCTAGTTTTTCAAGATTGTCTAAAGTAAAGTCAATTAGTGAATTTGCGCTGACAGTCGTTCGATATTGTCCGATATGCATTACACGAAAATAATCCAGCAATAAGTTTTCTGATTTTTGATAAGCATCAAAATCGACACTATTTGTTTCAGGTCGATATTTTTTAAGAATTGAAAAAATCAAGCCGTACATATAACCCGTAACCATAATTGTGGAATTAATGCCTTTGATTTTCCACAATGACGGTTTTTCGCACCTTTCGTCGTTGTCATCGATAATATCATCATCGTTCATTGCAGCGGCCATCATCATGTCCGCGGTAATAATAAACGGCATGATTTTTTCCGTGTCCACTCCGAGCACTTTTGCAAACTCTATCATTAGATAGGCCTTTGGTCTATCTGGAATAGCAATTTTATAAGAGTATTCGACATCCGCCTTCAATTCTGGTTGATCACTTAAGAAATAATCAATCTCTTTTTGAACTCTGTCGTCTATGATTTGTGGATTGAAATTTTGATTCATATAATTTGAATTAATTATTAAAAATCGCTTGTTATATTGATAAATTTTTTGTAATTCAAAATAATCTTAAACCATTCCGTATATTCCTGCGGGGCAGTTTCCAAGTCTTTTTTTAAATCTTCCAGTTTTATCCATTTATAATCAGAAGCTTCTTCTGGATTTGGAGTAATCCCAGTTTTTTCAAAATGCCCAATAAATACGTGGTCAAACTCATATTCAATTAATGCATTTGGTAATTTTGCGTTATAGATAAAAGAAAAAACTTCCTTTAGTTCGCAATCAAACCCCATTTCTTCATTCAGTCTCCTATGCACCGCACTATTCAAATTTTCATTTGCACGAGGATGCCCACAACACGTATTGCTCCATAATCCACCAGAATGATATTTTTCGTCAGCCCTCTTCTGTAATAATAATTCATTGTTTTTATTGAACACGAAAATTGAAAAAGCTTCATGAAGTTTTCCTTGAAAATGTGCGTCCATTTTTCCAATAAATCCAACTCTGTTTCCGTTATTGTCGACTAAATTTATATCTTCTTCCATGGGTTATTGATTATATATAAAATAAATTAGTTTTCGCAGCCTCAGCGGAGAAAACACCTTTTTACCCCTATATAAATAGATAAAAAACTTATTTTTTCTTATTATAAAAAGCAAATTTAAAAAAGAAAA
>DOKE01000020.1:0-254 GCA_003510895.1 Candidatus Moraniibacteriota bacterium
TTACCACTATACGATGCCCGCAAAACACAAAAGAGAATTATTTCATCTCTTTGTGAAGCGTGTGCTTTTTGCATTTTTTGCAGTATTTGTTCATTTCCAATTTTTCCTTCACTTTCTTTTTATTGCGTGAAGAATAATAATTGATTTCTTTGCAAACGCTGCATTTCATCTTTGCCATTGTGTCTTTGATGTGTCCCATAAAAAAATTTGTTATCAATTACTTAATTATTCTGAGCCGTTGACCGGGATTGAAC
>DOKE01000020.1:446-3960 GCA_003510895.1 Candidatus Moraniibacteriota bacterium
CGAACCCCCGAAGACCGAAGTCGCCTGATTTACAGTCAGGTGCGATTGACCACTCCGCCACCTACCCATCGAAAACCCGAGCCAGCTTACGGACTCGAACCGAAAACCTACTGTTTACAAAACAGTTGCTCTACCATTGAGCTAAGCTGGCATTTGAAAAACAAAACAACACAAAAACTATTCTATCATCCTTTTAAAATTCTTTCCAGCGCTCTCAATTTTGACTTGGCCTTGAAATGATTCGGACTCAATTTGAGAACCTGTCTGTAACATTCTTTAGCATCAATATGATTAACGCTGTCCATATAATAATCTCCCAATCTTTCATAGGCTTCAATGTCTTTTGGATTGATGGCTATTCTTTTGATAAGCGCTTCTTCTAGTCGGCTTCTTTCACTGGTTTTCTTTTTTTCTTCCCCTTCGCTATTTTTATTTTCATAACTTTTCAAAACTGATTTTTTCTTAAAAGTATCTAGCGTTATTCTTTTTTTGACAACTTCTTCCTTTTTTTCTTCTGGAATAACATTTTCCGTGTTTATTATAATTGGCGGCGCGTCTTCCTGAATCTGCTCATTCTCTTGATTTCTGAGAGCAGTTTCTTCTCGCTTTTTCTTTATAGAATGAAACCAGTTGTTGCTCGTGTTATGCATCTTTAGAGAGAATAGTTTTGTTCTTTGCATCACTTTTTCCAAAAACTTAAACCAAACATAAGATATGAAAGAAAATATTTTTTTTCCGATTGATTTTGAATTATCGTTTTTTTCACTGTCCAGAAATTCCAATTTTTCCGTCGAGACTCGCGAAACTTTTCTGAACAAAAAAAAGATCAGCAAAGCAAGACTCACGATCATTATTATTGGCGGCAAAATAAAATACAACATCGAAATATAATTAATTTATATCCTTTTTCTTAAATACACTAAACTTCCCGCTATCCAGTTTTACTTTCACTTCTTGTGTAAGCGGCATTAATTCTATAATTTCTCCCTTGCCTTCCGGAGTTCTCACGCTCGAATGAAGTTCTGGCATTCCAACCATCAGCTCTTGATATTGCGCAGCTTCATAGGAAAGACAACACATCAATCTTCCGCAAATTCCAGATATTCTGTCGCTGCCTCTATGCGCTATCTGTTGAACTCTCGCCATATCAATCGAAATGCTCGGCAAGTTTCCGGAAAATCTCAAGCAGCACAAACTTCTTCCGCAAACTCCGCATCCTCCCAAGTTTCTAGCTTCATCTCTTGATCCTATTTGATGCATTCGGACGCTGCGTTTGAATATTTTTGAAAGATTCCTAACCAATTCTCGAAAATCAATTCTCTCTTCCGCCGTGAAAGCTACCACAATATTGCTATTGTCCAAACTGATTCTGGCATCGACAAGCTTCATTCCCAATCCCAATCTTTTCACCTCTTCTTTGCAAGTGCTGAGAATTTCTTTTTTCTTTTCTTCGTTATTTTCAAATATTTCAATATCCTTTTCCGATGCTTTCCTGGTAATCGCGCACACAGCTTCTTCTTTTGTGTTCACACTGACAGCTTCAATGACAGCAATTTCATTTTGATGATCGTCTTTTTTTATAATAACTTTGTCGCCGCGCGCAAATTCCAGCTCACTGCAACTTAGATGAGGATTTTCCCAGCTATACACTTTCACCAAATATTTAATCATAGTTTAATCCTCTTCCATTTATATTATAACTCAAAACGAACAAAACCTCCTATTTGAATATTCTCTCCGATCTTGCCAACTTTTTCCGCAATCAAATCTCCGATTTTCAAAGAAGGATCTTTGACAAAAGGCTGAGTCAAAAGAGATATTTCTTCGCGAAATTTTTTCTCCTTGCCTTCCATAATTTTCTCCATCATATTTTCAGGCTTTCCCTCTTTAGCCAATTGGGCTTTCCAAATTTCTTTTTCTTTTTCAACTATTTCGCCGGGAACATCTTCCGGTTTTGTGTATTGAGGATTTGTTGCGGTAATATGCATTGCAATATCTTTTGCCAATTCTTGAAACTCAACATTTCTCGCCACAAAATCAGTTTCACAAAGAAGTTTGACCATCGCTCCGATTCTATTGTTCGAGTGAATATAGGAAACCACCACTCCTTCATTGGCTGCGCGATCAGCTTTTTTCAAAGCTTTGTCGTGACCCTGCTTTCGAAGAATTTCAATGGCTTTTTCTTCATTTCCTCCCGCTTCATCAAGAGCCTTTTTAACATTCACGACGCCAGCGCCAGTTTTTTCTCTTATTTTTTTGATAACTTCTAACATAAGATTTTGTATTATCCTTTTATTTATTTTTGATTCAAACCCTTGCAAACATAACTCAAAATAAGTCTGATTGCAGAAAGCGCGTCATCATTGGAAGGAATAGGATATTCCACTTCTGTCGGATCAGCATTTGTGTCAGAAATAGCAATAACAGGAATTCCCATTTTTTGCGCTTCAATAATGGCAATTTTATCATCCTTGATACTTGTCGCAAACATCGCAGCCGGAAGTTCCGCCATATGTTTTATTCCACCCATTCTTTCTTCCATTTTTTCTAATTCTTCAATTTTCTTCATCCTTTCAAACTTGGTGTATTTTTGAAATTCTCCTCTTTCCATCTGTTGCTGAGAATCAACCAAATATTTTGTTCTGGAACGAATATTTTTGAAATTTGTGAAAGTTCCACCCAACCATCTTTCCACCACATAGGGCATATCACAAGCCATCGCGGCAGACTTAACTAAACTCTTAAGTTGCGGCCTAGTACCAACAAACAAAATTTTTCGCCCTTGTTTCTTGATCTCCTTGATGAACTCCACAGCTTCTTGAACTTTTTCGGCAGTTTTTTGAAGATCTATAATATTAATGCTTTTCTTTGTTGTAAAAATGTATTCATTCATTTTCGGATTCCTTCTTGATTTTTGATGACCAAAATGAACGCCATTTTTTAGCATTTCTTCCATGCTAATTTCCAACGCTGAAAAATCGAGGGACAAAAAATAGTTTTCTGTCTCTCCTTCATTTTTCGCAACTTCAGTTGCAGCCAATGCGGCTTTTTCTTCTTTCTTCATAGTTTTTTTCCTTAATTTATTATCATCTGCCTCACAAGGCGAGAGTAATCACCTACTTTTCCCTATTTAAAGCCTTAATCTTGATATTATTACGCATCAAGACAGGAACAGGCCAAGGAAAAATATGTTTTTTATTAATTACCAATACAAATGACAGTATAACCTAACACCCACCCCTTGTCAATTATTTTCCTTTGTGCTAAGGTTTTTAGGTAGTAATTTGAATCTTTTTGAGACAATCAATTGCCAATCTGCATTAATCGCCACATTAAGCCATTATGTTGGCGCAGATAGCTTTAATTTCCACTCATAAGATATATTAATATTTCATTAAATATCATGAAAAAGAATATTCATCCTGAATTCCACAAAGAAGCTAAGATTATTTGTTCCTGCGGAGCAGTTTTAGAAACTGGAGCAACCATAAAAGAAATGCATGTTGAAATCTGC
>DOKE01000044.1 GCA_003510895.1 Candidatus Moraniibacteriota bacterium
AAAATGGAGGGAGGACGTTGAAGGGAAAAATAAAAAAAGTTTTAAAAGTTACATCTTAAAATGGTCGTGTGAAGATGCAACTTTATGTGAATATGATATAATAAAATACCAAAATATTTAAAATGTAAACATATGTATAAAAAAATAAAAAATCAATTTGAATATAATTTCAAAATTGAAAAAGACGGACTATATGTAATTGAAATCGAAGCTGCTTGTCAAAAGGAGAATGATTTGAAAGTTGAAATCAATCAAATTCAATTTCGGGAAATTACGGTTGGGAAAAACATTCAAACATTTAATATTCCTCCGGCTTGGAATGGCAGTTGGCTAAAAGGACTTTCTAAGAAAGTTATTTTTATTATCAAGTTATCCCAAGGAAGGCATAGTCTTAAATTTATCGCTAAAAACGAGGCTGATATTATTCAAGAGCCAATTATTAAGTTACTGGAAGAAAAATTGACAATAAAAATTCTGGAAAACATTCAAAGTGAAAAAAGAAACCGCCAGGCTTGGATAACGATCGTTCTTGTTGATTTATCGTTAAATTTTATTGACGCTCAAGTTGCTTGCCAAAAAAGATTCTGGGATAGTGATGATGTTAAATTAATTATAGATAATAAAATCCAAAAAAATTCCAATTCAAGCTGGTGGGGAAAAAATTGGTTGTGGCAGGGAAGAAAAATGCAGGGCAATCCCGAAACTAAAAGAATTTATGCCAATCTTGGAAAAGGAATACATTATATTGAATTGTGGGCGGATGAACAGCCGATGATTAATAGTTTTGAATTGGATTTGGGAGAAACGGAAAATGAAAATGAAGATAATAAAGTAGAGGAAGTTAAACCAAAAAGAATTCCGACTGTTGAAAATCCGGAGTGGACGGGAGATTTTTCCGATGATACAGAGCAGATGATTTTGGCGCGGGCGATTTGGGGAGAAGCAAGGGGGACTTCAAGAGAAGTTAAAATTGCAGTGGCATGGTCTATTAAAAATAGATTGGGAATCAGAGATAAATGGGATTCTTATCACAATATAATCCTAGATCCCAGTCAGTATTCTTGTTTTTGGGAGAGACCTCCGCGCGATGCTAATCTGCAAGCCCTAAAAAGTCCTTTAAAAAATCAAGGTTATTATGGTAAATGGAAAGAAGCATATAAAATAGTCGGACAAGTTATTAATGGAGAAATTACAGATCCGACAAAGGGAGCGAACCATTATTATGATGATAGTATAGGTGCTCCTTTTTGGGCGACAAAGGATAATTTTGTTATAAAAATCGAAAATATATTCTTTCACAAGTTATGAAAAGTATTCTATTTAAGAAAAAATTTTTCATTGTATTGATTGGGAGTTTCGCTTTTATTATATTTTTTGTGATGATAGTAAAATATTTTTCAAAAAGCAATGAACTGGTATTAATTGAAGAAAGCACTGATTTAAATGAAAAAGTGGAAATAAAGGAAACTTCTCTGGATGAAATATATGAGGATAAGGATGGAAATTATAAAAACAAGGACGGAAAACAAATTGTTTTTAATGGCAGTCCCATAAGCCAACTGTTTTTTTCTCCTTCTGAAAAAAAAGTTGGGTTCATGGAAAATAGGGATATTAATGATAAAAATATTCCATACGATCAAACAAGGATTCTTCATATTGGAAATGTTCAAGATAAAAATTTTCAGGAAATATTTCATGGAAGCTTTAGAATGGGAGGTTGGGAATGGTTTTCTGAAAATGAGGTTATTTCCAATTCAGGTTGTGGCACAGAATGTCAGGTTATTTATTGGACCAATCTCGATTCTGGAGAAAAAAGTGTTTTGCAATATGGAGTCGGGTATGAGTGGTCGCCGGATAAAAAAATTGTTTTTGCTTATCATTATTCCGGCAATTATGGCGTGGTTGTCGGAAATAAAAAAGGGGAAGAATTATTTTCATTTGTGAGAGAGCATAAAATTTTTTATAGTGACAGTTTATCCTGGAAAACAAAAGCTACGTGGTCTCCGGATTCTGCCAAACTAGCATTGGTAATCAAAAAAGAAAATGCGGAAAAAATGGAGCTTTTGATTTTTGACGCGCAAAATAATTTCAAGCAAATACACAAGCAGGATATTGATGATGGTTTGGATGATTATGATTTAGAGTGGAATGTTGATGGAAAAAGTTTGCTTATCAATAAAAAAGAGATAAAAATATAGTTGAAAAATAAAATGTTGTTTTTGGAAACAGTCGTATATAAAAGCGATTTCGTTTATACTCATTTTTATGTAATCGCATAAAAATGAGTGAGAGGGAAATAAAAAAGGTCACATAAAATTTCATTACGTGGATCGAATGCTTGAAATAAAAACCTCACGAAAGTACGATCGTGAGTAAATGAGGATTTTGGAAAGAGCGGGGAATATAGATTTAAACTGAATTTAAAGTTATATCTTTTTCAAATTTGCGTATTGGACGGAAATTCTTTTGATACCTACTTTTTTGAAGGCGATGACCATCAGGTCTTCAACGACAGAAATCACAACGCCTTCGCCGAATTCATCATGCTTGACTCTATCCCCGTCTTTAAATTCAATGTTTTTGTTTTTTGGCTTGCTTATTTGCTTGGTGAATTGATGGTTTTTATTTTTCTTTTCGTATCCCGTATTCCATACTTCACGTTTTGCGCTCCATAAGTTGCTTTCCATATTTTGTGTTTCACGATTAATCTCTTGTGTTATGAGGTGAGCTGGGATGTCTTCGAGAAATCGGGAAGGCGGATTAACTTGTGTTGAACCAAAAATTGTTCTTTGTCTGGTGAAAAGCAAATATATTTTTTCTTTGGCGCGCGTTATTCCGACATACATCAATCTTCTTTCTTCCTCCATTTCTTCGTAGGAAAGCAGGCTCCTTGAGTGGGGCAAAATTCCTTCTTCCAGTCCGACAATAAAAACATAAGGAAATTCCAAGCCCTTAGCGCTGTGCAGAGTCATCATATGAACGCTATCGTTGGCTTGATTGATGGAATCAGTATCGCTGGCTAAAGCGACTTCTTCCAAAAAAGTTCCCAATTTATCTTCAACATCAGAAAATTCTTTGCTGTTGAATTTTTGCGCCACGGAAATAAGTTCTTTGACATTTTCCCAACGCACTTCTCCCTCTGTTCCTTCCGCTAATAGCATTTGTTCATAGCCGCTTTCTTTGAATATTTTTTCCACAAAATCCGCCACTGAAATGCGGCTTTTTATTTCATACATTCTGAGAATAAATTCTGAGAATTTTCTTACAGCGTCTATTTTTCCGGAATTCAGAGAAGAATTTTCCGTAGTCATTTTCAGACTGGCATTGATTGGATCGATTCCTGCTTCTCGAGAAAAAGACAGCCAGTGATTCAATGTAGCGCTGCCAATTCCTCTTCTCGGCTCATTAATAATTCTTTCCAATGAAACAATGTCAGTCAGATTGTAGGCTAATTTCACATATCCAATCAAATCTTTAACTTCTTTTCTCTGATAAAATTTCAATCCGCCGATGATTCTGTATGGCAAAGAGCGACGGAGGAACATTTCTTCCAGCATACGCGACTGGGCATTGGTGCGATAGAGAATCACAAAATCTTTGTAAGTCAGAGGAACATTTTTTTGAGAAATTAATTTAGTGATTTCATTAGCGATGAATCCAGCTTCATCTTGTTCGTCATCGGCCTCATAGGAAACTATTTGGTGGCCTTCTTTTTTTTCTGTCCAAAGTTTTTTATCTTTGCGATTGATATTTTTGGAAATCACTCCATAGGCGGCATCAAGAATGATTTGGGTGGAACGATAATTTTGTTCCAGGTGAATAATTTTAGCGCCGGGATAATCTTTTTCAAAACTCAAAATATTTTTAATATCCGCTCCTCGAAATTTGTAAATCGATTGCCAGTCATCGCCGACAACGCAGAGGTTGCCATATTTTTGCGAAAGCATTCTAATTAACATATATTGGGCTTTGTTGGTGTCTTGATATTCGTCTACCATAATATATTTGAACCAATTTTGATATTTTTCCAGAACCTGCGGGAACTGAGAAAGAATTTTTACCGTAAAATTAATGATATCGTCAAAATCAAGACCGTTGTTTTCTTTGAGTTGGCTTTGATATTTGGAAAAAACTTTCGCCACCGTTTCTTCATAGTATCCACTGGCTTGTTCGGAAAAAATTTGCGCGTCAATCATTTCGTTTTTGGCGTTGCTAATGGCGGCGAGAAAAGCGCGAGGCTTGAATTGATCAGTGTTGATTTCCAATTCCTTCATTATTTTTTTTATCATCGACTGCTGGTCTTGATCGTCAATAATATGAAAAGAACTTTTGTATCCCATTTTTTCTATTTCATTGCGCAGAATTTTCACGCAGACGGAATGAAATGTCCCGATGATTGGCAAGTCGTATTTATTGTTGCTTCCCAAAATGGAAATTATTCGTTCTTTCATTTCTTGCGCGGCTTTGTTGGTAAATGTGACAGCTAGAATATTTTGCGGACGTATACCGGCTTCTTTGATGAGATAGGCGACGCGATGAGTGAGTGTTTTGGTTTTTCCCGATCCGGCGCCGGCAATAATCAAAACAGCCCCTCTAACAGTGGAAGCAGCATCTCTTTGTTGATCATTGAGACCTTGTAAAATATCGGACATTTGTTTTTAATTTTAAATTTTTAGATTATTTCTTTTTTCCGTGAAATTTTTTATGAATGTCCTTGAGTTGTTGATTGGTAACGTGAGTGTAGATTTGCGTCGTGGTGATGGAGGAGTGCCCCAACATTGCTTGGACGGAACGGATGTCAGCTCCGTTAGCCAGAAGGTCGGTGGCGAAGCTGTGGCGCAGTGTGTGCGGATGAACATCTTTGACAATTCCAGCTTTCAGCGCGTATTGCTTGACAATTCTTTGAATGCTTCTGGGGGTGAGACGTTTGTTTTTTTCATTGGAAGGGGAGCCATTTTTGGAAAAACGCACAAATAGGGCGGGATCAATGTCTATTCTTTTGTCTAAATATTTTTTCAGAGCATTCTTGGCGGAATCGGAAATAAAAACAATTCTTATTTTTCCGCCTTTTCCTTTGACACTGAATTCTTGGCGGTCTAAATTTATTTGTTCTCGAGAAGTGTTGGTCAATTCGGAAACACGCAGTCCTGTGGAAAAAAGCAGTTCCAGAATAGCTCGGTCGCGCAATGATTTTATATCTGTTTCGGAGGCGCCATCGAGAAGTCTTTCCAATTCTTCCGGTTCCAGAAATTCTATTTCTTGGGTGGGATTTTTCCCTACTTCTATTTTTTCCGCGGAAAGAGTGGCGACATCTCGTTTGGCTAAATATTTAAGAAAGTTTCTCAGGGCGATAACGTGATAGTTTTGAGTGATTTTTTTAAGCGCCTGTCCTTTTTCATCGGTGAAACGATTTAATTTGAGTCGATAATTCCTGACTAAATCCAAAGTTATGTCGGACGGCTCTTTGACGCTGGTCCATTTGAGAAAACGATTCAAATAATGATTGTAATTTTCAATGGTTTTTTGCGAGCGATTTTGTTCAATTTCCAAATGCTCCAAAAAATCCGTTAAAAGTGCGCGTAGATTCATTTGTTTGCGTTAATTTTTTGTTTGAAAAATAAATACTTTTTAAAAAATGCGTCGCACAACCTGCGTCAGCTTTTTCATTATATATCATTTCCAACAAGCGGGTAATGGGTCAATTTTAGCAAAAGTTATCCACAGCTTCGCTAGGCTAAGCATAGCCAAATTATCGTAAAATAGACTGTCGTTTTGATTGACAGCAAAAATTAGCGTCAATATAATAGAAAGAAGTTAAAAATTAGGACTATAACCAATGAAGCGGCGGTTATTTTTTTCGGTCAGAATCGCCAATTCTACAATTATAGTTATTTGAAAGGGTTATTGCTATTAGTAAGCAAAAAGTTTTTCACTGTATTGTCACAATTTGCAATAAGGAAGCTCTCAAGAGGATTAACACAAGAATACATTTGTATCAAAATTCTATTGCGAGGTTTATCAAAAGACACAGGACCGTCAGGCTCCTGCATCTTTTTAGACACTATTCTTCTCATGCGGTTGTTATTTCCAGCGCTCTTTTGGTGGCGGCGACTAATGCGTCATCAGGAAACGGTTCGGACAATTTTCTTTTCGGATATTGGGATGACTCAAGCGCGATGGCTAAGGAAAATTTAAACAGGATGGAATCTCAAGAAATCAGAAAAGATGACTTAGCTTTGGTTCCTTTGTCTAAAGCTAACACGGCAGTTGATCCTCAAATGAAAGAAGATGATGTTGAGGAACTTCTTGTGCAGAACCAAACAATTCTCACTTCCGCGGCGGGAAGCAATATTCTTAGGGAACCGGAAGAAGATGGCGGCGTAAAAATGTATACAGTTAAAGAAGGAGACACAGTTAGTGGAATTGCCACTAAAAACAATATTACCGTAAACACTATTCTCTGGGCTAATGATATAGAAAACATTGATTCAATAAAGCCGGGAGATGTTTTGTTTATTCTTCCAGTGGCGGGACTTAATCATACTGTAAAAAATGGTGATAACATAGATTCTATTGCCAACAAATATAAAGCCGACAAAGAAAAAATTATTGCCTTTAATGATCTTCCTGCTAATGGTGATATTGAAGTTGGACAAGAAATTGTTATTCCTGATGGACAAGGAGAATCATCCTATTGGGACAAACCGGAAACTGACACTTCTTCCGGATTGATTGAAAAAAGACAATATGCCAATTCGTCGGGAGGAGCGCCGGTGGTTTCCGGATGGAGAGACCTGACTGGAAAACCGGGAACCGGACACAGATTTCCTTATGGATATTGCACTTGGTATGTGGCGCAAAAACGTTTTGTTCCTTGGAGTGGAAATGCCGGAACCTGGTTATATCGCGCAAAATCTTTGGGATATAAAACCGGAAAAACTCCAAGAGTTGGATCGATTGTTGTAACAACCGAAGATCGCTACTATGGTCACGTGGCTTTTGTGGAAAAAGTTAGCGGCGATATGATTACTATTTCAGAAATGAATTATGTCGGTTGGGCAAAAACCAGCCGAAGAACCCTTTCATCCAAGAGTCGAGTGATTAAGGGCTTCATATATTAAAATATTTGACAAAATAACTTTTTGGCAGCAGAATGTTTTGTTGGGGTAAGTTCGTTAAAAAAAGAATACAACGTTGGTATATTGGGAGGAAAGACGATGAGAAGATTTAATGTGGCATTGATTTTGTCAGCCTGCTTGTTTTTATCGGGATGTTTTTTTGATCAACAATCTTCCGATCTTTCTGAACTTCAGGATTGGCAGAGAGAAGAAATTGTCAACGATTTGCCGAGAATTATGAGACAGAGGTTTGGTGAGTGGAAAGTGAGGGTGGTTGGTTGGGGAAAAATTGATGTTTTGTATAGTTTTTCCGGACAATCCCTAGATCAATCCGGATTAGTTCAATGCTATCTCGGACAAATCCCGGTTTATGCGGAATATTCTGAGGGCAATGAACGCTTGCGAGAAAAAGTCAACGCTTTTTTTGTGGCCGAGTTTCATACTGACAACAAAGTGAAAGTGAAAAAGAATATTGTTATTCTAAACGCTCTTCCGGATGAATATCTGGTCATCTCCAGATATAAGCAAGCGCTGAAAGATGAATTTCAAGAAAAGTGGCGAAAGGAATTCATTGAAGAACAAGCAAAAAAGCAATCTTAAATCGCTCCGAAAAACTTGACAAAAGTGTATTTTAGGAGTATAATATAAGGTTGAGATAAAAAGCATTAAGATTTATTAAAAAGGCAGTGGAATTTCCATTGCCTTTTTTCTATGTCTTTTTATGGTATAATTATTTCAAGAAACAGTTCTTGAAACTTTTTTGGTTTTATTGTTTTGAATTTTTGTGATATAATTTTGTTAAACATTGAACAGCTTCACTTTTTTCTGGAAAAACTTTATCCAATGAAAAATATTTTCAAAAAAAATAAAAAAAATACCATATTTACGTTTGTGTTTGTTTTTTTCTTAGTTTTTGTGTTGCAAAATTTTTCAATTTCATTGGCGCAAACTTCTCAAGAATTTTCAAGAGAGGAGGGTATTTTTCTTGCGTTAGATACTGAAGAAGCAATCGGAGAAAATTTAGGAAAAAAAGATAAGCAAGCAGTTTCTGATTCCTATGAGAATGGCGGAGCAAACAGCGCGGAAGAATTACAGCGACAAGCGAAAGAAGAGGGGATAGCAACAGGGACAAGTTCACCTTCTAAAGGTTTTTGGGAAGTAATAATTTCAGGAATCTTGAGTTACATTTTTGTTTTTGTCGGTTGGATTTTGGATATAGGGATTGTTTTGATAAATTGGACTTTGAATCCGGGGTTGTTGGGAAGCGATGGTCTGCTGAATAATGGAGTTGTCCGTTCTATCTGGGGAACATTTCGCGATCTTTTCAATATGTTTTTTATTTTGGTTCTTCTTTTTTCCGCTTTCGCCACTATTTTTCAAGTGGACAAATACAGTTTCAAAAAAATATGGTTATCAGTTCTCTTGGCGGTTTTGTTGATTAATTTCAGCTTTCCCATCGCGCGATTTATTATTGATGTTTCCAATGTGATGATGTTTTCTTTTCTGAATGGAACCAATGGAATGAATTTTTCCACCAATCTTCTCAGCAGTTCATCTATAGAAGGAGTTTTGTTTCCGGGCGGCAAGAATTTTTCTGATTTTGCTATTCCCTATGAAATCGCTGCGATAGTTTTTGTTTTTATTTTGGCGGTTACGATGGCTGTTTTGGGAGCGCTTTTGATGATTCGGCTTTTTGTTTTGATGTTTCTTATTATGGCTTCGCCGATCGGATTTATTTTTTCCGTTTTTCCCGGAATGGGCGGATTTTCTTCCAAATGGTGGAGCGCTCTTTTCAACTACGCGTTTTTCGGTCCGATAATGGTTTTCATTATGATGATCGCGCTTAAGATTATGAGCGGAATGCAAAATTTGATGGATTCGACTCTTCGAACTGCGGCGGCGCCGGTTGGTACCGGAGCGGAAATGGTAAATTATTTGGCTTCTGCCACTTTTATTTTTGTTCCGGTAGTGATTTTGTGGATTGGAATGGGTGTGGCAAAAAATATGGGCATAGTCGGCGCCGATGCTATCGTCAGCCGAGGAAAGAATATTTCCAAATGGATAGGAAGTCGTCCTTGGAAGTTGACCAAGTTTGGCGCGCATAAATTTGAGCGCGATGTGCTGGCCAAAAGAATGGGAGGAATATTTAGTCCTAAAGCTTTTAAGGATGCTTGGAAAGCCCGTTCCAATGAAGCTGATCGAAAATCTTTTCCGCCCGCGCAGGGAGGTTGGCATGATAGGTTTAATAAGATTCTTAGTCTTGGAAAAGAAAAAACAAATTATAGGAGCGCCGCTTTGCAATCAAGTATTGTGACTAAACAAAAAGAACTTGCTGATGTGAATCAAGAATCAGATTATTTAATGAGCGAGTATAAAAATGCTATGAGTAGAAAAGATAACCAGAAAATGGCTGCAGTTTTGCGCATTATGTTTAATAATAATGACCAGAATGAATTTATGAAACTCCAGGATGATAGTAGGGAAGTGGAACCTTTTGCGATGAGAGACTTGATTTATGAACAACTTACCGAATCTGGCATGAGTGAGAATGATGCCGCAAAACAATTGTCAGACTATAGCGAAATTGCTGTTTCTAAGGGAAATCTTGCTAATTATGGAATGGCTCATCTCAATCTCAAAACTGGAAAGTTTAAAAAAACTGAGAAGAATAAAGATGGGAAGAATGAAGATCAAATAAAAGCGGTTATGAGCAAGGCAGTCAATATTAAGGTGCAAACCAAAGCAGATTTATGGCACTGGAATTCATTTCTTATTGAAAATCAAAAAGTTAAAGATAAGGATGGCAATATTACTGTCGAAAAACTCGGAGATCTTCACGAGGTTGGGAAAGCTCAGCTTTTGAATATGACTAAAGCAGAAATTGGAGTTTTAAATCGCGCTAGACCTGATTTTCTACTTAACCTAAACAAAAAATATGATGAAGTTATGAAGTATGCCGAAGAAGTGAAGGAGACAAACAAGAATCAAGCTGCTATAATAGAATCTTTTGCTAAAAAAATTCGTACATTAGTGGATGAAAATGAAAATGAAAAAGAAAATGAAAATAAAAAAAGAAAAAGAAAATAAGATTAATAAATGTTAAACATACAAAATATTCTCAATAACGCGCAGTTTGCCATTAATCACATTGATGATGTTTTGGCGCGCAAACTTCTCAAGGAAATTGAAATTATCTTGTCAGATAAAAGCAATGTTCTTGATCAAGAAATTTTGAAAAAACTTCAAAGTACGCGGCTTAAGCTGCGCATTGTTAATTTTCCAAATCTTTCTGATGAAGATGCTCAGGATGTGATGAAAAATTATTATATGTATTCGTATGACCTTGAAGTTCCTATGGATAACAGAATTACGGCAAAACTTTTTTTGATTCCAGAAATTCCACGCGATCAGCTGAGGAAAAAACTAAAAGAGGCGCTTTTGCAAAATCAGCAAAAACTTGGAAATTTTTCTGTCAGGCAGTGGATTAGCGAATTTGAAAAAATATATAATATAAAAACTCGCAATCTTTCAGCTGCGGCTAGTTTTTCAATCGAACATCCTCAAGCCAAGATGCTCTCTCCTATTGATAGGGAAAAATTAAAAGAACTTTTGTATACATATGATTATTTATTAGTAACAACGCTTCCTGCCACAGGTCCAATTTTGGATGAGATGCTTGAAGCCGCGGAAAATTTTGGCAGATACGGCAGTTCTTCCGATGAGCAAAAAACGTATACAGAAAAATCTCATAATAATATTTCAGAGTATGTTTTTGAAAGTGTGGATTTTCAAGGAAAAAAAACAGAAAATATAGTGAAAATGTCATTGAATTTGGCGTTGAAGAATTTTCCTAATTTGGGTGAGCAGCTGATTACTTCTGCTCCGTTGAAGTTGAAATATTTTTCGGAAATGGCGAAGCCTTCTGTGAAAAATTGGATTGCGGACTATCATTCGGCGATTGGAGTTGGAAAGCATACAACAATGGAAAGAGGAAATTTTATTTTTCATAGCGAGAACGCGAAAAGTCTGTCCTCAACAGACAGAAGAAAATTGGCTGAAGTTTTGAAGTCTTTGGATGATGATATGGAATTGGAAATTGATTCTGCGGGACAAAAAATTATTTTTTCCGTCGCGCAAGAAAGAGAAATGGATAATATCAGCGCCAAGAACAATCCGGTTATTGAAAGAGGCGATAATTCTCCAAATAAAAATAAAATTTTTGAAGAACCCAAAAAGACGCTTTTTTATTCTCAAGAAAAATATGAAATTCCTAAGAGCAATATTGAAAAACCGATCGTTTCTAGCATTGGTTGGAATCCGGCGCAGTCGGTGAAGAAAAGAATGTTGGAAGAAAGCGGACCGGTTGCAATCAAAGCCCCGACTACGGTTGAGGAAAAATCCCCGCAAGAAATAGGCAGGGTGAGATTTTCTTCTCCACAGCAGCTTCCGGCGGAAAAAGAATCTATTGCTACGGAAAAAAATGAAATCAAAAAATCCCCGGATGTTATCAAGAAAGAAGAAGACAAAAATATTTCGCAAAATCGTCCGCATATTTCCAAACCGGTGTATAAGATTTCTCCAATGGGATTTTCAAGCAAATCTGATTCTCTTGATTTTGGGAAACAATATAAATTTCAAACAGGAAAGTCTGATGATTCAATATCATCCGGAAATATCGTTGATTTAAGAAAATAGAAATTATGAGATATTTGATAAACACGGTCTATGCCGGAATAATTTCCGACGCTCCAACGTTTTCGCAAATTGGAATGAATGTGTTGCAATTTTTGTTGTCTGTTTTTTCAGTTCTTGCTATAATTATGTTGTTGATAAGCGGAGCGCTTTATTTTTTCTCGGCAGGCGATCCAAGAAAGATTGGATTGGCGAAAAAATCCGCCGTTTATTCTGTCGTAGGAGTGATTGTAACATTGTCAGCGTTAATTTTAGTCAGATTTATTGGGAATTTTTTTGTTTGAATAAAAGAAGAGAAAATAAAAAATAAAAATTAAAAACTAGCAGGAGGTGTACTATGAAAAATATTAAAAAAATTGGTTATAGCATTGCCGTTTCAGCAGCCACTATTCCGTCTTTGGTGTTGGCTCAATTTTCCGCTCCGTCGGGAACAAATTTGCCGTCAGCCAGCATAACAGAAATTGTAACAAACATAATGAATTGGCTTTTGATGATGGTGGGTATATTGGGAGTTATCGGATTTGTGATTTCCGGAATTCTATATTTGACAGCTGCCGGAGATGGAGATCAAATTGGCAGAGCTAAAACAGCTATGTTGTATTCATTTGTTGGAGTCTTGGTTGCTTTGATTGGTGTGATTATAATTAAAGCTGTTCAAGGGCTCTTGGGAGGAAGCAACAATTTCTAATTTTGCATTGATTATAGCTATATCAAAAAACGTCCTAGTAGGACGTT
>DOKE01000018.1:0-17111 GCA_003510895.1 Candidatus Moraniibacteriota bacterium
GGTACGTTACCTGGTACGTTACCAAAACGGCAGTCGAGTTATTGGTTCTTGGGACGGCAGTGTGTGTGGACATTTTTGGGTGAAAAGTGTAGTATAGATTGATATGAAATTTGAATTGAATAAAAAATATAAGCCGGCGGGAGATCAGCCGAAGGCGATTGAGGAGTTGGTTGCGGGGCTGGAACAGGGGGTTCGATTTCAGACGCTTTTGGGCGTAACCGGTTCGGGAAAAACATTCACGATGGCGAATGTTATTGAGGCTGTCCAAAAACCAACATTGGTTATCGCTCCCAATAAAACATTGGCTGCTCAATTGGTGCAGGAATTTCGAATGTTTTTTCCCAAAAATTCTGTGGAATATTTTGTTTCCTATTATGATTATTATCAACCGGAAGCTTATGTCGCTTCATCCGGAACGTACATTGAAAAAGAAGTGGAGATTAATGAAGAAATCGACCGGCTGCGTCACGCGGCGACTTCCGCTCTTCTCTCGCGTCGGGATGTGATTATTGTCGCGTCAGTTTCTTGTATTTATGGATTGGGATCGCCGGAATATTACAAACAAGGAACAGTGGAGGTGGAAGTTGGAAAAATGACCAGTCGAGAAAAAATAATGCAGGCAATGGTTGAAATGCAATATCAGCGAAGTGATGTGTTGGCTCGCGGAAAATTTCGAGCGACTGGCGACACGATTGAAGTGATGACTCCGGGAAGAGAAGTGATAACCAGAATAGAAATAGAAAATGGAAAAATTGAAAAAATTCAAGAATATGATTTTTTGACCGGAGAAAAGTTGGGAAGGTTGGAAAAGACTTTGATTTTTCCCGCCAAACATTTTGTGGTTCCGGAGCCGGTGATGAAAGAAGCTTTTGAGGCGATTGAAGAAGAATTATCTGAAAGAGTTAATTTTTTTGAGAAAATAGGAAAAAATTTGGAAGCGGAAAGAATTCAATTGCGCACAAGGCAGGATTTGGAAATGATGCGCGAAATTGGATATTGCAACGGCATTGAAAATTATTCACGGCATCTGACGCAAAGAAAATCCGGCGAATCCCCCTATACATTAGTGGATTATTTTCCGGAAGATTTTTTGATGGTTATTGATGAATCGCACGTGACTGTTCCGCAAATAGGAGCAATGTATAGTGGCGACCGCAGCAGGAAAAACGCATTGGTGGAAAATGGATTTCGTCTTCCGAGCGCCTATGATAATCGACCGTTAAAATTTCCTGAATTTGAAGAGAAAATAAATCAAGTTATTTTTACTTCCGCCACTCCCGGAAAATATGAAAAACAAAATTCATTACATATTGCCGAGCAAGTTATTCGCCCGACTGGACTTTTGGATCCGGAAATTTCTTTGAAGTCCGCCAAGGGACAAGTAAAAAATGTTCTTTTGGAAATTGAAAAAATTGTGGAGAAAAAAGAAAGAGTACTTATAACTACGCTTACTAAAAAACAAGCAGAAGATCTTTCGGAATTTTTGAAAGAAAATGGAATTAAGGCGGAATACTTGCATTCCAATGTGGATACATTGGATCGGGTGAGAATATTGGAGAGTCTTCGCCGGGGAGAATTTGATGTGTTGGTGGGAGTTAATCTTTTGCGCGAGGGATTGGATTTGCCGGAAGTTTCTTTGGTGGCCATTTTGGATGCGGACAAGGAGGGATTTCTTCGCAGCGAGACTTCACTTATTCAGACTATCGGGCGCGCCGCTCGCAATGTGCGCGGTCGGGTGATTCTTTATGCGGATAAAATTACCGGTTCAATGAAAAAAGCTATTGATGAAACCAATCGAAGAAGAGAATTGCAAGCGCGGTATAATAAAAAGCATCATATTACTCCTAAAACTATTGAAAAAAATATTAAATCTATTATTGATCACGAAATCAATCCGATTATTGCTCCTGATTTTTCAAGATTGGAATCATTGGAGGACATTGGCGCGTATATAAAACAGAGAGAGAAAGAAATGAAAGAAGCGGCGCGCGCCTTGGAGTTTGAGAAAGCCGCGTTGATTCGTGATGAAATCGGGCAATTAAGAAAGTTGCAAATTAGATAATAAATATATATTTATGGATAAAATAATCGTCAAAGGCGCCAGGGAACATAATTTAAAAAATGTTGATTTGGTTTTGCCGAGAAATAAATTCATTGTGTTTACGGGAATTTCCGGATCGGGAAAATCCACGCTGGCTTTTGATACTATTTTTGCCGAAGGGCAAAGGAGATATTTGGAAAGTCTTTCTTCTTATGCGCGACAATTTTTGGGACAGATGGACAAGCCCGATGTTGATTATATTGAAGGATTGTCCCCGGCCATTTCAATTGATCAAAAATCCACTTCGCATAATCCGCGTTCCACAGTGGGAACAGTGACGGAGATTCATGATTATCTGCGTCTTTTGTACGCTAAAATAGGAATTCCGCATTGTCCGGAGTGTGGTCGGGAAATTGCCAAACTTTCTACTGATGAAATTGTGGATCGCATTTTATCGTTAAATGAAAAAAATGTTTCGCAGAAAATTGAAATTCTTTCTCCGGTGGTGCGGGGCAGGAAAGGAGAATATTTGTCTTTTCTGAATGAGATGTGGAAGAGAGGATTTTCTGAGGCGATCGTGGACGGAGAAAAATATAAGCTTGAAGATCACACGAAAATAAAATTGGAGAAATATAAAAAACACAGCATTGACGTGGTGATGGACAAGATTGAAATAAACGATGAAAATATCTCGCGTATTTTTGAAGGCGTGGAAAAAGCGTTGAAACTTTCTGACGGATTGGTAAAAATAAAAAAACAAAACACTAAAGAAGAAATAATTTTTAATCAAAAACTTTCTTGTCCGATTCACGAAATTGAATTTCCGGAACTTGAACCGAGGCTTTTTTCTTTCAATTCTCCTTTTGGCGCTTGCGAAGCTTGCGAAGGATTGGGCGCAAAAAAAGAAATTGATCCGAGCAGGGTTATTCCGGATAAAAATAAAACTATTGCCGAGGGGGCGATTATGCCATGGAGCTATAAACCAAATAATTATCAGGGAACAATTTTGCGCGCGGTGGCAAGTTATTTCAGAATTCCGGATAACAAGAGAATCCGGGACTTGAAAAAAGATCAGTTGGATATTCTTTTGTATGGGAACGGAGAAGAAGAGTTGATAAAAGTAAAGTATAATTTTCGCAGCGGCTTGGGGCACTATAATATTCGCTGGCGCGGAGTAATTGCTTGGCTGGAGGAGCGATATCGAACCACCACTTCCGATGCAGTGCGATCGGATATTGAAAAATATATGTCGCAAAAATCGTGTTCGATTTGTAAGGGAGCGAGATATAAAAATGAAGTTTTGCTGGTTACTGTTGGTGGAAAAAATATTTTTGAAGTTTCCACTTTGAGCATCAGGGAGACGCAGGAATTTTTTGAAAAATTAAAGCTGAGCAAAAAAGAAGAAATGATAGCGGGGAGAATTTTGAAAGAAATTATCAATCGGCTTTCTTTTTTGAATAATGTCGGCTTGGAATATCTCACTTTGCATCGCGCCGCTTATTCTCTTTCCGGAGGAGAATCGCAACGCATCAGACTGGCTTCGCAAATTGGTTCGCAATTAGTGGGTGTTTTGTATATTTTAGACGAACCGTCTATTGGATTGCACGCTCGGGATAATACAAAATTAATTGAAACATTACGCAGTCTTCAAGAGATTGGCAACACATTGATTGTAATTGAACACGATGAAGAAATGATGCGTTCATCCGATTGGTTGGTGGATATTGGTCCGGGAGCGGGCAAACACGGAGGAGAAATTGTGGCTGAGGGCGAACCGGAAAAAGTAATTGCTGATTCAAAATCTTTGACAGGGAAATATTTGCGCGGAGAATTGAAAATTGAAATTCCTAAATTTCGCCGTCCGGTGAATAAGAAAAAAAATATTATTATTAGAAACGCTCACGAGCACAATCTCAAGGGAGTAACGGTGGAATTTCCATTGAAAGTTTTTACTTGCGTAACCGGAGTTTCGGGCAGCGGAAAGTCTACGCTGGTGGAGGATACTTTATATAAAGCGCTGGCTAATAAATTGCATCGCGCTTTGGACGTTCCGGGAAGGCATCAAGAAATTCTGGGAACGGAAAATATCGACAAAGTGATTATGATTGATCAATCTCCGATTGGAAGAACTCCTCGATCCAATCCGGCGACTTATACCGGATTGTTTACGCACATTCGCGAACTTTTTTCGTCGACCAAGGATGCGAAATTGCGCGGTTATGGACCGGGAAGATTTTCATTTAATGTCGCCGGGGGACGCTGTGATAATTGCAATGGGGAAGGATTTTTGAAAATCGAAATGCAGTTTATGCCTGATGTTTATTTACCTTGCGATGTTTGCCAAGGAAAAAGATATAATAGTGAAACACTGCAAGTTAAATATAAGGAAAAAAATATTTCTGAAGTTTTAGCGATGACTGTTTCCGAAGCTGCGGATTTTTTCAAAAATTTTCCAAAAATTCACAATCCTTTGGCGGTTTTGGAGGATGTGGGATTGGGCTATGTCGAATTGGGGCAAAGCGCTACCACGCTTTCCGGAGGAGAAGCGCAAAGAATAAAATTGGCAACGGAACTTTCCAGAAAAGCAACCGGCGACACTTTCTATATCTTGGATGAACCGACAACCGGTTTGCATTTTGACGATATTAAAAAACTTTTAGTGGTGTTGAATCGCTTAGTGGACGCGGGCAACACAGTGGTGGTGATTGAACACAATATGGATGTGATTAAAACCGCGGATTGGATAATCGATCTGGGTCCGGAAGGCGGAGACGGCGGAGGAAAAGTTGTTGTTACCGGTTCTCCGGAAGAAGTGATTAAATATTCCAAAGAAAGTTACACGGCGAAATATTTGAAAGATGTTTTGAAAAAGTAACCGATGGTTGGTAATTATTGATTGTTATGAATTTGTTAGCACTGAAAAATAAACTGAAAAAGAAAATAGTCGAGTTTCCGCAGACACCCGGGGTGTATGTTTTTCATGGCGCGAAGAAAGAAATTTTATATGTTGGAAAAGCGACGAATTTGCGAAGTCGAGTTAGGTCATATTTTCCACCCTCATCTCAATCCTCATCCCAATCCTCTCTGGGGGGGAGAGGGGGATATGTGAGACCGATTGAGAAGATGATTAATCAAGTGGCAGATATTAAAATTCAAGAAACAGACAGTGTTTTGGAGGCTTTAATTTTGGAAAGTAATCTAATCAAGAAATATCAGCCGAAATATAATGTGAAAGAAAAAGATGACAAATCTTTTTCCTATTTTGTCGTAACCAAAGAAGAATTTCCCCGAATCATAATATTAAGGAAGACAGACTTAAGTATAATTGAAAGTTCAAAAATATATGGTCCTTATACTTCAAAATATCAAATGGAAGCGGCGTTGAAGATTATTAGGCGGATTTTTCCGTTTCATTCAATGAAGCAAAAAACAGAAAAAGGTTGTTTGGATTTTCAATTGGGCAGGTGTCCCGGACCGTACGCGGACGCGATTTCCAAGCAAGATTATGCTAAAAACATCAGAGGAATCCGAATGATTTTGGAAGGCAAGAAAAAAAGTTTGATAGGAAAAATGGAAAAAGAAATGCAAGAAGCGGCAAAGAAAAATGAATTTGAAAAAGCGGCGCAGCTTCGCAATAAAATTTTTGCGTTGAATCATATTAGGGATGTGGCATTGGTTTCTGATCAACATCACCCTGCCCCTCTCCTTGAAAATGAGAGGGAGGATATGGAAAAAACTTTTAGGATTGAAGCCTATGACATTTCCAATATTTCCGGGCAAAACGCCGTTGGGTCTATGATTGTTTTTGATAATTCTTCCGGGGAGCTATGCCCTAATAAAAGTCAGTACAGAAAATTTAGAATAAAAACTATCGGTAGCTCGGATGATGTGGGAATGATGCGGGAAGTTTTGCAAAGACGTTTTCAAAATTATTGGACGCTGCCGAATCTGATTTTGCTTGATGGCGGACAAGGGCATTTGAATATGGCGGAAAAAGTTTTAAATAATTTCAAGTTAAATATTCCATTGGTAGCAGTGGCTAAGGGTAAAAGCAGAAAAAATCAAGAAATAAGGAGTAAGCAGGAAATATTGAAAACCAAAGAAATTCTAAATGACAAGAATCTTATTAAAAATATTATGGATGAAGCGCATCGGTTTGCAATCGCATATCACAGGAAAAAAAGAAGCCAAGAATTATTGGGATAGCGATGCTTTACATATCCTTCTTTTTACTGTAATATACATACTTAGCAAACCCTAAATTATAATCTTCATTTTCAATATGGCTATCAAAAAATCTTCTCCCGTTTCAAGAAACAAGATTATCATCAGAGGAGCCAGGGTAAATAATTTGAAAAATATAGACCTGGATATTCCCCGGGATAAATTTGTCGTTGTGACAGGTCTTTCCGGCAGCGGAAAATCTTCCGTGGCTTTTGACACCATTTATGCTGAAGGAAACAGGCGCTATATGGAAGGACTTTCTTCCTACGCGCATAATTTTCTTGAACCGGGAATAAAACCGGACGTGGATAAGATTGAAAATTTGAGCCCGCCGATTTCGATTGATCAGAAAAGCATCAGCCGCAGCCCGCGTTCGACCGTGGGAACTTTAACAGAAATCTATGATTATCTGAGAGTTTTGTATGCAAAAGTTGGAAAAATTTATTGTCCGCAGTGCGGAGTTTTGATGCAAAGAAAAGCCAATAAAGAAATTATGGACGAGATCTTGGAATTTTCTCATCACACGCAAATAGCGATTATGGCGAGACCAAAAGGGCAGGGAATGAATGTGCGCGAGAATTTGAAAAATATTAAACAACTGGGATATGCTCGCATAAGATATAATGAAAAAATAATAGCTTTAAGCGAAGCGGAAATGGACGCGGATTTTTCCAAAGAAGGGAGTGTTGATGTGGTGGTGGACAGAATTATTTTTGACAAGAAAAAACCTGACATCGAAAGAATGCTGGATTCAATTGAAACAGCGATGAAGTTGGGTGGAGGATCAATGTTTCTTTTGATTGACAACAAGGAAGAACGGCATTTCAATAAAGATTTTTTTTGTAATAATTGCGGAATAAAAATAAAAGAAATATCTCCCCGACATTTTTCTTTCAATAGCCCGGAAGGAGCTTGCGAAATTTGCAGCGGTCTTGGTTATACGATGAAAGTTAATCCGGAGTTGGTTATTCCCAATAAAAATCTTTCTATCGCGGAAGGAGCGATTCAACCGTGGAGCAAAGCTGGAGGAAAAATAAATGGTCAGAGCAATAATCTGGAAAAGCTCAAGGAAGTTGCCAAAAAACATAGATTTTCTTTGAACAGTCCCATAGCCAAATTGTCGCAAAAACAATTTCAGATTTTGATGTATGGAGAAGGAAATTTTGAAGGAGTTATCGTGGGATTGGAAAATAAATATCAAGAAACAAAATCCGACTATGTCAGAAATGAAATTGAGAGATATATGACGGCTGAAGTTTGCGAGACTTGCTTAGGGAAAAGACTTAAGAAGGAATTTTTATCCGTGAAAGTTCAAGATAAATCCATAGATGATTTGGTGAATTTGAGTGTTACTGATTTGAAAAAGTTTTTTTCTGAACTGGAAAATTGGGATGTGATTCAGCAACATAAGGATATTGTCAAACCAATAGCGCGCGAAACTATTCAAAGATTGGAAGCTTTGGAAAATGTTGGACTTGAATATTTGAATTTGGCGCGCGGAGCGCAAACAATTTCCGGAGGAGAAGCCCAGCGTATTCGTTTGGCTGCCCAGCTCAATTCTCAATTGATGGGAATTGTTTATGTTTTGGATGAACCGTCAATTGGTTTGCATAGCCGCGATACAAAAAAATTAATCGAGACATTGAAAGAATTGCAGAATTTGGGAAATTCTTTAATTGTGGTTGAGCACGATGAAAGCATCATCAAAGCCGCCGATTGGGTGATTGATATGGGTCCGGGAGCCGGAGAAGAAGGTGGATTGGTTGTTTTTGACGGTCCTTATGAAAAACTTCTTAAATCGAAAAGTTTGACGGCGCAATATATTCTTGGAAAAAAGAAAGTGGCGCAAAAGAAGAAGTTTAGAAAAGGAAACGACAAGGAAATAAAAGTTTTCGGCGCTAGCGAAAATAATTTGAAAAATATAGACGTGGCGATTCCGTTGGGAAAATTTGTTGTGATGTGCGGAGTTTCCGGAAGCGGAAAATCAACTTTTATCAGTGATATTCTAGCCAAAGCTATTTCCCGTCATTTTTATAATTCCAAAGATCTTCCCGGAGCGCACAAAAAAATAGTTGGCTTGAACAATATCGACAAGGTTATCAGTATTGATCAAAATCCAATTGGAAGAACGCCGCGTTCCAACGCTGCCACCTATACCGGAGTGTTTACGCATATTAGAGAACTTTTTGCTCAGACTGAAGAAGCGAAAAATCGCGGTTATAGCAGCAGCCGATTCAGTTTTAATATGAAAGGCGGTCGCTGTGAAGTTTGTCAGGGAGATGGACTGCGAAAAATAGAAATGCATTTACTTCCGGATATGTATGTGAAATGTGAAGCTTGCGGAGGAACTCGCTATAATAGAAAAACTTTGGAAATAGAATATAAAGGATTTAATATTGCTCAGGTTTTGGATATGGATGTTCGTTTCGCGCTCAGATTTTTTTCCAAACATTCATTGATTGCGGAGAAGCTCAAGACTATGGAAGATGTGGGATTGGGATATTTGAAATTGGGTCAGAGCGCCACCAATCTTTCCGGAGGAGAAGCGCAAAGAATAAAATTGGCAACCGAATTGGCGAGAAAATCCACGGGAAAAACTTTGTATATTTTGGATGAACCGACGGTGGGATTGCATTTGGATGATGTTCGACAATTGATGCTGGTCTTGGATGCTTTGGTGGAAAAAGGAAATTCTGTTTTGGTGGTGGAACATAATTTGGATGTGGTGAAAAATGCTGATTGGGTGGTTGAACTTGGTCCGGATGGAGGAGAAAAAGGAGGAGAAATAATTTTTGAAGGAACTCCGGATAAACTTAAGAAAAATAAAATAAGTTGGACAGCAAAATACCTGTAAAGTAGAAAGTAGTAAGCAGAAAGCAAAAAGCAGTAAGAAACAAGCAATATGGAAAATAATTTTGGAAAATTATACATCGTGGCAACACCGATTGGAAATTTGGAAGATATAACTTTCCGGTCTTTGCGTGTCTTGAAAGAAGTTGATTTGATTTTGTGCGAAGATACGCGAGTTACCAAAAGGCTTTGCAACCACTATGACATTCAAACAAGATTAATTTCTTTTCATCAACATACGACCGAAGAAAAAGCGGAAAATATTATCAGGGAATTGGAAAGCGGAAAAAATATTGCGCTAGTGACTGATGCTGGAACGCCCGGAGTTTCTGATCCGGGAAATATTCTGGTTGATTTGGCGGCGAAAAGAGAAGTTCAAATTGTTCCAATTCCCGGTCCTTCGGCGTTGGCTAGCATCATCAGCGTGGCGGGAATAGATTTGCAAAAATTTATTTTTTTGGGATTTCCTCCGCACAAAAAAGGACGGGAAACTTTTTTCAAAGAAGTTGCCGCTTCAAAATACCCGGTTATCTATTACGAATCTCCGCATAGAGTAATAAAAAATCTGAAATTATTAGGCGAGCTTTCGGAAAATAAAAATGTGGTTATTGGTCGGGAGATGACAAAAATGTTTGAAGAAATCATTCGTGGAAATTTGGCGTATATTTTGGAATATTTTGAAAAAAATCCCGGGAAAGTCAAAGGGGAATTTGTAATAATTATTTACTAACCATCGCTTACGGCTTCCTACTTTCTACTTGCTACTTTTTAATATAGTTATCCACAAGTTTTTTTGTGAATTTTTTATTCTGTGATATAATAATTGCGGAATCTAAAAAAATCTTAAAAAACAAAAATGAAGAAAAAAATCTTGTTTTCGTTGATTGTGTTTATATTTTCGTTTGCGCTTGTAAGTGTAATTAAAATCAAAGCCGGAGTTGGAGACAACACAGCTGGATGGTTATGGGGAGGAACAGAAAATCCTGCCGATGGGATTATAAATGGCAATGAGACCGGAGTTGGTTGGGTTAGTATGAATAGTTTAAATTGCGATGCTGATGGAAATGGACTTTCTGATCAAGGCAATGGAACTAAACCTGACTGTCCTGCAAATGGAACAGTAGTTGCTGATTATGGAGTAACAATTCCTGAATCGGATGGAGATTTATCGGGATATGCCTGGAATCAAAATTTGGGTTGGATTGCTTTTGATAATAGTAATGGATATTTAAATGGTTGCCCAGCTGGTAATGGCGCGTGTACTGCGCGTAGAGTTGGAAACAATTTACAGGGATGGGCTCGCTTTACATCAATTGCAGATGCTTCAGTTATCAATAATTCAGGAGGTTGGCAAGGATGGATTAAGCTTAATGGCACTGGATATGGACTAGATATTACAAAGATGGATGGCACTGGAACTAATCCTACTTATGCTTGGTCAGGCGGAGACAGTGCGACAGAGGAATTAGGCTGGATTGATTTTTCGAAAGCGCGAATCGTTACTCTTAGCATAAATCTAGCCGCTGCTCCTAACTCTTGTGTAGGCGATACTTGTTTGCCTTTTAGTTCAACACTTACAGCCTCAAAATCAGCAGGAAGCGCAACCGGAGATATAACATATAAATTTGATTGTGAAAATGATGGAACATACGATGGGCAATATACTACCGCGAATGTTAGTCAGACGCATATCTGTTCGTATCTTACTAATGGAACGAAAACAGCAAAAGTTGAAATGACACAAGAAGGAATTATTAAAACAGCTTTCGTTTCGATATTTATTCAACTAACTGTTTGTGGCGATAGTATTGTGAGCGATGCCGAAACTTGCGATGATGGAGGTACTGTTGATGGTGATGGTTGTGATTCATCTTGTCAAATTGAGGTTGCTGGAGAAGGCAACTGGGTGGAGGTTAATCCATAAATCGGTTAGGGAAAATTTATGAAAAAGAATATTGTGATTGCGGCGACGGTAGCTTGGATTGTGGCAACAACCGGATATGTTATTTATGACATTTGGAGCGAATATAAAATTAAGGGAATACAAAAAGCCTATAATCAAGGAGTTGAAGATATGACAACCAGAGTGATTAATGAAGTTGGCAAAAGAGGTTGTGAGGCGGTGGAGATTTATGTTGGAGAAAAGAAAATACAAATTGCTAACGCGCAATGTTTGCCGGCGAAAGAAACTGTCAATACGGAAACCAAAAAATAATCAATTAAAATAAAAATAAAAAAATGGAAAACAAAAGAACGCTAACTATACTTGTGGTAATTTTGATTCTTCTTTTGACAATAGTGGCTGTTTTTTATGTATTGAATCAAAAGAAGGAAAATGTGAATTCTTCTCCACAGCAGACAATAGAAAAAAAACGAACTGAAGAAGACCAAGCAAAACCGCTAACACCGGAAGAGATAGAAAAGGCGCTAGAAAAACAGTCTGGTGAAAATATCACTCCCCTGACCGAAGAAGAAATTCAGGAGGCATTGGATAAAAAACTCGATGAAGAAAATGTTGAACCGCTAACTTTTGAAGAAATTCAGAACGCTCTTAATAGAAAACAAGGTTAAAATAGAAAATAAATTTTTAATTAATATAAACAAAAAAATGCAAAACTTGTTAAAAAACTTAAAATGGTTCTCCTTCTCTGCCATTTTGGGAATTGTTATCGGAGGAGGGCTTATTGCAGCCAGAGCCTGGACTGAACCAACCGTCGCTCCTCCCGGAGGCAACATTGGAGCGCCAATCAACACAAGTGTGGTAGGACAAAGTAAATCTGGAAATCTGATGGTGAATACTTTCAGTACTATTAATAATGTTCCAACAGCTACAGCAATAACTGTTCCTATAGGAAATGTGGGAATAGGAGCGGTTGTTCCTAGTCCAGGACTCAAGCTGGATGTCGAAGGCAAAGTCGGAGCGACGGAATATTGTGATGAGAATGGAGAAGATTGTACTGATGCCACAGAGTCTGGATTTTTGGCAACTATAGGTGGTTCCAGAGAGGATTACGGCGTAAGAAATATTGATCATAAAGTGAGATTTTTCAATGAACGATATGATGAGAACGACGAATATGATGCCAATACCTATACTTTTACGGCAAAAACAGCCGGTAAGTATAATGTTTCGGCACATGTAGGTGTGTGTGATTTACAAACAACTCCTGTAAAAAATTATGCATCACTATCGATTTATAAGAATGGAAACAGGGCTTTTTTTGATCAAGGCTTTGCGGATGATGTTGAAGGGGGAACTCCATGCGCGTATCTTGGATTGAGTCCCGTTATGAAATTGAATGCGGGAGACACGCTGGATATAAGGATTTTACACAAGGAAACCGATTTATGTATGTCTTCTGGTTTGCCGGGAATTCCGAATTGTTATGCGAGTTTATCATCAGGAGCGGATGCTAACTGGTTTAGCGTTACTAAAGTAAAATAATATCGAATCTTTTTGTGAAAGGGCAGATTATGAAATCTGCTCTTTTTAGTTGATAAAATTATTTTCTAGTTATATACTGGAACTATATGAAAAAACAGATTGAAAAATATGTGGCGGAGGCGGTTGAACAACTTTTTAGCGAAAAAGGTGCTAGTTTCGCTTTGCCTAAAATAGAAATCTCTCGCCCTAAAGAGGAAATTTTTGGCGATTATACTGCTAATGTGGCGATGATCTTGGCGGGAAAGATTAAGAAGAATCCAATGGAAATAGCAGAAAGTATAAAGCATAAAGTAGAAAGCAGAAAGTATGAAGCAGGAATAGAAAGGATTGAAATTGTGAAGCCTGGGTATATGAATTTTTATTTATCCAAAGAATATTTTCAAAATAAAATCGCGGAAATAAATAGAGCAAAAGAGGAATTTGGAAATTCAAACATTGGGGATGGTCGGAAGGTTTTAGTGGAATTTGTTTCTGCTAATCCAACCGGATCAATTCACCTGGGAAACGCGCGCGGAGGTCCTTTGGGCGACGCGCTGGCGAATGTTTTGAATAAATCCGGCTATCAGGTGGCAAGAGAATTTTATGTAAATGATTTTGGCAATCAGGTCTTGATGCTGGGTCATTCCATTTTGAAAGATGATCAAGCGCAATATCGCGGCGATTATGTGGAGGATTTGGCAAAAAATTTGGATGCGGAAAAAAAAGATCCGATGGAAATTGGAAATTGGGGAGCTGAAATAATTTTGGAAAAATTCATCAAGCCTACTTGTGAAAAATTGGGAATTAAATTTGATAATTGGTTCTCGGAAAAAAGTTTGCATACAAGTGGAGAAGTAGAAAAAACAATTGCAATTTTAAGAGAAAAAAATTTAGTTTATGAACAAGACGGAGCGACTTGGTTTAAGTCAACTCAATTTGGAGATGATAAAGACAGGGTTTTAGTGAAATCAAATGGATTTAAAACTTATTCCGCCACCGATTTTGCCTATCACAAAAACAAGATTGAAAGAGGTTTTGATAAATTGATAAATATTCAGGGAGCGGATCATCACAAACAGGCGGAAGTCGTGAAATCTTTTGTGGAAAATATTTTGGGTCAAAAAGATAAAATGGGACTGATAATGACTCAAATTGTTCGGGTTATAAAAGACGGAAAAGAAGTTAAGATGTCGAAAAGAAAAGGCGTGTATTTCGCGTTGGATGATTTGTTGGATGAAGTGGGGAAAGATGCGGTAAGATTTATTTTCACTTCGTATGCTCCCAATAGCCATATTAATTTTGATATCGACGTTGCTAAAGAACAATCCGAAAAAAATCCGGTTTTCTATGCGCAATATGCGCACGCTCGTATTTGTAGTATCTTGAGCAAGGCGGGAATTAGCGACAAAGAACAAGGAATAAGCGATAAGAATTTGGAGTTGTTGAATAATGAAAAAGAATTGAGTTTGATGAAAGAATTGAATAAATTTCCGGAATTGATTGAAGAAATTTCTCGAACTTATGAAGTTCACAAATTGCCTTATTACGCTATCGGTTTGGCGGATAAATTCCATTCGTTTTATGCGGTTTGCCGAGTGATTGACGAAGAAAATTCCAAGCTGACAGAAGCTAGACTAAACCTTATAAATGCTGTTAGAATAGTATTAGCAGAAGCGCTTAGACTAATTGGAGTTAGCGCGCCAAATAAAATGTAGAAAGTATAAAGAAGTAAGTATAATGCTTGCTACTTATTACTTGCTGCTTACTACTTATGCGAATCGGAATCGATGCCAGAACAATACTTAGTCCTGAAAAAGGCGATGCCATTGGAGCGGGACACTATACCTATCAATTGATTAGGCATCTTTTGGAAATTGACAAGGAAAATGAATATGTTTTATTTTTTGATTTTCGTGTGCGAGAAAAAGATATCAAGAAATTTTCTAAACCCAATGTTAAAATAAAGTTTTATCCTTTTTCCGATTATAAAAAATATCTTCCCGGAATGTATAATGAACTTTTAGGAACGGCGACATTGCAAAGGGAAAAATTGGATGTCTTGCATTCAACTTCGCAAACCAGCCGAATCCCTGCCAGTTATCGCGGAAAAACAGTGGTGACATTTCAAGATATGGCGATGTTTCAGGCGCCTCAACTTTTGTCGCAAATTAAACTTTTGCGAGAAAAAACCGTGGCAAGATTAATGGCTAAGAAAGCTGATCGAATAATAGCCGGATCCAATTCATTAAAAAACGAAATAAAAAATTATCTCGGAGTGGCTGACGAAAAAATACAAGTTATTTATAGCGGATTGGATAAACGTTTCTATGCCGAATCCGGTGTGAATGATAAACGGATGTTGGATAAATTCGGAATTAGCAAAAAGTATATATTATTCTTGGGAACATTAGAACCTTCAAAAAATATAGCCAGACTTCTGCAAGCGTTTGCAAAATTAAAAGAAGGGCAGAAAAACGGCAATGGAAAAAAATTCAGCCATCAACTTGTTTTGGCTGGAAAAAGAGGATGGCTTTCCAAAGAATATCAACAAATTATCAAGGATTTAGGATTGACTAAAGACGTTGTGTTTACAGGTTATGTTATCGGAGATGAACTGGTGCCGCTTTTCAAGAACGCAGATTTTTTCATTATGCCTTCTTTGTATGAGGGTTTTGGTATGACAGTGTTGGAAGCTTTTGCCACCAAAACTCCAGCCATTGTTTCAAGAATTTCTTCTCTTCCGGAAATAGCCGGAGACGGAGCATTTTATATCAATCCGGTAAGCGTGGAAGAAATTACCAATGCGATGAAAAAATTCATAGAAGACGAAGATTTAAAAAATAGTTACAGAGAAAAAGGTTTTGCGGTTGCTCAGAAATTCAACTGGGAAGACGCCGCCAAAAAAACACTTGAAATTTATAAGGAATTTGGTAATTAGCAACAAAAGACAAGTAATTGGTAACTAGTAAAATGAGCTGCTATTTTTATGTTTAAAAAAATTGATCCAAAAACACCGCTGCCTAAGATGGAGGAAGAGATTCTGAAATTTTGGAATGAAAATAAAATTTTTGAGAAATCTTTGGAGAATAGAAAGGATGCTAAGAAATATAGTTTTTATGATGGTCCACCTTTCGCCACCGGTATGCCGCATTATGGGCACATCGTCGGCAGCGCTATGAAGGACACCGTCCCGCGCTACTGGACGATGCGCGGATACTATGTGGAAAGAAAATGGGGTTGGGATTGTCACGGACTTCCGATTGAAAATATTGTGGAAAAAGAATTGGGATCAAACGCAAAAAAAGATATTGAAAAAATTGGCGTGGAAAAATTCAATGATCTTTGTCGCAGCAAAGTTTTGCAATATGTTGAAGATTGGAAAAAAGTCATCAATCGATTGGGTCGTTGGGCGGATATGGAAAACGGTTACAAAACGATGGATTTTTCCTATATGGAATCAGTATGGTGGGTTTTCAAACAACTCTGGGACAAGGGGCTTATTTATGAAAGCTATCGTTCAATGCATATTTGTCCTCGTTGTGAAACCACGCTTTCTCAATCAGAAGTGGCGGAAGGCTATCAAACTATCAAAGACTTGTCAGCCACTGTGAAATTTGAACTTTCCGAAGAAAAAGGAACGTATGTTTTGGCTTGGACAACAACGCCTTGGACATTGATTGGCAATGTCGCTTTAGCGGTGGGGAAAGATATTGATTATGTATATGTAGAGACAACATTGACCGATGAAAAAGGTGAGCTTAAAGATGAAATTTATGTGATTGCCAAAGACAGGCTGGCGCAAGTTATGGGCGATAGAAAATATCAAATAGTTCGAGAAATTAAGGGCTCTGATTTGGCGGGAAAATCCTATGCTCCAATGTTTTCTTATTATCAGGAGAAAGATTTGAAAAATAAGGAGAATGGCTGGAAAATTTATACGGCTGATTTTGTTACTACGCAAGACGGAACCGGCATTGTGCATATTGCTCCGGCTTTTGGAGAAGATGATATGGAATTGGGAAAGAAAATGCAGCTTCCTTTTGTGCAGCACGTTGGAATGGATGGAATAATCAAAGAAGAAGCGACGGATTTTTTTGGTTTAAATGTGAAACCGGTTGGAAATCATCAGGCAACCGATATTGAAATAATAAAATATTTATCCAGAAACAACGTTTTGTTTTCCAAAGAAAAATATGAACACAGCTATCCGCATTGTTGGAGATGTGAAACACCGCTTTTGAATTATGCCACCTCATCTTGGTTTGTGGATGTTTTGAAAATAAAAGCGAGAGCGTTGGAAACTGCCAAGAAAATTTCTTGGACGCCGGCGCATATAAAAGAAGGAAGATTTGGAAAATGGATGGAAGGCGCCAGGGACTGGTCAATTTCCCGTCAACGTTTTTGGGCGTCTGTTATTCCGATTTGGAAATGCGATAAATGCGGAGAGATGAAAGTTTTTGGCGAAGTGGCTGAATTGGAAAAAATAAGCGGTCAAAAAATAACCGATCTGCATAAACACATTGTTGATGGAGTTACTTTCAAATGTGGAAAGACCTGCCTGCCGGCAGGCAG
>DOKE01000018.1:17192-21873 GCA_003510895.1 Candidatus Moraniibacteriota bacterium
CAGGTGCGAGGGAGAAATGAAAAGAGTGCCGGATGTTTTGGATACTTGGTTTGATAGCGGCTCGATGCCTTTTGCGCAAAAGCACTATCCCTTTGAAAATGCGGATGATTTTGAAAAAAGTTTTCCCGCTCAATTTATTGCGGAAGGACAGGATCAAACTCGCACCTGGTTTTATTATTTGCACGTAATTTCAACTGCGATCAAAGATTCAAATTCTTTTGAAAATGTTATTGTGAACGGAACAGTGCTGGCGGAGGACGGAAAAAAAATGTCCAAGCGATTGAAAAATTATCCCGATCCGCAATTTATTATAGATAAATACGGAGCAGATTCTTTGAGATTTTATCTGATGTCTTCTCCGGTTGTGGCGGCGCAGAATCTCAATTTTTCCGAAAAAGAAGTGGCGGAAGTTATGAGGGGAATGTTGCGAATGCTTTGGAATTCTTATTCATTTTTCACGCTCTATGCCAATATTGACGGTTGGAAAGCAAGCGACAAGCAACCAGCAACAAACGACAGAAAAAATTTATTGGATAGATGGATAATTTCTGAATTGGCTAGTTTGTCCAATGAAATTAATTCGGCTATGGAGAGTTATGATTTAGTCAGGGCGGCCAGGTTGTTTCCAAAATTTGTGGACAATCTTTCCAATTGGTATGTTAGGCGATCGAGAAAAAGATTTTGGAAAAGCGAAAATGACGAAGATAAAAACGAAGCTTATGCAACGATGCATTATGTTTTAGTAGAACTTTCTAAACTAATGGCTCCCTTTATGCCATTTATCAGTGATGAAATATATAAAAATTTGACTGGCAAAGAATCAGTTCATCTTGAAAGTTATCCGGAAATTGATCCGATGTTGATTGATGGAAAATTAAATGAAGAAATGAGTCTGGTGAGAGAAATTATTACGCAGGCATTGCAACTTCGCGCCAAAGAAAAAATAAAAGTCCGCCAGCCGCTTTCGATGCTGACCATCAATCGCAGTGTTTCCAATGATGATTTGCTGGAAATAATTCAAGAGGAAGTCAATGTGAAAAAAGTTGTCGTGGATAAAACTATTTCGGAAAATGTTTTGTTGAACACGGAAATTAGCGACGAACTTCGCTTGGAAGGACAAGCCAGGGAAATCATACGCCATATTCAGGAGATGAGAAAAGAGGCGGGATATGAAGTTGACAACAGAATAAAAATATGGTATAATGGAGTATTGGAAGTTTTTGATAACTTTAATGAGCTTATAAAAAAGGAAACATTGGCTGACGGGCTTGAACAAGGCAAAAATGAACAGGCAGACTTGGAAAAACAATTTGAAATAGAAGGCAAAGAATTAATAATCGGCATAAAGAGATAGAAGTGATTTTGCCATTATATTTCCTTTATGGAATATAAATATACTAGTATTATTCTTGGGAAAAAAGACGTTGGTGAAACCGATCGTATTTATTTTTTGTATACCTTGGAAAATGGAAAAGTGCAGGCTTTAGCTAAGGGAGTGAGAAGGGCGCAAGCTAAATTGGCTGGATCTTTGGAAAATTTTACTTATGCCGATATTACGGTTGTCAGAAATCAGGGAATGGGAAAAGTAACCAGCTCCGTGATAGAAAATAGCTTTCCTTCCATTCGCAGAGACTACGACTCTCTTTCAAAAGTTTTCAACGCCGTGAATATTTTCAATAAGGTCGTTGATTTTGGAAACGAAGACAAAGAAGTTTTTATTTTGCTCAAACAATATTTAGAAACTATGGATTCCCAAAGTCTTATTGCCGCCACAATGAATCCGGTTGAATATGAAGAAAAACTGGAACTTCTGACGGCGATATTTTTGTGGAAATTGTTGAATGTTTTGGGATATGGAAGCGAGTTGAACAGTTGCGCGGATTGTGGAAGTCCTGTTGATAAAGATGATATTTATTTCAGCGCTCAAAGCGGAGGAATAATTTGCAAAAAATGTTTTGAAGCAAACAGGAATAAATTAATGCTAAGTTTAAATGCGGTTAAATTAATGCGAATTGCTGTTGGCAATGAAATGAAATTTTTCGCAAGAATAAAAGTCCAAAGAAAAGACGTGAACTTTTTAAAAATGGCAATCAAAGAAATCCTAGCTTGGATTTAATTGAATTTTAGTTGAAAATCTGTTATTTTATTAGTAGAGATGCTTGAGAGTTTTAAATTTAAAAGTGCAAGTTTTGAGTTAGTGGAAATAATAACAAAAATAAAACAAAAATATGTCGTTGAATGATTTGAATAATAATATCTATAATCCCAAAGCCGATTTATCCGGAAGAAATAGGGAGACTAATCAATTCGATCCTTTTCGCGATAGGGCGGAAGACAAGAATCCTTTTTTGCAAGAAAATAATTGGCAAGAGGAGAAAAAGGGTTTGACAATGAAACAGAAAAAAATAATTGGAATTTTGTCGGGAGTTTTGGCGGTTGTGATTATTGCCGTGGGATCTTTCGTTTTTATTTCTTATAAAAAAAGAAACGCTTTTCAGGAAGATAAAATTTCTGTTTCTTTTAGCGGTCCAACGGAAATCGACAGCGCTCAGGCGGTCAGCTATTTGATAAAATATAAAAATAACAACAGCATCACCCTTAAAAATGTGGAGCTCAACTTGAGTTATCCGGAAAATTTTCAACCGAATGGGGAGAGCAATGTGAATCTGAAACAACTGAATGCCACAAATAGCAGGGTTTATATTGGCGATATTAAGGCGCATAGCGAAGGCGAGTTTAATTTGACGGGAGTTTTTTACGCGCCCAAAGACACCACTCTTTATTTGCGCGCCGCTTTGAAATATAGTCCATCGGGATTAAGCAGTGAATATGAAATGAAAAACCAGACAGGTGTTAGCATAACAACGTCGCCAATGCTTTTGGAAGCAGTCGCTCCAATAGAATCTGCCAGCGGAGATATGGTGGCCTACGTGGTGGACTATAAAAATCTTGATAAAAAATCTTTGACGGACGCTCAGTTGCATATTGCTTATCCGGATGGATTCGAATTTATTACTTCTGAGCCGCTTCCTTCCAAAGATAAAAATATTTGGTATTTTGGAATGCTTGATTCTCAACAGGGAGGAAAAATAACTATTCGGGGAAAATTGAAAGGAGCGTCGGGAGAAGAAAAGTTGATGAAAGTTCAATTGGGGAAAATAGGATCGGACGGTCAGTTTATTTCTTATGGAGATCGAGAGAAATCAACGAGAATCATTGAATCAGCTCTTTTTATCGAACAAATATTGGATGGAAATCCTGATTTGATTGTTAATAACGGAGATATGTTGAGATATGTGATACGATATGGCAATAAAGGTTCTTTTGTTTTGAAAGACATTATTGTTCAACTGGAATTGAAAAGCGATATTTTGGATAAGAAAAAAGTTGAAATAGACAAGGGATATTTTGATTTATCCACGAATATCATAACCTGGAAATCTTCCGATTTGCCTCAGCTGCTTAGTTTGGATCCGGGAACAACTGGAGAAATAAGTTTTTCCGTGCCGGTGGTTAGCGACTTGAAAATGAAAGACTCGGAAGACAAAAATTTCATCATAAATTCTGTTGCGAAAATAGACAGCTCTAACTATCTTGATCCAAGCGGTGTCAACAAAATAGTGGTGAGCAATGAACTTAATTTGAAACTTAATTCAAAAGTTTATTTTGAAACAGGAGGTTTTTATACTGATTCCGATGTGAAAAACTATGGTCCGATGCCGATGACTGTTGGAAAAGAAACCAGTTTTGCCATTCATTGGTCGGTTGCCAATTCTTCCAACGACCTAACCGGCGCCAGGGTGGTTTCTTCTTTGCCAACCGGTGTTAAATGGACAGGAAGAATATATCCTTCCGGAGAGAATATAAAGTATGACGAAAGAACCAATGAAGTTGTTTGGGAAATCGGCAATGTTTCCGCCGGTTCCGGTTTCTATAATTCAAACAAAGAAGTTGTTTTCCAAGTGGCGGTTGTTCCTCAAGAAAATCAAGTGAAAGAAGAATTGAAACTGGTTAATGTTTCACAACTATTCGCGAAAGATTCATTTACCGGTCGGGATGTGAATATTGAAAACAAAGAAAAGACAACTCAATTGCAAGAAGACAAAACCATAAATTCAGCATATTATAAAGTCAGCAGCGGAATGTGATTGCTATGTTGGGTATATACTAAAAGTTTGTATAAGTAGTTAAGTGAAATTGGCCTTGACATGTGGGTAAATAATTGCTAGATTAAGCTGTTAATGAAGTTTGAGGTAAAATATATTTTTTATGGTCAATATCACTTAATAAGCTATATGAGACTACGAGAAATGAAAAATTTATTTCTGTTCTTAAAAAATTAAAAAATCAGAATTGGGCTAAATAATAAACCGTTAAATAATGGAGGTGTAGCATGAAAGGCAGCATAAAAGCGGGAAAATTAATCATAGGGCAGAGATTCAAAACGGACAATTGTCCGTTAGGTTATGCTTTTGTAACCTTGCCAAAAGAAGAAGATGACACGTGTCCTAATGAGGTGCGTGGACATGAAGTGTTTGCTAACATAGTTGGTGGTCCGTGGAACTACACATCGTCCGTTCGTAGTTTTGGCATCGAGGATGAAGTATATCCATGCTACGAATAACTCACAAACCTTTAACCTATCTGTTAGGGTCAATAGCGTGAACGCATAGCCCCGTTC
>DOKE01000018.1:21997-22159 GCA_003510895.1 Candidatus Moraniibacteriota bacterium
AAAAATAAATTTCTCATTTCTCTCCGTCCAAATTCAGTCCCTTAGATTGTGCCAATAAAATGGTTGGTGAAATTAATAAAGTTATGAGATAATTTAAGTATTGACATGCTAAGTCGGGACTGAACTTCTCATATCACTGACGTTGTGACGAAATTTCACTCC
>DOKE01000033.1:0-212 GCA_003510895.1 Candidatus Moraniibacteriota bacterium
ATGCATAACGAAGCAGAATTTGGTATTGCGGCTCATTGGATTTATAGTGAAAAAGCCAAAAAAGCCAGCTGGAAAGATTATATTTTCAGAATAAAAAAAGGTGTCGCGCTTAAAGATCTTCAATGGGTCAATCAACTTCGCGATTGGCAAGGCGAGATAGGAAGGGATGACGAAGAGTTTGTGAAAGGATTGAAAATTGATTTTTTCAAAAA
>DOKE01000033.1:282-926 GCA_003510895.1 Candidatus Moraniibacteriota bacterium
GATTTTTTCAAAAATCACATTTTCGCGTTCACTCCTCGCGGCGACATTATCGATTTGCCGGAAGAAGCCACGCCGGTTGATTTTGCCTACGCCGTTCACAGTGAAATTGGAAATACTATGACCGGAGCCAAGGCGGATGGAAAAATAATTCCTTTGGATCATCACATTCAAAATGGACAAGTGGTTGAAATAATCACTTCCAAAGACAGAAAAACTCCTAATCAAGATTGGCTGAAATTCGTCAAAACTTCAGTGGCCAAATCACAAATAAAAAGATTTGGCAGAAAATAAAAAATCACCCCGATTTTATTGAAAGGTGATTTTTTATTTTCTGAAGTTTTTTATTTGGTTGCCAGTTTTTCCAAAAGCGAACTCAAATCTTCATCGGAATAATATTCAATAACAATTTTTCCGCCATCTCCCGATTTAGAAATTTTCACTTTGGTGCCCAGTTTTTCTATCAATTTTTCTTCCAATTCTTTCAGTTCGGGATTGATATTGGATATTCTCTTGTGCGAACGAACAGAAACTTCTTTGGTTTTGTCTTCAGCTTGACGCACAGTCAAATTACCACTGAGAATCAATTCAAAAAGCGCTCTTTGTTTTTCCGGATTACTCAAAGACAAAATGGCCTTGGCATGACC
>DOKE01000033.1:982-1203 GCA_003510895.1 Candidatus Moraniibacteriota bacterium
GACAAAATGGCCTTGGCATGACCTTCGGTTATTTTTCCTTCAATCAAAGCTTTTTGAATTTCAATAGGAAGACTAAGCAATCTGATTTTATTGGCAACCAAACTGCGACTTTTTCCAATCTTATCCGCCACTTCTTCTTGATTCATTTGATATTCATCCATCAATTTTTTGTATGATTTGGCTTCTTCAATAGCGTTGAGATCATGACGTTGAACATTTTC
>DOKE01000033.1:1258-1775 GCA_003510895.1 Candidatus Moraniibacteriota bacterium
ATCATGACGTTGAACATTTTCAACAATAGCCAATTCCAATTTGTCTTTCTCGCTAGCTTCCCGCACAACAACCGGAACTTTTTTCAGTCCAATTCTTTTTGACGCCTGAAATCTTCTTTCCCCGGCAATCAATTCATACTTAGCTCCATTATGACTAACAATCAATGGCTGAATTATTCCGTGTTGCTTTATGGACTTAGCAAGATCATCCAGTTTTTCATCATCAAAAACAATTCTGGGTTGATGAGGATTGGGAACAATATTATTAATATCCACTTCAATGACATATTTGTCTCCCCTAATAGGTTCGTCTCCCCCTCTGGATGAAAGAGCGCTAGCAGCCGCCGCGCTTCTCTCGTCAGTTATTTTTTTGCTGGGAATAAGAGAAGAAAGCCCTCTTCCCAATCCATAATTTTGAGCCATATATAAAAAAATTAAAAAAGTTTAAACTGTAAATTTTCTTTTCACTTCCTCGTCTTTCACATTATCTCTGGTTTTGTCTTTTTCGATTATTTCT
>DOKE01000033.1:1960-2474 GCA_003510895.1 Candidatus Moraniibacteriota bacterium
AAAACATGTCCGGGAAAATGTTCTCGCATCTCTTTCACAACTTGTCGAGCTAATCGATTTCTTTTATCATACATAGTCAAAATAGCTCCGCCAATCTCCAATCTTGGTTGAAGATGCTTTTGCACAAGCTCGATTGTTTCCAAAAGTTGACTCAATCCTTCCAACGCGTAATATTCTGTTTGCACCGGAATAAGAACTTCATCACTAGCCACCAATCCATTTATGGTAAGTAATCCCAAGCTTGGAGGACTATCGATTATTATATAATCATAATCAGCGCGCACTTGTCTGAGAACGTCATATAATTTAAATTCCCGATTGTCGAAATTTACCAATTCAATTCCTGCCCCCGCCAAATCTTGAGAAGACGGCATCAAGTCATGCCCGGCATCTTCAACGCGAAAAATAACATTTTTTGGATGTTCAATATTCACCAAAGCGTGATATAGTCCCTTTTGTAGATTCCTGACATCCACTCCCAAACCGGAAGATGCATTGCCTTGCGGATCAAGAT
>DOKE01000033.1:2626-2798 GCA_003510895.1 Candidatus Moraniibacteriota bacterium
CCCCGCCTTTTTGATTTATAAGCGATATTATCTTGCCCATTAGCTAAAAATAAATTATTCTAAAATAATATTAACACATTGACAGAAGACTTACAATTGCCTATTATAATAAAGTGTTTAAGGCTCTAAAAAGCTTTGATTTGACAACTATGCCGCTGTGGTGAAATTGGTA
>DOKE01000033.1:2861-3534 GCA_003510895.1 Candidatus Moraniibacteriota bacterium
TGGTGAAATTGGTATACACGCGACACTCAAAATGTCGTGGGAGCAATCTCGTGTCGGTTCGAGTCCGACCAGCGGCACCACATAAATTTAAAAACTTGAATAAATTCAATAAAAGCAAAAAGCTGGCTTATATTATTGGTATTGCCATCGGCGATGGAAATCTTTCCAATCCAAACGGAAGGGCTGTGAGATTAAGAATAAGCTGTGACAATAAATATCCAAAATTAATAAAAAGAATCTCAAAAAATATCAGTGAATTATTTCCAAAAAATAAAGTTTCTTTGATAAAAAGAAAAGATAATTGTACAGATATTAGTTGTTATTCAAATAGGTGGGAACTGATTCTTGGATGGAAAGCAAAAGACGGATCAAAATTTAAACAAAAAATATCAATTCCAAAATGGATAAAAGCAAGTAATGACTATATAAAACCATGCTTGAAGGGATTATTGGAAACAGATGGATCAATATATTTCGATAGAAAATATATAATGGTAAATTTTGTAACTATAATACCAACAATAGCAAATGACTTCATTGAAATAACGAAAAAAATTGGATACAACCCAAATATTCAAAAAATTAAGATTGCTTCAAAGAAAATAAAACACACCATTAGGATATCAAGAAACACAAAAAGCTTCATTGATAATATAAAAATAAGTAAAAATTA
>DOKE01000033.1:3593-4704 GCA_003510895.1 Candidatus Moraniibacteriota bacterium
AATATAAAAATAAGTAAAAATTAAAAGCTTACAAAATAAAAAAGTTGCCGCCAAATTTTGTTTATGATATAAGTTTTTTTATTTTTGTAATTTTGACCACGATAGCGCTGTTGATTTTATAGCCTTTATTATCCGGCATTTGGCAGACAAAATCAAACCATTTTCCGCTGGTATAATTTTTTGCTTTGCCAACCAGTTCATATCCCACACAGGCTTTTTCCCATTCCTTGTTCCAAACAACCAAAGAAACATTTTCATTTTGCTCAATATTTTTAATGGACTCTTTAATATGCGCGTTAGAGATAACCAACATCCCATCCACAACCTTCACATACGCCACAGCAATATTATGCGGTTTGCCGTTTTTGCCGACCGTCGCCAACCCCATAGCATTTTTCTCTATAAATTTTTTTAATCCTGGTGAAATCATATTATTGTTCCAAATTTATATTTCTTCTTGTGTGATGTTTCTTGGCCACTCGAATACGCGCCATTTCTTTTTCGATAGATGCAGCCACTTTGGCATATTCCATTTCATCCATAGTATGTTTCTGCGCCATCAATTCTTCCGCTCTTTTTCTAGCCTGTTCCGCTCTTTCCAAATTGATTTCGTGAGCATATTCAGCGCTGTCAGCCAAAATAGTCATATTGTTTTTATCAAACTCGACAAATCCACTAGCAACAGATAAATGGAAATCTTCCTTCCCGTCTCTTAAGATTATTTCGCCAGCTTTTAACGCCCCAATATAGGAACGATGATTAGGCAAAATAGTAACTTCTCCATTGACAATTGGCAGAGTAGCTTGAAAAATTTCTTTTTCCAAAACAACTTTTTCCGGAGTGATTAATTTTAATTTTATTTTTAAATCAGACATAGAATTTACTTTTTAATTTCATCAACGCTTCCCTTCATATAGAAATCCTGTTCCGCCACATCATCCAATTTTCCGTCAAGAATCATTTTGAACCCGCGAATTGTGTCAGTCAATTTCACATATTTTCCCGGGGTGCCAGTAAATTGTTCCGCCACAAAGAACGGTTGAGAAAGATATTTTTGAACTTTGCGAGCTCTGGCCACTGTCACCTTGTCTTCATCGGAAAGTTCTTCCAT
>DOKE01000013.1:0-6805 GCA_003510895.1 Candidatus Moraniibacteriota bacterium
TGTTCCACGTGGAACAATTTAATAAGAAACAGCAAAGAAACAAGCCTAAAGTTATTGTTCCACGTGGAACAATTCGTGGGTAGTATAAAGAGGAGATATTTTATTTGACAAAATAAATCTATTGTTGTATAATATAAAAAAGCGCCAGAGGAGACATTGACCTGCTTTGAAAAGCTGTTAATATTAGTTATGTGTTTAAGTATATGATTATGGGGATATAGCTCAGTTGGTAGAGTACTTCGATGGCATCGAAGGGGTCAGGAGTTCGAACCTCCTTATCTCCACAAAAATTTAAATTTTAAAATTATTTTGCCCTCATAGTTCAATGGATAGAGTGAATCAGTCCTTGGACTTTATTGATTTTTATGGTATTCTTTAATTATGAGAGGAATACCAATTACAGAGGATGAAATAAAGATAATAAAAAGATTGCGAGAAACGGGACATAGTTTGCCCGAGATTTGTGTAGCATTGAAACGTAGAAACTCTACGATTTATAAGTATATAAAAGATATAATTGTACTTCCGGAGTACGCAGCTATTTTAAAGCAAAAACAAGGCGGAAGCATAAAGCGAGCTGAGAGGCTTTGGAAAAATTCAAAAATTAAAGCTGGAGAATTATTAAAAAAAGTTGAAAAAAGAGATAAATTTTTTATATTAGCAGCTATTTATTGGGGCGAGGGAGCAAAAAAAGAATTTAATCTTATTAACAGTGATCCAGCTTTAATACAGGTTTCACTTTCATGTCTAAGGGAAATAGGTGTTAGTGAAAATGATCTTCGTGTTTCTATTAGGGTGTATGAGGGTATTAAAATTAGCGAAGCACGAAAATATTGGGCAAAAATATGCAATATAAATGAAAAAAGAATTTTGGGCGTGAATATTTTGCAGGGCAAGAAACACGGAAAACTTCCGTATGGAATGTGTCGCATACGGGTGACTAAAAGTGGCAACTCTTTCAAGCTTATTATGAGTATGATAGAGTTTATTAAGTCTCAAATCATAAAAAAGTCCTCGTAGTTCAATGGATAGAACAGTAGCGTCCTAAGCTATTGATGTAGGTTCAATTCCTGCCGAGGACACAACAAACTCTATGTTTAAAAAAATTCCAAAGCAAGTAATCGAAGTCTTGCAGAAAATTGAAGCGGCCGGTTTTGAGGCATATATCGTAGGAGGATGTGTGCGTGATTTGTTGTGTGAAATTGAACCGAAAGACTGGGATATAACCACCAATGCCAAACCGGAAGAAATTCTGGAAATTTTTGGAGAAGAAAATAGTTTTTATGAAAATGATTTTGGAACAGTCGGTGTGAAAACTAAACCTTTTTTGAAAAATAGAAAAGAAAATCGAGAGCATGATGTGGTAGAAGTGACGACATATCGCATTGAATCAAAATATTCTGATCGCAGAAGGCCGGATGAAGTTAGGTTTGCCAAAACTTTGGAAGAAGATTTGTCCAGAAGAGATTTTACGATCAATGCAATGGCGTTAAAACTGAAAACACAAAAAATTTCCAATGTTGCTTATGATATTGTTGACTTATTCGGAGGGCAAGATGATATAAGAAAGAAAATTATTCGCGCCGTGGGCGATGCTAATGAGAGATTTGATGAAGACGCGCTTCGAATGATGCGAGCAGTGCGTTTTCATAGTCAATTGGGATTCGCAATTGAGGAAAAAACTTTAGCCGCTATCAAAAAAAATTCTCACCATATGCGGCATATTTCGCAAGAAAGAATCAAGGACGAATTTGCAAAAATTATTTTATCCGATAATCCAGCTGAAGGAGTGGAGATGCTTCATAACACGGGACTTTTGCAATATGTAGTTCCTGAATTGGAAAAAGGAGTGGGAGTGGGGCAGAATCGTCATCATATCCACACTATCTATAAGCATAATTTGTTGGCATTGAAATTTTGTCCTTCAAAAAAATTGGAAGTAAGATTGGCGTCGCTTTTTCATGACATTGCCAAGCCGCAAACCAAACGAGGAGAAGGAGAGTTTTCCACATTCTATAATCATGATCACGTGGGAGCGCGCGTGGCGAAAAATATCTTGCAGCGTTTGAAATTTTCCAATGAAATTGTGAACAAGGCGGTTCTTTTGATTGATAATCATATGTTTTATTATAATCCGGAAGAAGTCGGGGAAGCATCAGTGCGACGATTGATTAAGAAAGTCGGGCTGGAAAATATCAAAGATTTGATTGATGTGCGGATTGCGGATCGTTTGGGCAGTGGAACGCCGAAAGCCAAGCCATATAAGCTTCGCCATCTGGAATATTTGATTGACAAAGTTTCCACGGACGCTGTTTCGGTGAAAATGCTAAAAATAAATGGCAATGATTTAATGAAAGATTTGAAATTAAAGCCTGGTCCAAAAATCGGAGCGATTCTTGATGTGCTTTTGGCGGAAGTGATTGAAGACGCTGAGAAAAATAATAAAGAATACTTATTAAAAAGAGCAACCGAACTTGACAAAAAAGATCTCCCAAAACTTCGCGAGATGGCAAAAGAAAAAATCGAGGATAAAAAAGAAGAGGATGATAGGGAGTTGAAAGGGAAGTATTGGGTGAAGTAGAACTGTATTGTTGTGTTGTTATTGTTAAATTGTTTGAAAAAAGAAAAACCCTTGATTTCATAAGTCAAAGGGTTTTTGAGATGAAAGGCTTGCATTTTGCGACACTTTTGGTATAATGACGATGATTAGCGTCGTTTTTTATTATGTTTATTTTGCTTTAATAAAAGCAATTAAAATGAATATATTTCAAAAAAGGACGGTTACTATTGATTTTAATAAAAATTAAGACTACAATCTTATGTTGAACAGGATTCAGGAGGAGGAAGTAATGAGTGGTCTTTTACAATTAGGATTAAATCAAAAAGAGGCGTTGGTATATATTTCTGTTGCGCAAAGTCGCGATGCCAGCGTGCCCTCCATTTCAAGAGAAACAGGACTTAGCCGCGGAACCATATATGACGTGGTTGAAAATCTGAAGAAACAGGGATTTATTGTTGAAATTAAAAAAGGGAAAAAAAGAAGGTTGGTTGCAGAAAATCCAACTAATAAACTTTATTCTTTTTTAGATGATGAATATACTAAGTTCCAAAAAAGCAAACGTGTGGTGGAAAAAATTCTTCCCACTCTCAAGGCGCTTGACCAAAGCGATGATTTTAAGCCGCAAATTAGAGTGTACGAAGGCGAAAAAGGTTTTCGCAAAGTTTGGGATGAAATTTTTCAATATGAAGGCAAGAACTTTGTTGGGATTGCTAGGATAGAAACTTTCATCAAATTTGCTGGGGAAGATTTTCTTCAAGAAATTCAAGAAAGAAAACTAGAGCTAGGATTCTCAAGTCGCGCGATAAATGAAAGTTCTGAGCCAACCTTAAAACTTAGAAGTGTAGATTCTAAGTATAATCGTGAAACTCGTATTGCTCCGAAAGAGTTCTCGTTTCCTTCAACGGAAATAATCTTCGGCGACAAAATTGCTATGTTCTCAACTAAGGAGGAAAACATTATCGTCGTGATTGAAAGCAAGGACTTTGCCGAAACCCATCGGCAATATTTTGAGATGATGTGGAAATTGTTGGAAAATTAACTTTAAAGGAGGAAATTCCAATATGAGCAAGAGAAACATTAGACTAATTGATTCACTAGACAAAGAGCATCATCACATTATGATAGGCGGCAGAAAATGTGTTTGTTTAAAGAATGATCCCCAGGTTGTAAATGAAATTTATGATCTGGGCGGAATACGCTGTCTAATAGAATTGATGCCAGATAATCATTATGCCTCGACCGTGATTAGGGATATGGGGACAGATGCTGTTCCGTTGTTATTGGAAACTCTTAATGATCCTGATGTTTCGAGTACCGTTATTGAGGCAGTCCTCGTATTATTTAATGAAATGAAGATTGATGTAACAAGGCAATATGTCATTGCATCTGATTTGCCAAACAGACTTGATGATAACGCACAAAACTCGACATGTAGTTTCTTTGGGTCATTGAAAAAAATTGGTTGAGGTAGATTATTTAAAGACTTTCACATCACGGAATAATATTCATAGAAGTCAAAAAAACACTTCACACACAAAGGAGACTGAGATGAAAAATGGAATGACATTGCATATTCTTCCAAGAAAAACCATGACCTGGAAAGAATTTGTAGAAACAACCCCCCGTAACTCCATCGCTCTCGATGGAATGGTTTTGGGTGGTCCTCGCTTTGACGAAGCAATAATGCACGCAAATTTTGATCACCATGATGGTGTCATCAGGGATGCAACAATGAGTACCTGTATGCAAATATATATGGCCATTAAGGGTGGTCTTATGCAATCATTTCGGGAAGATGGCCTGCCGTGTTTGCATATATACATCAATGATACTGATCAAGACACGGCAATGGCAGTCTGGCTTCTCAATAATTATAATCTTTTTGAAGAAACGCAAAGCATACCTAGTATCAATCGCATTCTCGCTCTTACCAATAATTGGGACATTACAGGGGGTGCGTTTCCCGTCAATCTTACCGAACAAGTTGTCAGGCAGCATTGTTGGATTTTCCAACCATACACTGATTTACGTAAATCCGGTGAGTTATCACGAGCAACTGAAGGCATGATGCGAGATAATATCGAGGCTATCATGCAAAGACTTAATGCGGCCCTCATGGGACAAGCAGGCGAAAAAACGCTTGATACCCGCCATGAAATACTCTATGATTCACCTTTATTTAAGATTGTAAATGAAATCGGCGGTAATGAGGCTCGCTACTATCTTTATGGAAAAGGAATGAATGCATTTATAAGCCTGGTAGCGATAAGAGAAGATGGAAAATATGTTTATTCTGTGGGACGCAGATCACAATACATATTATTTCCAGTGGAAAAGCTTTATGATGCTTTTAACTTCGCCGAGGGTCTTAGTCGCACAAATGGATGGAATGGTTCAACAATCATCGGTGGATCACCAAGGGAGACAGGAAGTGGTCTTTCTTGGCAACAACTCGTCGATATTACCGAATTAACGATAGCCGAGTTAAAAAAATAAAATAAGCGGAAAGTCTATCAAGTTTTCATTAGCAGGAGATTCATGCATGGCATGAGTCTCCTGTTTTTTATATTTTGATCTTAATCTTTAATCAAATGTTATTTCTAATAAAAAATATTACGATAAAAATAAAAGGGAAGTATTGGGTGAAGTAAGTCGGTAACTTTATATATTATTACTTTGTTTTCCAAAGATATTCGAAGATATTTTTCATTGCCTTAGAAATCTTTTCATTTTTAATCAAGATGGCTGAGGGATTTTTTTCATCGAAGGCAACGATAGATGTTTTATTATCATAGATATTAATTTCAATATCCAAATCTTCTAATATTTTAATGAATTTCATTTCGCGAAGCAATTGCTTGGCTATTGTTTTTTCTTTTTTTCCAACCTTGCTTTCAGGTAAAATATTTTTTATGTGTATCCCGTGTTTGATGCGTTCGGGAAAATATTCTTCTTTAAAAAACTTGCCCATTTTTGCGTAAGCATTTTTATAGTCGGTGATGCAATAAATGATTTTACCTTCATTGTTTCGCCAACTATCCTCATATAGATTTTTCACGCCCTCCAAGCCTTCAAAATATTTTATTTCGGAAGCTAGCGTCGCACCTTCATTTTTAGTTTGTTTTCTGATCCATTGGGATAGCTCTGATGATTGCGTTTGAGCATCTTTTTCTTGCCGTTTGATCCATCGTAAAAACTCAGTCTGCGAAATCGGCTGGTAGATTGTTTTATCCTCAATCTTGATTTTAGAAATCAAGCCTTTGGTTAGTAATTTTTCTAAAAACGGATACAGTGTTGTTCGGTTAACAAGCGTGTCTTTGGATATTTCCGCCACGCCACTCTTGCCAATTTTATACAAACTAGCCAAAATGCGCTTCTCTTTTTCGCTTATAAATAGGGAATTTTTCATATAGGATTAGTATAGCTTTGTTGTCATATTGTGTCAACAAGTTTACAAATTAGGCTAATTTGTTAGACTTTGTTATTCAGGAGGGGATAGTAGCTTAAAAATATTAAATACGGGAGGATATATAATGAAAAAACCTTATGGTAATCGAGAAGAATATGTTAACTACCTGTATGTTACGCTGCGTCATTTGTATGTATTTGCCATAATTGATTACCTTTCTTTATCAATAATGTGGGTTATTTTTTTGTACTCGGCATGGTTGATATGGATGCTTTTTGGTATTTCTTTTATCTCGTTGGCATTTGGAGCTCTTGTAGTTTGGATGCTGTTGGAATTATTTGGTCCAATTTCTGGTTCGCGACATGTTGTGTATTTCCGAATGGATGTGTGGCCAAGGCTACTTACATTGATTAAAAAGGATTTGCAATCACAATCAAATACGGGGGAGTCTATGGAAAAATCGTCAGGAGATAAAAAAGATTTTGTGGGCATTTTATGTCTAAAATTCCGCAATTTTTATTTGCTTTGTGTGCTTGATATTGCATTGCTCGGAGTCTCGATTATTTGCACGGTCTGTTATGGATATTTTTTCTATCTTAAGCATTCTAACAAAGATATTCCAGTATGGCTTTATGCTAGTGAGAGCTGGATGCCAATAGCGCTAGTCGTATCGTCAATATTGACTTCTTTTGTTCACCATGTGTTGATCAGATATTTTAAAGATGAAGCATATCCTCAGTTATTGAAATTGTTTAGAAAGGATTTGGCATCGCAGCCAAATGATGAAAGTCCATGGAAGCGCGAGTAACCATTGTTTTTACGGATAAAAACAAGGT
>DOKE01000013.1:6887-14944 GCA_003510895.1 Candidatus Moraniibacteriota bacterium
TCAGAAAAATTTTTCTGACGACCTTGTTTAATTGATGCAATAATGGATAAAATTTAATTTTGAAAGCTTTTAACTAAATGATGAGTAGTTTTGCATATAAAATGAGTAGATTTAGCATAAAATGTATAGATTTGACAGGTGTTGTATAGATTTGCTATACTAAATCCATAACTTCTTATGATATTTTTAAATGGAACTGAATCTGGTGCCAATTAGCGAGGCGGCAAAATTATTAGGAATTTCTATCCAAACTCTTAGGCGTTGGGATATTTCAGGAAAATTATCTTCAATTAGGCGTCCTGGTGGTCATCGTTATTATGATTTAAAAGATATTGAAAATTATTTTTTGAGTGCTGAGGTTTCCGCTCAAGATCTTTTTGCAGTTGCAAATTATTGGGCGGCGAAAAGCGATTCATCCGAACCTAATAAATTATTTTATTGCCAAACTAGTGCAACATTTTTGGATAAACTTACTAAGTTGCAAAATAAACTAGCTGAAGTTTCGGAACTAAAAAACATATTTCCTCTAATAATTGCTATGACGGGAGAAATTGGAGATAATTCATTCGCTCATAATATTGGGAATTGGCCGGATGTCCCGGGGATTTTTTTTGGATACGATTTGGATAAAAAAGAAATTGTTTTGGCTGATCGCGGGAGAGGGATATTTGAAACTTTGAAAAGAGTGCGTCCGGAACTAGAAGGCAATGCGGATGCTTTGAGAGTTGCTTTTACGGAAATAGTTTCCGGACGGGCTCCTGAAGCGCGCGGGAATGGATTAAAATATGTCAGAAGGATTGCTAGCGTAAATGATGTGGAATTATATTATAAGACCGGAGATGCCGAATTGGAAATTGATAAGGGAGATGTTGATTTGAAAATTAAAAAATCCAATAGTTATATTCGTGGTTGCATCGCTTTGATAAAATTTTAAATAGAAAATTATGATTATACAATTGAAAAAATTTGGGACAACATTAGTTTCGCGACAAGCGGGGAAAGAAGCCTACGCCGCTTTTCAAGGCGCTTTGCAAGAAATAAAAAATCAAGAGTTAGTCGAGGTTGATTTTGAGGGTGTTATTGTTTTTACTCCATCTTGGGGTGACGAATTCATCACTCCATTGCAAGAAAAATTTAGTGATAGGCTTATTCTGAAAAACACTGAGAATTCTTCTGTTCAAGCTACATTAAATCTATTGGAAGATATCAGCCACAAAAAATTTATTGTTAAAAATAAATAGAAAAAATATCACAATAATTAAATTTGCATATATGTATGAATTTAATTGTTGAAAATAATGGAAACTATTCTTAAAAAATATTTCGGGTTTGATGAGTTTCGGCCTTTGCAGAGGGAGATTATTGAAAATGTTTTGAATAAGCGGGATACTTTTGTTTTGATGCCGACCGGAGGAGGGAAGTCGCTGTGCTATCAATTGCCGGCGCTTAAGTTTCCCGGAATCACCCTGGTTATTTCTCCGCTGATTGCGCTGATGAAAGATCAGGTTGATTTCTTGAAAGCCAGCGGAGTGGCGGCGGAGTTTTTAAATTCTTCCTTGTCCGGCGATGAAATTCAAAGAATTCAAAAAGAAATCAAAGAAGGAAAAGTAAAAATATTATATATCGCTCCGGAACGGATGGCTTCGAATGGATTTGAAAATTTTTTGCAAAATTTGAAGCCCAGTTTGATTGCGGTGGATGAAGCGCATTGTATTTCCGAATGGGGACACGATTTTCGTCCGGATTATCGCAACTTGAGAAGACTAAAAGATATTTTTCCCGGCGTTCCGATTATGGCGTTGACTGCGACGGCGACGGAAAAGGTGCGTCAAGATATTTTAAATCAACTGAATTTCGAAAATCCCAACATTTTTATTTCCAGTTTTAATCGGGATAATTTATTTTTTCGCGTGATTGAGAAAAAAAATTCTTTTGAAAAACTTTTAAAATTGCTTGAAAACAGAAGAAAAGAATCAGTGATTATTTATTGTTTTTCCCGAAAAGACACAGAAAATCTTGCGCTCAATCTTCGGTCGGAGGGATTTTCCGCGCTTGCCTATCACGCCGGTTTGGATAGCGCCAAGAGAAAGAAAACGCAAGAAGATTTTATTCAGGATAAAATAAATATTATTGTGGCGACTATCGCTTTCGGAATGGGAATCGACAAGCCAGATGTGCGAATGGTTGTTCATTATACTTTTCCCAAATCACTGGAGGGATATTATCAAGAAGTCGGTCGAGCCGGTCGCGATGGTTTGCCCGCCGAGTGCGTTATGTTCTACACTTTTGCCGACGCGCGCAAACACCGATATTTTATCAATGTAATGGATGATGAGAATTTGAAACGACAAACAGAAAGAAAATTGCAAGAAGTTATGGATTATGCGGATCTGAATTCTTGCCGGAGAAGGCACATACTTTCCTATTTTGGAGAAAAATATGAAAAAGAAAATTGCGGCGGATGCGATCATTGCCTTTCTGGAAAAGAAATGTTTGATGCGACAGTTGTCGCGCAAAAAATTCTTTCGGCTATCATTCGCTGCGGTTTTCGTTTCGGAGCCGGTTATATCGTCGATATTCTAAAAGGAAAAAACAGCAAGCAAATCAGAGAAAGAGGGCATAGCAAACTTTCTGTTTATGGAATTGTGAATGATTTTTCCGAAGGACAGCTTTTTGAAATAATCAAATCGCTTATTGGCGTTCAATTGATTGAAAAAGAATCGGGGGACTATCCAATTTTACGACTTACAGGCAAAGGGAAGAAATTTTTACATAGCAAAGAGAAACTGTCATTATCCAAACCGAAAGAAGAAGTTTTTGATGATAGGCTAAAAATTAAGGATGCTCTTGAATATGACGGAAGACTGTTTGAAAAATTGCGGGAAGTTCGAAAAAAACTCGCCGGAGAATTAAATGTTCCTCCATTTGTGGTTTTTTCCGATGTTTCCTTGCGAGAGATGGCATATTATTTTCCAATCAATGAAAATAATTTTTTGAAAATTGCCGGAGTAGGAGAGCAAAAATTAAAAAATTTTGGAAAAATATTTTTGGATGAAATCAATAAATATGCGCGGGAAAATAATATTGAGCCGAAAGATTTTTCTATTTCTCCCAGGAAAGAGAGCGTGAAAAAGAAGAGCGGGGTAAAATCAATTAGTGGAACATATCGAATCACGCAAGAATTTTTGGAAGAAAAGATGCCCGTTGCCGCTATTGCCAAAAAACGCGCGGTAACAGAAGGCACTATAGTTGCGCATATTGAAAAAATAATTTCTTTCGGAAAAAATGTTGGCATAGAACATCTCAAGCCAAAACCGGAAGTTTTCAATGAAATAAAAAAAGCTTTTGACAACTGCGGACAAGGAGCGCTGAGTCCCGTATATAAATATTTGAATGAAAAGTATAGCTACGATATCATTAGGTTGGTGAGGATTTTTTTGAAAAATAAGGGCTATTGACCAATGTTATATAATCCATTATAATGGAAATATATCCAAAATAATGGAATATATATTATGCGTAAATTAGCCAATCTTTTATTTTCCACTTCCCAACAAAAAATCCTAGGTTTTTTAGTAGAGGATGTTGCTGAATATATGGAGAAAGAAATTGTAAAAAATACCGGAGTGAAAAAATCAGCCGTTAATTTGGCGTTGCGTGATTTGGTTGCTTGCGGGTTGATTCAAAAAAGAAAAGTCGGGCGAACCGCTCTTTTGCAAGCAGATTTTAAAAATAATGCGGTTAGGGAAATCAAAACTCTAAAAAATATATTGGAAATTCAATCTTTGGTTGAGAGGTTAAAAAAAGAAAGTTTAAAGATAATTCTTTTCGGTTCTTTTGCCAATGGCTTAAATTCAAAGGAGAGTGATATTGATTTGTTTGTTTTATCTAATAATGACAGAGCAATTAGAAAAATAATTAACAACTCAGAATTCGCGGAACGTGTGCAACTGATTGCAAAAAAACCAAGTGAAATGTTAAAAATTAATAAACATAAGCCACTGCTATTTCAGGAAATAGAGGCTGGAAAAGTATTATGGAAAGCGGATGAAAACCAAAGAATTTGAAAAATGCATCGAACGGGGAAAAATTAAAATTTTTCCTAAAGCCAAGCAACTTGTTTTCAAGGAATTAGACTTGGCTAAAGAGGATTTAAAAACAGCGCGCGATAGTTTTAAAAATAAAAATTACAAGTGGAGCACGATTCAATCTTATTATTCTATGTTTCATACTGCCCGAGCCTTGATTTATCAAAAAAGTTATCGCGAGAAAAGCCATTTTTGCTTGATGGAAGCTTTAAAATCTTTGTATATTTCTGAGCATCTTTTAGATTCTAAATTTTTAGAAGCTCTGCAACTAGGAAAGGCGCTGCGTGAAAATGCGGATTATTACGGAGATTTTGATAAACCTGGCACTGAGAGCATGTTGGCAAGCGCTAAAGATTTTTTGAAAGAATCTAAAAAAATTTTAGGACGGAAAATTATTAATCAAAAAGGTTTGCGATTATAGCTTTGAAAAAAGAAAAAAAGCCAGCAATCGTAAGCGGGTTGCTGGCTAGTGTTTTTTAGCGACTTTTTTTGCTAGACTAATCATTGCTTTTTAGTTGCTTTAATTAGAAAATAGCCGGGGTAGTCATATTGTGATCCCCATTCTTTTCTAATTAGATGTTTTTTTCTGATAAATAATTCCTTAATGTGGGATATTGCGAAGTTATGTTGTTTTAAAGATTCGATATAAAAGGATATGGGATGCGACCATACTTCGGCGGAAAACATTTCCATTTCCGTGTTAAAATACAGTTGTTTGAATTTTTGGCTTTCTTTATCAAATATTTTCAGTGGACAATACTTGATCCAGTTAAACACCTCTTTTCTGGCAGGGCTTTCTATGGATTGCATATATGGATGAGGAATGGAGATGATAATCTCGCCATTCTTTTTTAACACCCGATAAGCTTCTTGAAGAAAGCTCCATATTTCAACTCTTGTTATATAAACAAGAACACTGATTGAAACAATATAATTAAAGAATTCTGAATCGAAAGGTAATTCTCTAATGTCACACTCTCTATATGAAATTCCAAGGGGATTTGTTGCTTCTGCTCTCTTTGCCACTTTTATACTTTCAAGATCGGCATCGCACCCAAAAACAATCCCACCTTTTAATGCTAATATCCGTGAAACATAGCCAGTTCCACAACCGGCATCAAGAATTTTTTTGTTGGCAGTGCTATTCAAAAGAGCAATAGCTTCCGGTCTTCCGATAAAATCTCCTAATACTTGAGGCTTGTTTCTTCTCCAGAATGACGTGTTTATTTCAAAAAAATAACTTGGATGAGTTGCTGGTTTTTTCATGGTATCCCCCTTTATTTTTTCGGTAAGATGGTTAGTTGTTAAAGAACTTATTACTATAGTGACTATGATATTTATTGTCAAAACATATTGAATAAAGCTATTAAAATTTAGATATGTTGACTTATTTAAGGGATAATATAGTATATAAGTAACGACTAAAATAGTCGTCATTAAGTTTTATTTGTATGAGAATAAGAGAAAATTTAAAAAAGTTGGACTTGGGAGAAAAGGAGATTGAGATATATCTTGCTATTCTTAAATTAAAACAGGCTACTATTACCAAAATAGCTAAACTGGCTGAAATAAAGAGAACTTCCGCTTATCATTGTTTGGAAAATTTAATCAAAAAAGGATTAATATTTAAAACTGATAAAAATGGAAGAAATTATTATGGAGCGGAAGACCCTAAAGAAAGTCTCAATAACTTATTGAATGAAAAAAAAGAAATTGTGATGTCTTTAATCCCTGAAATGAAAGAAATATATGGACAGTCCTCAAACATTCCGGAAATAAAAATTTATAAAAATCAAATAGGTCTTCGAAAAATGTTTGAAGACTTGTTATTATGCAAGGAAAAAATAAATCGGTATTATTTGTCTGGTTTTTTATTGGAGGATATCTTGGGAAAAGAATTTATTGATGATTTTGTAATAAAGAGAATAAAAAAGGGAATTAGAAGTTTTTCTTTGCGATCATTCACATATAAACCGGAAAGGGAAAAGGGAGAAATACATTCTAAGCAGCTTAGAGAAGTAAAATTTGTTCCGGAAAATATTAATATTAAACCATATATGGTGATTTATGACGATAAGGTCGTGGTGATTTCAACTATGGAGGAAAAATTTGGATTTGTTATTCAGTCTAAGGAATATGCTGATGCGCAAAAAGAGATTTTTGATATGATTTGGAATAATGTGGCGATTTAGATTAAATAATCTTTATGCAAAAGTATCACAAAATTGGCGGGGAAAAGGGGATGCCGGTATATAGAACTTCTTCAACTTTTCGCAGCAAAGTTTTTGAAATTGTGAAAAAGATTCCCAGGGGAAAAACTTTGACCTACAAACAAGTGGCGCAAATGGCTGGCAGTCCGCGCGCCTGTCGAGCAGTTGGAAATATTTTGGGAAAAAACTATGACTCAAAAATTCCCTGTCATCGAGTGATTCGATCGGATGGAAAAACAGGCGGGTATAATCGCGGGGCGGGGAAGAAAATGGATATTTTGGAAGAAGAAGCAAGCTATTTACATAAGCGGAAGTAAATGTTATAAGAATAGTAATTGGCAGAGTTTCTCTTTGAAAAAAGGGAGGGTCATTTGAAATCAAATGGCTTAGGAAGTTTGGTGAATTCTTGAAGGAGGTTCACTAATAGGATTATCGGCCGAAATATACGTAATTCATGGCTCACCTATGAACTCGACACGCACTACCCGGGTGCGCGTTCATAGAACTGGTCGGAGTCGTGTTTTTTCGGCTATTAGCGGAAGCATTATACAAGCGACTGTGCCAAGGTTTTAGGGGGAGTGATATTGGCTCCCCTTTTTCTTTAACAAATACATCCAAGGAGGGTGTTATGAAAAATAGTAAGTATTATTTAAGTCTGTTTTTGAAATTTTTACCTATTTTAGAAAAGATGAAAATTACGTCCGCTATGGCTGACGGTCTGATTTACACCTATTACACAAAAGAGCCGTATTATCGAACCTATGAAATTCTCGAAAAAAACGGCAAAATCAGAAAAATAGATGAGCCGTGCGATGCTTTGAAATTAATCCAACAAGAATTAAATCGCTACTTCTATCGATTTCCAACGCACAAATCGCTAAAGGCTTACATCGAAAATTGCGAAGGCGCAAAAGAAACAGCATTGACTCACCAATTTACAGTCTGGGGAGCAAAACCGGGCGACAGACAGTCTAAGCCGCCGCGATGGTTATTAAAAATGGACCTGAAAGATTTTTTCCCTTCAATCAAAACAAGAACAGTTGAAAATGTATTATTTTTGAATTTTTTAAGAGATAAAGACAATCAGCAGCTGCTTATAAGGCTTAGTGAAAAGTTAAACAAAAAGTTTGGCTTACTGTTCAAGCAATTTATCGAGCTCCTCATTTGGTTAACAGCGGGCAATGGCTGTTTGACCCAGGGCGCGCCGACATCGCCGTATCTGGCAAATCTAGTCTGGACGGAGAGTGGTGTAATTGAGAAAATTCTCGATTACCTTCATTCTAGGAAAAAAGAATTTAATCTGGCCATTTATGCTGATGATATTTCCGTTTCATTTTTAGAAAGAAAATATCCGCGCGGGGTTATTAAGAATATTGCAAAAATAATTAATGATTCCGAATATTTCAAAATTAACCCCAAAAAAACCAAATTAAACAGATTGAAACATGGCGCGCATTTAGTGGTAGGTATTTCAATCGGAAAAACTTCTCATTTTGAGCCAAGCTTCGGTATACCGCAAAAATTTATCAATACCTTGCGCGGAGAACTTCATAAAACAATTACGATTATAAAAACCGAAACACGGCCAATCGAACAAATCCATGAGGTGTCAATACCGATGATGAGAGGAAAAATTGGCTGGGTGAAATCTGTATATGGCGACAGAAGATTACCGTCAAAAATCAAAAAATTAGTAGAAGAGTTTGAAATTTTGTCTAGAATAATTTAGTCAATCAACGTACTTAAAAATTAACAGCCG
>DOKE01000013.1:15051-18392 GCA_003510895.1 Candidatus Moraniibacteriota bacterium
TTTTCTTTAGTCTCAATTTATAATAATTAATTAATAAGATCGGACAAATTCAGCTTAATTTTGATGAGGTATTGACTTATCGACTAAAATAATATATAATTAGGATAGTTAACTAACCTAATGTATATAAAATTATGTTATTTGAACGGACTATCCAAAAAATGATTGAAAAAAGCCTTTTTGAAGGCAAAATAATTGTTGTTTATGGAGCCAGGCAAGTTGGAAAAACCACTCTTCTTAGGAATATTGAAAAAAAATATAGCCAAAAAAGATCGCTTTTTGTCAGTTGCGATGATCCTGATGTTCGCGCAAAATTGTTCAACACAACCTCAACTGATTTAAAAAATCTTTTCCAGGGGTATGAGTTGATTTTTATTGATGAAGCTCAAAGAGTGAAAAATATCGGACTTACCTTGAAAATTGCTATTGATAATATGCCGGACAAGCAATTTATTGTTACCGGATCTTCTTCTTTTGATTTGGCAAATAAAATAAATGAACCATTGACCGGTAGAAAATATGAATTTTTTCTATATCCTCTTTCTGTGGAAGAGATTTCTGTCAACCTTAGCCCATTGGAAGAAGAAAGACTTCTGAAGAATTGGCTGATTTACGGAATGTATCCGGATGTTATTAATAATCCTGGCAAACCTCGATTTGTTCTCGATAACTTGGTAAAAGGAACGTTGTATAAAGATGCGCTGGAACATCAAAATGTTAAGTATGCTGAACTTTTGGACAAATTACTGCAGGCATTGGCTTTTCAGGTTGGACAAGAAGTTTCCTATAACGAATTAGCTTCATTACTTGGAACAAACAAGGTTACTGTTGAAAGATATGTGAAACTGTTGGAGCAATCTTTTATTATATATCAGCTTAAGCCTTTTAGCCGAAATTTGCGTAATGAGCTCAAAAAAATGCGCAAAATATACTTTTATGATGTGGGAGTGCGCAATGCTTTGATTAAAGCGTACGGTCCCATTGAATTGAGAAATGACATAGGATCGCTTTGGGAAAATTTTCTTTTGTCGGAGAGGATCAAGAAAAATAATAATCATGAGAGATATGTTAATCAATATTTTTGGAGAACCAGACAAAAACAAGAAATTGATTTTTTGGAAGAAAAAGACGGGATGCTTGCCGCTTTTGAATTTAAATGGCAAAAAGACAAATTCACTATTCCAAAAGCTTTTTTTGATGCCTATCCAAACGCTAAAACAGAATTAGTAAATAGGAAGAATTATAAAAAATTTGTTATGTGATTTTTGAGAAGAGGGTTTTGAAAAATTAATTTATATTATTATGAAAATCAAAATTGAGAGTATTAGGGAAAATCCGGTGTCACTTCTTCGTCGAGCGGGATATATTTTTCAAAGAAAAGATGGAAATGAAATGAGTTTTGTGCGACCATTGGCGCGCGCCGGTTATCCGCGTTTTCACATATATACAAAAGTGGAAGGAATTGATTTGATAATCAATATTCATCTGGATCAAAAAAAAGAAACTTATGGAGATGACACGCGTCATCATGGGGAATATGAAAATGACGGACCCTTGAAAGATGAGGTGGAAAGAATTAGATTGGTAACAAGTAGTAAGTGAGACTTGGGTTGCTTTTTTTAAAAAAAGAAGCTAGAATCATATTTAGTTGTTAGTTATGCCCAGGTGGTGGAATTGGTATACACGCCAGTCTTAGGAACTGGTGGAGCAATCCGTGAAGGTTCGAGTCCTTTCCTGGGCACCGCATAAAACGAATGAAACAAATTGTTGTTACAACTGAAAATGCTGGCAAGCGCGCTGATAAATTCCTCTCCGAGGAATTTTTTTCGATGTCGCGCGGGGAAATTATTCGACAAATTAAAAAGGGAACAATCTTGATTAATGGAAAAGTAATAAAACCAAGCTATATTTTAGTTGAAGGGGATAATGTGGAAATAAATTTTGTTTTTGATGAAAAGAAACTGATTGCCAATCCTAATATCAAAATAAAAATAGTGTTCGAAGATGAAAATATTTTGGTTTTAGATAAGCCGTTTGGAACGCAAATGCATCCTAGCGCGGTGGAAAAAGAAAACACAGTGGCCAATTGGCTTGTGGCTAAATATCCGGAAATTGCGGATGTTTATGATGAAAGCGTGGATGGATATTTGCGTCCGGGAATTGTTCATCGTCTGGACAAGGACACTTCTGGTTTAGTGGTGGTGGCAAAAAACAAAAAAAGTTTTGATGAGTTGAAAAATATTTTTGCTGAAAGACAAATTGAAAAAAAATATGTGGCATTGGTTTTTGGCAATTTGCAAAATAAAGAAGGAATAATTGATAAGCCTCTTACGCGAGCCACAAATTTCAAAAAACAAAAAATAGCTACCGGGAAATCCAGAGGAAAAATTAGAAACGCAGTAACAACCTATCAAGTTTTGAAAAGTTATGTTGAATATGATTTGATCGAGGCCATTCCTAAAACTGGACGGATGCATCAGATTCGAGCCCATTTTTCTTCGATTGGCCATCCGATTGTGGGGGACGAGAAATATTTTTTGAAAAAATATGCTGATGTGAAAATAGCCTGCGTCAAACGCCAATTGCTTCACGCAAAAGAATTGAAAATGGAGCTTTTGGGAAAGAAATATCACTTTTTTTCCGAGATTCCGCAGGATTTTTCGGAAGCTTTGGCTAAGGTTGACTAATTTAGATAAATCCACTATTATATAAAAGCTTTTTAATTAAATAATTTTCCGCCTATTTGGATAGGTGTGGTTTTCTTGTATTATTTACGGAACCAGCGGATACACAATTATATGTTGAACAAAATGATTGAATTTAATAAGTCTCAAAGAACAAGCCAAGTTCCGCAGCTGAGAACCGGGGATGTGGTTAAAATTTTTCGAAAAATTGTTGAAGGAGGAAAAGAAAGAATACAGATGTTTCAAGGAATGGTTATCGCGATGAAAGGCGGACAAAGCTCTTCCCAAACAATTACTGTCAGAAAAGTTTCCAATGGTGTTGGAGTGGAAATTGTTCTTCCTTTGCATTCCCCAATGATTGACAAGATCGAAGTTATCAAAAGAGCGTTGACCAAAAAATCAAAACTTTATTATATTAAAGATAAGACAGCTAAGTCGTTGAAATTGAAATATAAAGATATTTCTGAATTTGCCGCAGCTGAAGAAGCTCCTGTTGCCGAAGAGTCTGTTGTTTCTGATGTGGAAAAAGTGGAAGAAGCTCCGGTTGAAGCGGAAAAAGTGGAAACAAAAGAGGAAGAAACCGAAGAAGTTAAATAATAATTTTTGGCGGGATGTGTAGCCTTCTTCTGAAATTTGCCCCGATGGTGGAATTGGTAT
>DOKE01000041.1:0-152 GCA_003510895.1 Candidatus Moraniibacteriota bacterium
ATTTCTTCAATTTCCGGAATATATCCTTTTTTCTTTCCTTTGTTAATCATCCTGACAACTTTTTCCGCCACTATTTTTGCGTCTTTTTCTGTTCCCTCTCCAGTATTGAGAAAAGATTTTGTCACCGCCACTTCAATTTTCTTCTTGTCAAC
>DOKE01000041.1:227-410 GCA_003510895.1 Candidatus Moraniibacteriota bacterium
AAGGAACCGTTTTCCCGCTTCTTTTGACAACCTTTTTGACAACATTATCGTTCTTTTTTTCAACAGCTTTTTTTATTTTTTTTGCAACAACTTTAACCGCGGTCTTTTTTAACTTTTTTATTTTTTTGACAACTGCGACACTGGTTTTCTTTTTTGTCTTTTTCATTGCTTTCGATTTTTTTT
>DOKE01000041.1:473-4114 GCA_003510895.1 Candidatus Moraniibacteriota bacterium
TGCTTTCGATTTTTTTTGTTTTTTCATAACTTTATTCCCCCGGAATTTTAGTGATTATTAGCTTCAAGTTTTTTAACGATATTATTCCAAATCTTTTTCTGATTTCAAATTTTCCATTTCCTTTTTAAAGCTCTCGGCGCTTTTAAATGATTTGTAAACACTGGCGAATCTCAAATAGGCAACCTCGTCTAATTCCTTCAACTTATTCAAAACTATTTTCCCAACATCTTTACTCCTAATTTCATTTGTTTCTTTGGAATAAATTTCATATTCGATATCTCCAAGCGCCTTCTGAATTTTATCTTCCGCTATGGAACATTTTTCCAGCGCCTTGCGAAATCCTGTTTCAATTTTCTTTCGATCATATTCTTGTTTGACACCATCTCGTTTCAAAACAGTCAGCCTCATAATTTCCATTTCTTCATAAGTGCTNNTTTCCATTTTTTCCATTTCTTTTCTAAAACTTTCTGCATTTTTAAACCCCTTGTAAACACTTGCGAACCTGAGATATGCAACATCGTCCAGTTCTTTCAATTTATCCAAAATCATCTTTCCAATCTCCTTGCTCGTTATCTCATTTGATTCGCGAGCCTGAATTTCATATTCAATATCTCCGATAGCTTTGTTTATTTTTTCTTCACTCACTGGACGTTTTTCCAGGGCCTTGTGCAAACCTATTTCAATTTTGCTTCTTGCATATTCCTGCCTGCTCCCATCTCTCTTAACAACAGTTAAGCGCATTATTTCCATTTCTTCATAAGTGCTGAATCGCGACTGGCATTTTTCACATTCCCTTCTCCTGCGAATAGCCCTTCCATCATTAGTATCGCGCGAGTCGATCACCTTGGTGTCGCTATGCCCGCAAAAAGGACAAATCATAAAATTTTAATTTAGCTAATTATTTTTATTTTTGTTGTTTGCGACCCGCCAAATTATCAATCTTTTACTAATATACTAATCTGGATTTAAAAAACTTGACAACTCTCGAATTTCACTTTTTCTATTTCGTCTATTATACAACTTTTTCGAGTTTTTATACCACATCTTGTATGCTATGAGTCCATTATACCACAAATCAAATGCGTGCCAAGCTCCTTTTTTCAAGCCAAAAAAACGAGTTATGCACAGCGTAAAAAATAATTGCTTACAATTCTTCACGGTGCGCGGCAGCGTGAAACTATTTCTTGGTTATAGCACGCAACAACAATAAAATTATGCTCTTAACAAAAACTCGGATTTTTTCCGAGTTTTTGTTATTTATCTTCAATTGTAAACCGTAAGTTATTTCTCCATCTTCCTTCTGATAAAGGCTGGGATTTCCAATTCGTCTTCTTCTTCGATTTCTTCAGATTTTGCGCTGGATGTGATGGATTTTGGTTGAATTTTTTCTTCAATAATCATTTTGGTTTCGAGTTTTCTGGATGGAAAAGTTATTCTTTCTTTTTTTGTTTCCACCACTTCCTTTTCCGCCTCAACTTCATTTTCTTTTTCTTCAACAGTGGCTGACTTATTCAAAGAAACTCTATTTACCAAAAGACTTTCCTTTTTTCTTTCCGCGTCAAATCCGGTTGCAACAACAGTAATATGTATTTCTCCTTTTTTAACTTGATCATCCACCACGGCTCCAAAAATAACTTTGGCGTTCGGATCAATGCTTTCCGTAATTATATTAGCGGCTTCATTGATTTCTAACATAGTCAAATCGCTGGATCCGGAAATATTAAACAACACTCCTTTTGCTCCATCAATGGAAAGTTCCAAAAGCGGACTATTGATAGCGGCCTTGGCTGCTTCAGCAGCTCTGTTGTCTCCACTGGAAATCCCAATTCCCATCAAAGCTGATCCACTGTCATGCATAATCGCGCGCACATCGGCAAAGTCAACATTAACTATTCCCGGTTTAGTGATCAGATCGGAAATTCCTTGCACACCTTGTCTCAAAACATCATCCACAATTTTGAAAGCGTTAATCAAAGTGGTTTTTCTGTCTATGATAGAAAGCAGCTTGTCATTAGGTATTGTAATTAAAGTATCCACCCTGTCTTTCAAATTTTGAAGAGCTTCTTCGCCTATTTGTCTTCTTTGCGCTCCTTCAAATGAAAAAGGTTTAGTAACAACCGCAACAGTAAGAGCTCCTAATTCCTTGGCTGTTTCAGCTACGACAGGAGCGGCTCCGGAACCGGTTCCTCCTCCAAGACCGCAAGTAACAAAAACCATATCCGCGCCTTTGAGAACTTCTTGAATTTCGTCTCTGTTTTCTTCCGCTGCTTGTCTTCCAATTTCCGGATTCATTCCAGCTCCAAGTCCCTTGGTGAGATTTTTTCCGATATGAACTTTTTCTTGCGCTTTTGAATGATGCAACGCTTGAGCGTCTGTATTTATAGCAACAAATTCAACTCCCTTTATTTTAGAGTCGATCATTCTACTAATAGCATTGTTTCCAGATCCCCCGACACCAACAACTTTTATCCTTGCAAATGTTTCTATGTCCGGTTTTATTTCTGCCATACTTTTTCAACAACCTATCGACCTCGCGATCAATAATGGCTATATGTTAAATTTATTTCTTAATTACAATGTGGTGAAACTCACGAAAAACACGCTTAGTATTTCAATTTACCATACCTAAGCTTTTTATGTCAAGAATTTGTTTTTTGTTTTTATTTAAGGCTTTACGGCAGAAATTTACTTGCCCAAGCGCGCACTTTATCAACAGTATATTCAGTCCCCTTGGATATCTTATTTATCATTTTCTTGCCTGACAAATTGTCAGCTGTCGTTCCCATATCCTCTTTTCCCCAAAGCAAGAGTCCAGCCACTGTTGTAAACGATGGATCATCCACCTTATCCATAATACCATTAAAACCACTAGGAAATCCAATTTGCACAGGAAGCCTCAAAACATCTTTGGCTAATTCAATAATTCTCGGCAATTTTGCTCCTCCGCCAACCAAGACAACTCCCGCCGGCAACAATCCCGCTTTTCCAATATTTTTAAGTTCTTTATAAACCATTTCGAAAATCTCGGACAACCTGGCTTCTATAATTTCCGCGATATGATGTCTTGAAATCAAACCTTCTTCTCTGGAATCAAAATTTGAAATATCAATTTCTTCTTTCACATTTATATCTCGTGAGATTGCGCTGCCATATTCCAACTTAATTTTCTCCGCAATTTCCACTGAGGTCCTAAGACCTATCGCAATGTCATTGGTTATGTGTCCGGCTCCAACAGGCAGCACGGTAGTATGAATTATTTCTCCTTCTTCAAAAACTACCAAAGAAGTTGTTCCGCCGCCAATATTCACCAAGACCACTCCCAGCTCTTTTTGTTTTTTTGTAAGAACTGATTTTTCTGAAGCAAGCGGTTCCAGCGCAATATCCTTAATCTCCAATCCTGCTTGATAAAAACATTTGTTCAGATTTTTTACGTGAGCCGCCGAGCTTTGAACAATAAGCGCTTCAACTTCAAGCCTTACTCCTCTCATTCCCAATGGATTGGTTATGTTATCACTATCGTCCAATCTATATTTTTTAGGAATCACGTGAATTATATCCTTGTTCATAGGAAGCTGAATTGCTTGAGCTTCTGTAATAACGCGATTAATATCATCTTCTATCACCTCGCCATCGGCTCGTCC